>JANPJC010000036.1:0-3575 GCA_031425315.1 Chitinophagales bacterium
TAGAGGAGGAGACTAAATTCCTGAAGAAGTTTATAAGAGAAAAATTATGGGATCCTAAAACTTCATTTTTTTATGATAGATATGCTGATGGCTCCCTGGGCACATTAAAAAGCATTGGTGCCTATTGGGCATTATGGACAGATATTTTACAGCCGGAAGAGTTAAAGCGGTTTGTTGCGCACCTGAGTGATCCTAAAACCTTTGCCCGCAAACATCCTATCCCCAGCATGCCGGCTGATCATGAAAAATACCAGGCCGATGGAAGGTATTGGCAGGGGGGCGTGTGGGCACCTACCAATTATATGGTGATTGCAGGTTTGAGAAATAAAAAACTCGATGCTTTGGCGTTCGATATTTCCGTAAAACATCACCAGCAGGTTTTGGAAGTGTTTAAAAAGACAGGGACTTTTTTTGAATACTATGCGCCCGAATCCACTGACCCCGGATTTTTAGCCCGGCCTGAATTTATAGGCTGGACAGGACTGGTGCCGATTTCGGTAATGTTTGAAGGCATTTTTGGTATTACATCCAATGTGCAAAGCCAAACCATAGAGTGGGATATCAGATTGACAGAAGAACACGGCATTGAAAGATATCCCTTAGGCAAAGAAGGGATGATTTCGTTAATGTGTGCGGGCCGTACCAATGCCAATCAAAAACCTGAACTCACCATTCAATCCAACATTCCGTTGAAATTGAAATATAGCTGGGCTGGAAAGATTGAAACGGTTGAGATAAAGCCGGGAAGTAATAAGATTTAGAATTTCATCCTTGCGATAATCTGATTATGGAGTCAGAAAAAAAGCTTGCAGTAGTCAGCGCTACTGCATGCTTTTTCATTCAATGGACAGGTTTCTTTTTTTGAAGTTTTATTCCTTCACAAATTTCTCCTGGATAGTTGTTTCAGTGCGGCCCGTGCCCAGGATCAAAGTACCATCATGCAGAATAAAATCAACAGTCAGAATCGAGTCCGACGCCCCATCAGTTCCGCGTATGGTCAATTCTACCTTATCGTCATTTTTCAGGACATAGTCACCTATCAGTTTAAAGGTGGATTCACCAGCATCCTTGCGCAGATATTTACCGTCGGCCGTAAATTGTACTTTTACATCTTCATCAATTGTTTTCCAGGAAAAAGGCCCGCCCCACATCTGGTTGCTGTTGATTTCAACGAGATCCCATGTGCCGTTTGCTTCAGTGGAAGCAGACTTGATGATATTAGAATTTTTAGAACAAGCTCCGGAAGTCAGCACTGCAAATACCAATAACAATCGTATCAATTGCATGTGGATGATTTTGACAGATTGACAAGCTGCCGGGCATCAGCGTTGCATTGTATGATGTTAAACATTGCATAGTCATCCGGAAAGATTTCAGTAGATTAAATGATAAAAATTCAATTATGTCAGCAGACGAAAAATTGGAAAGGATAGTGGAGGCGCGGATGAAATTAAAAGCGCGTTTTGAAGCGAAGATCAATTCAACGCCTTCTGTGTCGGATAATGAACCACTTGGCCGCGGGCCCCTGAACCGGCACGGCATGCCGGTGCAACCGATCGGGCAAACCATTACAAAAAAATGGCCTGTACTGGACCTCGGCGTTCAGCCTGCAGTGCCACTGGAGAAATGGTCGCTGGTAATTGACGGTGAAGTGGAAAATCCGGTAATATTAAGCTGGCAGGATTTTATGGACCTGCCTCAGTCTGATGACGTTTCAGATTTTCATTGTGTCACTACCTGGTCGAAACTCGACATGGAATGGAAAGGTGTCCGGATGATTGATATTGCGGCACTGGTGATGCCGAAAGAAACGGCTACGCATATCATGTGTTATGGGTATGATGATTACTCCACCAACATTTCACTCGAAGAAGCACTGAAGCCTGATGTACTACTGGTACATACTTTTGAAGGCTTGCCTTTACCAAAAGAACATGGCGGTCCGGTGCGGATGATCACGCCGCAACTTTATGCCTGGAAAGGCGCGAAGTGGATCAACCGGATTGAATTTCTTCACGGAAACAAATTAGGATTTTGGGAAGAGAGAGGATATTCAGATACAGCTTATCCGTGGAGGAATGACAGGTATAGTTAACAGCGTTGCTGGTAACTAGTTACTGGTTGCTGGTTGAACAGCCGTTGCTAGTTGAACAGCCGTTATTTATTAAGCATTCAGGCTTGAAGAAATACAATCCTGCACTTCACAAATTTTAAATACAGAAGTGAGGCATCTTATATTGAGTTAACATATCCGATCAAAATAATTATTGTGTTCGATTGAATAACTGTTGTGCAAGGAAAAAAAAATCACTATGGTTATTTGGTTACAATTGGCTTTTTTGTCTTTTTCATCTTTTAACCATCAAGAAACGTAATAATGAAAATGATTTGAAGATAAATGGAAAAATTGTACATGCGAAAATCGTTAACTATTTGGGTTCAAGTAAAGGAGCAGCGGGAAGAAGGCCGTCGTATAGATGTGAATTTGAATTTAATGGTGAAAAAAAAATCTCAATCAGCAGTTCATCGATTTTGTCTAATGGTATTTCACATGTCGGGAAAACGTATCCTGCGCTTTATCCGGCGAAGACTAACTCTTTGAGACTATTGATTACCGGAGAGGATTATAAAATGTATAATCAACAGTATTTAGATTCTGCTACTAAGAGTTTTTTACCTGAATAAAATCTTATATGGAGTAATTAAGATAGCATTATGATATTATTACTGGAGTCTAACTTAAAATTAGATTTGAATTAATAAGACGCAAGAGAAATGAAAACAGTGATTGACTACATCTACTATCGGTTTACAAAGTTTTATTTAAGAAGTGATGGAAGAACAGGAGTCAGATCCCTGATGGCAGTCAGTATGATTTACACAATGTGCATATTCGATATATTCATGATTATTATTCATGTCTTAAATGTCAGGGAAAAAGTAGTTGAAACAGTGGGTGCAAAGAATATTGGAGCAGTGGCGTTTGTACCGTTTTTTGGTTTTAACGTGATCAGTTATTTGCAGTATAACGGCAAATTCAATACTTTAAAAGTTAAATGGAAAGATGAAAGTCCTTCTGATTATCGTAAGAATGGATGGCTCGTGGTAATTGCAGTCATTTTACCGATTGTAACTGCATTCTTTTTGCAATAGGTTAAAAAGAATAACTGAGGCAGCAAACGCATTTTTTAAAAAACGCATTCAGAAAAGCGGAAGGTTAGAATTCGAGTAAATGTTAAACGCATACACCTAAAACGAAATGAACGCTGTGAGTTTTTTGACAATTTATCTGGTTCTTGCAATTATAGCGCGATCATATTTATTCTCCTATCTCGCTGATAAGAATAATTATAATTTGGGAGGCGCCGGTGGTTTTTCATTAAATACTCTTTTTCTTTATACACGATCTGTCTCACCTCAGTTTGAGTCATTAAAAAGAATATGTAACTATATATTTGTTCATAATGTAGTTCTTACATTATTGATTCTTATGCTAATCTTCCTCGTCAAATGACTGGTTTAAATCTTTGGAGTACTCGAATAATTGCAACCGGCCTGTCATTAACACATACCTA
>JANPJC010000037.1:0-42729 GCA_031425315.1 Chitinophagales bacterium
AGCGAAGAGCGGTTTGACAACCCCGCCTGTACAGCGTTGCCGATGCTTCGTCTTCATACGAAGAATGCATCATCATCATTACAGCATGTTAAAAGAACTTCTCTTAACTTCATGGCACAAGAATACACGGAAAGAACAGCCTGCTAAAAATATCTGAATTTCAAACTAAAATACTTAATTCAACGGTATTGATTCACGATTCTAGATCACGCAGGCATCGGCTGTTACTTCCCCCTTCGCAATTCGTACTTCGCACTTGCCTCGAATTCACTCATTGACCGATTCACAAATTCACATTTCAAGGCATTCACGATTGACGATTGACGATTCACGCAGGCAACGGCTTTTACTTCCCCTTTCGCACTTCGTTCTTCGCACTTTTCACAAATTCACATTTCAACGCATTCACGTTTCACAATTCACGATTCACGTTGCCCACGGCTGTTACTTCGCACCTCGCACTTGTTTCGAATTCACTTATTGACATATTCACACATTCACTTCGTGGGGGCTGTTCATTCACGATTGACGATTGACGATTCACGCAAGCAACGGTTACTTCCCCCTTCGCACTTCGTACTTCGCACTTTCTTTATATTTGCTTATGCAAAATTTTCTAAAAGACCTTTTCGCCAATCAGTCTTATAATGAAAAAAACTTTTTTCTTATTGCAGGCCCATGTGTTATTGAAAGTGAAGAATTGATTATGGAGGTGGCGGATAAGGTGTCTGGCATTTGTAAAAGATTGGGTATCCCATATATATTTAAAGCATCGTATCGAAAAGCCAACCGAACCAGCGCGAATTCATTTACCGGAATTGGCGATGAAACAGCGCTGCAACTTTTACGTAAAACAGGTGATTATTACAAACTGCCTGTAACAACAGATATCCATGCTCATGATGAAGCGGCACCTGCGGCGAAATATGCAGATATTCTGCAGATACCTGCTTTTCTCTGCAGGCAAACAGACCTCTTAGTTGCAGCGGGCGACACAGGTAAAATTGTGAATGTAAAAAAAGGGCAATTCCTGAGTGGAGAATCAATGCGTTTCGCAGTAGATAAAATTAAGAAAACCGGGAATGAAAAAATAATGCTCACTGAAAGAGGTACAACTTTCGGCTACCAGGATCTGGTGGTTGATTACCGGAACATTCCGATAATGGGTGCTTTCGGTTATCCTGTGGTGATGGACTGTACACATTCCCTTCAGCAACCTAACCAAACCAGTGGAATCACAGGCGGCAATCCCCAACTCATCGGAACCATCGCCAAAGCAGCAATTGCCACCGGTGCAAATGGATTATTTATTGAAACCCATCCGGACCCGTCAATTGCCAAAAGCGACGGCGCTAACATGTTAAAGCTCAATTTATTGGAACCCTTACTTGAACAATTGGTTCGTCTCAAGGAAGCTTTATGACTTTCAGAACTTTTTCCGGCATCATACCATGTTGACCACGTTAAGGTTGGCTAAACCTATTTGTTATTGCTTTGTAATTAGCTGCTCAACTGACCAGTTTTTTATTGTTCCAGAGATTTAACAAAACTGTTTTCTACTCTAACATTTGTTTAAAAAAGCTTTGCCGGAGAACTGGATTTAACCTAACGTAACATTAGGATACACACAAAAGATAACCGACAATTTCGAACTGACCGGAAATAAAAAAAGCCCCTCTTTTATGGGGCAATTTTTTAATTTCCAGGACTACAGAGAAAAGAGATTTCGGCCATCAAGTGTTTTCATGGGATTGGTGGATAGTCGGAATTTAAAAACGGGATGCAAAGTTTGCCCAGATATCAATGCCAGTTTAATCGATTGCCTTTATCAGGGTATCTAAAAGCGGTTTATAAAGGATTGGAAAAAATAGGGAAGGTATACTCGAGCCTTAACCGCAACCTTCCCTATAGGTTTTCATAGAAGTTTCTAACGCAGTGCAAATACAATGCTAAAAAAGATTTCACGCTAACCCTTTTGGGTAAAAAAATACCCGTAAACGCGCTATGGTTTACAACGATTTAGCAGCACCTACGTTAAAACATTGTTTTTCAACAAGTATCAAATAATGCCACAAAAAAAAATCTGAAAAAAATGGGTGAAAGTACGTTTGAGCACAAAGCTTGACATAAAGAACAGCCAACGCAAAAGTTCGATCATCTTAATAGTCATCGAAATTTTAATGCAGATTACCTTAGCTTCTTAAACATGAAAATCATTGCATTTTAATGAGAAGAAAAATTGTTTCGATTAAGTAAACCAGAGCCTAAAAAATTATTTATCAATTCTTCCCAACTGACTCATTTTCAATAACTCACTTGGCAACACCCGATGTTCTTTTTTAAATGCGAGAGAGAAATTACTGAGATTGGAAAACCCAAGTTCTATACCTACTGCTTTGATCGTCCTGTTACCTTCCATTAATAAATCGTGGGCTTTCTGCATTCTTAACTTTTGAAAATATTCGTATATGGGCATTCCATAAACATCCTTGAATTGCTTCTTCAATTTTGATGGACTCATCGCAGCAATCACCGACAGTTCCTTTATCGTAGGAGCATGAGAAATGTCTTTCATCAAAACTTCTTCCACTTTTATCATCTGATCAATATCTTCCCTTGTCATCCTGATTTGAAGTTCAGTGACTGAAAGTTGATCATACATCCAGGTGAAGAAATTCTCAACCATCATCATTATGCGGTTTTGAAAATATGCCGCTCCTACAGGCGAGCTGGTATCAGGATTAAGAATCTCATTCATTAGTGAACGGGTTTCATAATCAATTTCCCGGATGTGAACACTTTTAGATTTAAGCGCCAGGTAGCGTTGCAGAACCTGGTCAAGCTGCTCTATTTTAAGATATTGCCCAAGCCAGTCGCGGCTGATCAGCACCCTGACAGAGGAGAATTTTGTACCGCCGGTGGCGAATTGATTCATATCAGACAGGAAACTCAGCAGATACATCACAGCGAGGTCATCCCCCTTTCTTTCCATCCTGTCATTGTCAACATCAATATAAAGTTTTCTGCTATTGGTTACAATGTCGCAATTAAGCACATAAAATTCGGTATCACTTTTTGATCGTTCAATAAGAAAATCCTGTTCGAGGGAAAAATCACTTATCAAAGCCTGAAGACCATTGGGCAAATCTATGAACTGCATATACCCATTTCCAAGAAAAGATGGGAAAACTAGCTTTCCTTCAATCATATCTGCATCAACCTTAGCAGCGAGGCCCTGTAAGAAGTTTCTAAAATCCGTAATAGCATAACTATACCTTATCAATGTGGATGTTTTACATATCAAAAATATATAATAAAAACCGCATAGATACGGATCGTTCTAAACAGATCGATTATTATGATTTGGTGAGCTCACTGGGCAGTGCGCCGAACTCTTTTTTAAAGGCGGAAGCAAAATTGCTCAGGTTTTGATAACCCAAACTATAACCCACTTCCTTAACCGTAAACTGTCCGGAAAGTAGCAGATGTTTAGCCTTTTCCATTCTGTATTTCTGATAATATTCATATACCGGCTTGCCGTAGATCTGCTTAAACTGTCGCTTTAGTTTAGACACTCCAATTTCATGTTTATCAGCCAATTCCTCTACAGTTAGTGGTGGTTTACCGAAGTCGTGGACGAGGCTGTTCTCAATCTCCATTAACCGATAAATATCTTTTTCACTGAATTTTAAAAGCCTCAGGTCGCCTGATCGTTTATAGATACGGGTAAAGAACAATTCAATTAATAACATGATCCTGTTTTCTGTAATAGTTGCAAGCAGCGGATTTTCCGGATCGGTGTTAAAGATATCATTCACCAGCATCCGGTATTCTGCATCCATCGGCTCAAAATTGAGATTCCTTGCCCGTAATGATAAATACCTCATCAATACTTCGTCATTTTTTTGGATACCCAGAAATTTTGACATCCATGCTGCATTGAACATACACCTGATCAACCGCATTCCATTACCCTTGGCACTAAATGTGATTTTATCAAAAAATGTGGTGTTCAGGCATGCCCCTGAATACACCGGCGGAGGATATTGGCTTTTGTTTCGGTTAATGATTTCCGTATACTGGCTTTTAATATAGATCTCATCGAAATTCAGAATATAGAAAAGCTCCGGATTGACCCGCCTGTGCAGATATGCATCAAATTCAAGGCAATTGCTGGAAATTAATATACTCAGACCATTGGGAAGATTCAAAGCATGTACATAACCCTCACCCTGCTCAGGTGTAAAGTATAGCGTATCACCCTGAAGTTCCACGCCCAGTTGCAGGGCAAGATCATGGAGTAATGACCTGAAATCTGTATGGTCAAAATCAAATTCGAACACAGGTGATTATTGATACTACGTTTAGAGGTAACGGAGAGGATTTCTTCTTGCCTTCATTATGTAATTCTTGATGTTCATCCAGAAAGCAAAAAATACATAAATGATAACAGGCGATCCCATAGTGATGAAGGAAATGTAGATAAAGTACTTTCTGATCGTCAAAGTGGATATCCCCATGAATTCACCGATCCGGGTGCAAACTCCGAAAACCTGCCATTCGATATAGCTTTTGAACCGGTTCATATTCCAAATTTAGTTATTAGTTTTTTATTTAACGAACAGTTGGTGGCAGATCGTCTTTTCTTTACATTCGCATCACTTAATTTTATGCCTTTTTTCCTGCAGATCCGGTCCACGGCAAGCAGGGGGATAATCTTCCAAACAAAAATTTTAACCCATGGTTTTCGATCTCAACCTCATCAGAAAAGTTTATGCGGATTTGCCAGGTAAAATTGAAAAAGCAAGAGCCATTGCAGGTCAACCACTTACACTAGCCGAAAAAATACTTTATTCTCATTTGCATCAGCCTCCGACCAGGGCATATGTCAGGGGTGCGGATTATGTTGACTTCGCGCCAGACCGGGTTGCTATGCAGGATGCTACTGCACAGATGGCCCTTCTTCAGTTCATGACTTGCGGACGCGACACCGTTGCAGTACCGAGCACCGTTCACTGCGATCACCTTATACAAGCCAAAAATGGTGCCGTAGAAGATTTGAAGAATGCACTTGATACTAACCGCGAAGTATATGACTTCCTTTCATCAATCTCCAACAAATACGGCATCGGATTCTGGAAAGCCGGTGCAGGCATTATTCACCAGGTTGTTTTAGAAAACTACGCATTTCCAGGTGGTATGATGATTGGCACAGACTCTCATACGCCGAATGCAGGCGGTCTTGGTATGGTTGCGATCGGTGTTGGTGGTGCCGATGCGGTTGATGTGATGGCAGGTTTACCATGGGAACTAAAAATGCCTAAACTGATTGGAGTTAAACTCACCGGTAAAATGAGTGGCTGGACATCTGCCAAGGACATAATACTCTGGGTGGCCGGAAAACTCACTGTAAAAGGCGGTACAGGAGCAATTGTAGAATATTTTGGAGAGGGAGCCGATAGCCTAAGCGCAACAGGGAAAGCAACGATCTGTAATATGGGTGCCGAAATTGGTGCTACATGCTCAGTATTTGCGTATGATAACAAAATGGGCGATTACCTGAGAGCTACGGAAAGAGCAGAAGTGGCAGCTTTGGCTGATAGTGTTATCGAACATCTCCGTCCGGATGCTGAGGTATATGCCAATCCTGAAGCATTTTACGACCAGGTACTTGAACTTGACCTCAGCACATTGGAACCATATGTTAATGGTCCTTTTACACCTGACCTCGCTACACCGGTATCTGCAATGAAGGAAGCTGTGGAAAAAAATGGATGGCCTGCAAAACTAGAGGTGGCATTGATCGGCAGTTGTACCAATTCTTCATACGAAGATATCAGCAGGTCAGCATCTATCGTAAAAGATGCAGTTAGTAAAGGACTGAAAGCTAATTCTGAGTTCACCATTACCCCAGGTAGTGAGCTGGTTCGGTTTACGATAGAAAGAGACGGATTCATCCGACAGTTTGAAGAAGTTGGTGGAGTAGTATTGGCTAACGCGTGCGGACCCTGCATCGGTCAATGGGCGCGGCATATTGACGATCCAAACAGAAAAAATACGATCATTACTTCATTCAATAGAAATTTCGCTAAGAGAAACGATGGACTGGCCAGCACACATGCTTTTGTTGCTTCACCGGAAGTAGTAACGGCAATGGCTATTGCAGGCACCATCGCATTTAATCCTTTAACTGATACTATCATTAATGATAAAGGTGAATCAGTAAAACTCGATGAACCTACCGGTTTTGAACTGCCTCCAAAAGGATTTTCGGTTGATGATCCTGGCTACCAGGCGCCTGCAGAAGACGGAAGTAAAGTAAGCGTGAAAGTTGATCCTGAATCGAAAAGACTTCAACTTCTCGAACCATTTTCTGCCTGGGAAAAAACAGACGTGAAAGGTTTGAAACTCCTGATAAAAGCCAAAGGAAAATGTACGACCGATCATATTTCAATGGCAGGCCCATGGTTAAAATTCCGCGGCCACCTCGACAATATTTCAAATAACATGTTGATTGGAGCAGTGAATTATTTCAACGATAAAACCGACTCAGTAAAAAATCAGATTACTGGCATCTACGGCGCGGTTCCTGACACCGCACGTGCCTATAAAGCCGAAGGTATCGGATCAGTTGTTGTAGGAGATGAAAATTATGGAGAGGGTTCAAGCCGAGAACATGCGGCAATGGAACCCAGGCACTTAGGCGTAAGAGTTATACTCGTAAGGAGCTTCGCACGAATTCATGAAACCAATCTTAAGAAGCAGGGAATGCTTGCACTTACTTTTGCAAGCAAAGAAGATTATGACAAAGTGCAGGAAGATGATGTGATAGATGTTATCGGTCTTACCTCATTTGCTCCCGGCAAACAACTTACCCTACTTCTTCACCATGCTGATGGAAAGACAGATGAAATAAAAGTCAACCATACTTACAATGAACAGCAGATTGAATGGTTCAAAGCTGGTGGTGCACTGAATGTAATTCGCAGTCAGATTGCAGGAAAATAATTCATAGACCTGTTATTGTTTAATCGAACAGTAATGTATAATACTTGTTAAAAAAAGTCTGGCACATGTTGCCAGACTTTTTTATTGTTTATGATTGTGGAGCCAATTCGATAGCCAAATAAAACATCCAATATGAAAAAGAACATTGCTTTCACTGCTACCCTGCTATTGTTACTTCTTTCTGCTGCAGTATCTGCCCAATTTGTTGCGGGAATACAGGGATCATACCATACGGCTTCTGATGCTGATCAAAACAATCAGATAGGAAAAGGATTCCAGGGAAAATATTTTTTTAAAAACAAAACACTTGCTGTTGGGTTGGGTATGAGGAGTTGGTTGAAGAATTATGAAAAGGTAACTGTAAATAGTGTTGACACTAAATCTTTTGATGCCTCAACTTCATTAGCTGCAATGATAGAAGTGTATTTCAGCGATAAAAAATTACGACCTTATGCAGGCACAGATATTGCAGTTTATGCATCCAATATCAACATTGCATTTAAATCGCAGTCCGGATCTTTTAACGCTGAAAACAAATCCACACATTGGGGAATTGCACCCAAAACTGGTCTTCTTTGGAATACCGGTGTGGTTTCGCCTTTTGTTCAGGCACAATATCATTTTCTGTTCAATGGAAAATACGAAGGTATTCAACCTGAAGTGAGTAATATGAAAAGCAGCTTTGCCACATTCGATATTGGATTACTTTTTCAATTCGGCAAATGTGGATGCGGTGACAAAAAGAAAAATTTAGTTGCATTAAACTAAAGCATTTAAATGTGATCTCTGATAAGGTATCTGAAGTACTGAAAAACAAAAATCTTAACCGGGGAAAATAGGAAGTTTCTTATTTCTCTTAAAACAAAAAGAAAATGAAAAAAATGCTTTTCGCTGTTCTATTACTAACAGCAACCGGAACTTACGCACAAAAGTTTCAACTCGGAGTAAAAGGTGGAGTAAATATTAGCAACTATACTGGTGGTGACATTGATACCAAGGCATTGTTAGGATTTCACCTGGGTGGTACGATGCATTTTTGGCTGGGCGATAATTTCGCTATTTCTCCTGAAGTTTTATTTTCCTCGCAGGGAGCAAAATATAATGAAGCAGGCAATGAAACAAACCTCAAAGTATCATACATCCAGATTCCTGTGATGGCAAAATTCCGTTTCAATGGCGGCTTTTATATTGAAGCGGGTCCACAGGTTGGTTTTAAAGTTGGCGAAGATGCGGATATTCCCAACCAGACGATTGAAAATTTTGCACAGGACCTCGATCTTTCTTTGGGTGCTGGCTTAGGGTTTCATGGAAAAAGTGGTTTTGGCATTGGCGCGCGCTATTTAGCTGGAGTGTCTAAAGTGGGTGATTTCGACAGTCAGAACGTTGACCCCGACTTTAAAAACAGCGTCATTCAGGTAAGTTTATTCTATACCCTGTTTAATAAAAAATGATAGGATCTGATCTGTGAAAGTTAAAGGCCCGGCATATGCCGGGCCTTATTTTTTGCCGGAATTTTCCATTTTTTGAGCCGGAGGTAATAACTTCAGGCTTCTGGAATGCTAAATCAAAAAAGTAAAAAAACTTATACCAGGAATGCAACATTGATTTAGTACCCATGTCTTTAATACAAACGATATTTCTGGTGGAGCTGACTGCAACAATGCCACATACTGACTTGGTCGATAGCTGTAAACGGGGAGAAACATCCGGGTTCAGAAAATTATATGAACTCTATTCTAAGGCAATGTATAATACCAGCTTTCGTATCCTGAATAATCAGGCTGAAGCTGAAGATGTTCTTCAGGAATCATTCACTGATGCATTCAGGCATATTCACAGCTTTGCCAATAAATCGAGTTTTGGCTCCTGGCTGAAGCAGATCGTTGTTAATAAGTCCATTAATGTTTTACGTAAAAGAAGACTTGAAACAGTAGATATAGATAAGGTTTGGGTAAGTGAAATTCCAGACGATAACGGTATAGATGAACGGGAGATACAATTGAAAGTAGAGGAAGTTAGGAAAGCGATTCAATTATTACCGGATGGTTATCGCACAGTTTTAAGTTTATACCTGCTGGAGGGTTATGATCACGAAGAAATTTCGCAGATTATGGGCCTTGCAGAGTCAACAACAAGGACACAGTATATGAGGGCAAAACAAAAATTATTGCAGATTTTAAAAGGAGGAGGTACCAGATGACAAATATGGAAAGATTTATAAGAGACAATCGCGAAGATTTCGATGGCCTGGAACCATCTGAAAGAATATGGGAACAGATAGCATCCGGAATGAATAAAAAAAACAAACCGGCGAAGCTGGTAAGTATGACCATTCTCAAATGGAGCATCGCCGCAGCAGTTCTTATATCCATTGGACTTTCCGCTTTATATTTCACAAACCGGAAGGATGATATGGCCACGCCTGAAATCGCAGGGGTAAATACTAATGATCCGGTGGTTGAACAGATAGATCCGCAGTATGGCCAGATGGTTGCCCAGTTCAGCGCGCTGATAGAAACAAAACAGCAGGAACTGAGATCTATTGAAAAAGAAAATCCTAAACTATATGCTCAATTTTCTATAGATATCAAAAAGCTTGACAGCACATACCAGGTACTGCGCAGTACGTTAAGTGCAAACCCCAATAAAGAACAGCTTTTACAGGCTATGATCGGCAATCTGCAGATGCAGATCGACCTGTTAAATCAGCAACTTGTAATTATTCAAAAAGTTAAACATCCGGTAAAGGAAAAAATATGAAACTACGATTATCACTCATTGCTAGTGTACTCTTCTTATCGGGGTTATCTGTGATGGCAAAGGCAAATGATAATGATCTCCTGGCTGAAAAGCGAAAAAATTATTCGAAAACCTATCCCTTATCATCAGGCGACAGAGTGAGGCTGAATAATCAATTTGGTGAAATGAAAATTATTCAATGGGATAAAAATGAAATAAAAGTTGATATCACTATCGTTACTAAAGCTTCTTCTGATGAGTATGCGCAAAAAATTATGGACCGCATCAGCATAGAAGATGGTAAAAATGGAACTGAGGTTTTTTTTAAAACCAACATGAAAAATCAAAACGAAAACTGGCAGAAAAAAGATAAGGGTGAGTACAAAGAACAGAGTATGAAAATCGACTACGCAGTATATATGCCTGTTACCGGCGCACTCGATGCCACCAATCAATTTGGTGCAATGAATGTACCCGATTATCGCGGAGCAGTGAAACTCGAAAGTAAATTCGGTAGCCTCACAGCTGGTAAGTTATTCAATGTAAAAGATGTTACTGTAGAATTTGGCACAGCGAGTATAGAATCTATTCAGGGAGGAAGATTTACAATTAAGTTTTCCAGTGGTGAGGTTAAAAACATGACCGGTAATATGGTAATGCGCGTTGAATTTTGTGATAAATTAAAAGTAAGCGTGGATAATTCATTAAAGGAATTTGATTTGAAAACCTCCTACTCTACTGTATACCTGGATGCCAGCAATGATTTGTCAGCAAAATTTGATATCAGGACCAGCTTCGGTGATTTTTCTAATAAAACATCTTTTGCTATTAAAGAAGACAGGGATGATGATGAAGATAGAAGAGGTCCTAAGTTTGATAAAAATTTCAAAGGCAATGCAGGATCAGGTGCAAATAATATTAAAGTGAAATCTGATTTTGGTGAAGTAATTCTGGGGCATAATATCAATGTTGATTTTACAGAGAAGAAAAATAAGAAAAAAACAAAAGTGATTTAACCATAAAGTTGTCATTGACTCACAGTTAGTTTTCTTGTACGTGTAATGTAAATGAAAGAGGCAGACTGATTCTTCAGATTGCCTCTTTTTAATTTATGAAAATAGGTTGCTTGATGATTTGAAAAAGCACTGGAAAAATTTGGTACTCGTCAGTGCCATACTCTTAAATTGAGCTGGATGATACCCGCCGGGATCAAGATATAAATATTAAAATTATCCATTTTAGCCGCATCAGCTGGATGGGCGTGAAATCTAAATGTATTTTTACCGATTCTTCATTCCCGCTTTTTCCGGCTTCCCGGCTACTACTTTTGAATAGCAGCGATCTTGAATCCCATAATACATAGCCGGTAAGCCGGAAAGAACGGAAAGAAACGGGAAAGATTAAAAACATTGAAAAGTTCACTCAAATGCTTTGTTAATCTGGTAATATGTTAATGAACTTGAATATAGCTTCTGTTTGATTTTGAATCTTCAGGAAAACCAAACCAATGGCCAGTATTCTCTTTGCGGTCTAAATGGATATCCCTAATAAATATTCCTTTGCAAATAAAACTATTGATGTTGATTCAAATAGCGCATCACTGAAACCCGATAGCCAATGGGCCGCTGAACGTTTTCAGTTTCATTAGGTAGAAAATTCTAAATGTTTTCAAACCCGGAAAATCCCTGATATTCATTTTTAAATATTTAATTGGATTTGGTACAACTTAATTAAGTCTGTGGTTGTCAACACTCATTTTTTCGGATGTAACAATTTTGCTATTATAAGAAATTAAAATTGTAATATGAATTGAAGAACAGGTATTCAATTCTTATCCGGCAATTTTCCTTTTTTGTCTGGGTTATATCTGTTCGATGTTTAAATCGGCATAACTTGATTGAAAATAAAATATGTTATTCAGAATATCGTCAATGATCCTTATCTGTATTTTCTTCTGTCATATATCTTTCAGTCAAACAAAAAAAGCTGCGGCACCAGAGAGCCAGATCAGGAAATATTGGTTTGTAATGCTGATTACAGGTAAAGACCGCAGCCATGATTCAGCCACTGCGGTTAAAATACAGGCCGGGCATATAGCTAATATCACCAACCTATATAACCAGGGGAAGCTAAAGGTGGCGGGACCTTTTGGCGATGATGGCAACTGGAGGGGGATATTTATATTCGATTGTCAAGAACAAAGCGAGGTTGAAAAACTTTTAAAAGAAGATCCTGCAATCAGTAGTGGACGATTGAGTTATGAAATTCATCCGTGGTATACGTCGCCAACAGGAAGTTTTGTTCCTGGTAAACCTAAAAAAACACTTTAGATGAAATCAAATTAACTTTCTTACTTCCGTCTGCCCATACCAAATTGATCGCCGGCAACAACAGGTTTATCACCATCAAAATGAATTTCAATTATTTTTTCACTCGCAACATTATTATAATTTTCATCCTGCAATACGTTTAAAATTTTCCTGGTCTTTGTTTCAATCACTTCGCCGCTGGAAGGGTAAGCATATTTCCCGTCCAGACTGAAATTAATCCAGCCCGGCATATCCTGTAACGGAATAGTGGTGAGTTGCTGATACGGCACCTGACCGCTAAATACGTGTATCCGCATGTTATGACCGTCAGCGAGCCAGATTTCTTTTTCGTCAGGAGTTAAAGCAATGCCGTGCGATGGATTTCCATGCCTGCGCACAGGTCCGGCGTTCCATCCTTTTACAGTTACTTTATTTACCTTCTTACCTGTTTGCAGGTCGCCAGTTTCAAAACCGAGCAAACTGTCAACCGTAACGAATACAATTTTTTCTTTTGCGTCTACAGTAAACGGGCGAACGTAATTTGAAAAAGGGCCAACCTTTAATCTGACATCATTTGTTTTTGTATCGGTTACAAATACCCAGGGATTGCCGATGTCAGCCATATATACGTCATTCCCTGACATTCCAGTCAAAGTATTATGCGCCCTTTTAAAACCGTCAATTTTTTTTATCACTTCTCCGCTTTCTGCATTCACTACATTCCAGAAATTTTTCTCCAGAGAAGGAAGATAAATTGTGCGTCCGTCTTTAGATACCGACATCCGATCGCATCCGCCTTCATAATTCTTTTCCCAGATTATCTTATCTGTGCGAAGGTCAATACGCTGCATTGATTCCAGCGTACTCACATAAATACTATTGAGGGGAATGCTAACTGCTATACCTTTTACATTTGAAGGAGTCTGATCAGGATGGTATCCTTTTGTTGGAATGCGTTTTACAAACCTGTGCCCATTGCTGATATCAAATACCAGTATTCCATGACCTCCGTATCCAAGATAATCTCGAATTCCAGGTGTGGCTACATACAATAGTTTTTTTAAAGGTGCTGCATGGTAACGCTGGGTACCTGAAAAGGATATGAAGATGAAGCATAACAAAAGCAAGCTTTTCATATGGCAATAATTTTATAACCTCCTGATCGGGAAATTCGTTATTCAAAGTAAGATTTAAATAACGTATCCCACCGCAACAGGTCTTCATTTTTTACTGCGTTTATTTTCTGAGTCTTCCCCCACCCCGCCGTCGTTATTTTTTAACCTGGATGTTTCCTTGAGTTTCTGATGAAGGATCCATTCAATCTGGCCATTAACGCTTCGGAATTCATCGGCGGCCCATTTTTCGAGGGCATTATATACCTGCTCATCTATTCGTAAAACAAAATTCTTTTTAGCCACTACATCGGATTTGTTTATTGATACAATGAACCAGCATTAAGAATTGGTGTGGCACCTTTCTCAGCACATAATACCACCAGCAGATTGCTTACCATTGCTGCCTTTTTTTCTTCATCAAGGGTAACAATTTGTTTGCTTGACAAAAGATCCAGCGCCATCTCCACCATGCCCACAGCACCTTCAACAATTTTTGACCTTGCAGCTACAATTGCAGTAGCCTGTTGACGTTGTAACATTGCCCCGGCAATTTCAGGTGCATAAGCCAAATGCGATAACCTTGCCTCCAGAACATGTATACCTGCTGGTGCAAGTCTGTCGTTCAGTTCTGTTTCGAGCATCCTGTTAACCATATCACCTCCTTCGCGTAAAGTAAGATTGCCTGCATTGGGATCATGCTCCGCTTCCATATTATCGTAAGGATAAGTCATAGCCAAATGTCTGACGGACGCCTCACTCTGTACTTTTACATAATGGACATAACCTTCCACTTCAAAAGCCGCCTTATAGGTATCTTTCACCTGCCAAACAATCACTGCTGCTATTTCAATAGGATTACCTAATTTATCATTCACTTTCAGTTTTGCACTTTCAAGGTTTTCTGCACGAAGTGAAATCATCTGACGGGTAAATAATGGATTGACAAACAGCAATCCGTTATCTTTTACTGAACCTACATACTTTCCAAAAAAGGTCAGCACCCTGGAATGGTTTGGGCTGATAACAATAATTCCTTTAAAGAAAAACATGGATATAAAAAAGGAAGTTATTCCCCAGCCAATGTATATGTCACTAGCTGATCGCGACTTCAGATAAAACATATACCCGGTAATAAATAAAAATACAAACCCCAGAATTAAGGCGAAATAACCTGACATTGGTTTAAGCGTCTTTTCCATAAAACAGTATTTATTATGATATCAATTTGATATCAAATATATACCATTCTTCGAAACTGTTAACAGCAAGCCAAAAAAAAATGCGGAAGCCCCGGGCGTCCGCATTTTGTAAATTATTTCATTAATAGTGGTTCAGGTCAATGGTTGCTTACTTCGTATTTCGCACTTCTTACTTCGCACTTCAAATCATCCTCCCGTTCTGCCATCCCGCACCGTCACTTTTTTCTTACCTGAATTTTTCTTTTCCCAGTCCTCTACAGCTTTCGGTTTCGCTTTGGGTTTTTCAGCAGCCTGGGCTGCGGTTTCACCTGGTTGGGCTACTCCATTAGCACCTGGCTTTTGACCGTATACAAACGTTTCTGTTTTCACGATAAAACCAGTAGCGGGATCGTAAAGCTTCCAGGTACCATGTTTGATTTCAGAACCATCATGTTTAATCACTTTACTAATGGATAAAGCCGGATTGTCAAGATCGGGTACATCAATCGTATCATAGGGATTCTCAGGATTTACAGCTTTCCAGCTTTCTTCCCTCAATAAATCGCCCAGCATGGTAAAGTACTGTTGTTTGCCATCTCTGAATCCCCATTTATAATTTTCCATTGCCAGCAAATCGCCACTTAAATTATACTTCCTCCAGGGCCCTTCTTTCTTATCATCTGCAAAATATCCTTCTTCTTCATAACCAGGCTCCCCGCGCAAGTCTTCGATTCTTACAACCCACTTTCCCTGTTTCATTTTCTTTTGGTCAACACAATTGATAGTGTCGCCCTTCACTGAAATCTGGTAGCTTTCCCATGGCTGACCATTGGCTACACCTGCCAGAACTAAAATTAAAAGCGTTGAAAAAACTACTTTCATATTCGAAGATTATGTTGAAATGAAGACAACTCTAAAACGTTGATGACGGTAAATTATGCACAAAGATTATACCTTAATGCAATTCCACGATATTTGCTGTTGTTAAAATATACTTTCATAAGTTACAGATGATCAACCCCATACGACGCTTAATTTGTTCGCTTTTAACATTTTTGATTATCCTGTTCGATTCGCCGTCAGCGGCGGCTCAATCGCCGGCTGTTTTAAAGTTCAAAAGCGACCTGGAAAAGGCGCCTGATCCTATTGCATTTCTGAAATCAAAGAAAAAGAAATACAAGGTTGATACAGTGTTTGTTACCAGCAATAAACAGTTTTTAATGCGTGCCGATAGTTTGGCTTATTTCGGAAAATTGAAGAAAGTTTACGGTCCATACGCCGATGACAGTTCATTGATTCAGATTATTGGCAAAGCACCTAATACATTCTACAGGGTAAAACATATTCTTCTGGATACGCCAAAACTGAATAAAACAGTAGTGAAAAAACTCGCAGACTCTATTTTAGCCCGCGTAAAAAGGAAAGAAACTACCATTGAAGATATGGCCCGGGTATACAATACTGACGGCAGTGGTCCTTCGGGAGGTGACCTTGGATGGCGTGCACGAGGTACATTAATTCCGGTAATGGAAAATGCAATTCTTAAAAAGAAAAAAGGAGACATAATCAGAGTATGGTCGCCTTACGGTTTACATCTTATCCAGCTCACAGAAACACCCGTACAGGATGTTGGTTTCGCATTATTGTTAAAAGTGAAACCGTATTGATTAATTTTCTTTTGCTTCCTGTTTATAAATTGAGACTCCCCTACAGACCGGATAATTCAAATTCGGGTGATAATTCTTGCAAGGCCACAAATTAAAAAATAAAATATCTGTTACTCAGGCATAAAATTTTTTAAATAAAATAATGTCACCAAAATACTGATTACCAATAAATATTTACACATAATTTGAAAGTGCTTTTCTTTTTAGACTAAATGCACTGATGCTTTAACGTTAGTTTTTCAGCCTCCTTAAAAAGTAGTTTTTTTTCTTTACCGGGAATGGGTATTTTCATCATCATTATAGTCCGCCCTACCTCCTACACTTTGATGATCCCATAGAAAGTCCATTGTCCCTTAGCTGAAAAACGTCTAACGATTGGTATGCCTGAGTATTAATAACCTTAAATACTTAATGGTATGGTCCTGTATTTAACCAATAAATCTAACAAAATGACTGCCTGCAGCACAGCCTCGAGGCCGCGCGTATTGGGAAAATTTATCTATGTTGGAAATGAAAAATTTTACGTCAAAGGAGTAACATATGGAACGTTTTGTCCTGATCAAAATGGAGATCAATTTCCAATTGAAGAAACGGTAGATCAGGATTTCCGGTTGATGAGCGAAAACGGAATTAATACCGTCAGAACTTACACTGTACCTCCACTTTATCTACTGGATGCCGCATACAGGTATGGATTAAAAGTGATGGCCGGTTTACCCTGGGAACAACATATTAATTTCCTCGAAACTAAAGAAAGAGTAGGAAGCATTCTGAATAGAATAAAAACAGGCGTTGAATCTTGTGTTAATCATAATGCGTTATTGTGTTTTGCAATCGGCAACGAAATTCCCGCTCAGATAGTGAGATGGCTGGGTGCAGAAAAAACGGAGAAATTTCTGAAAAAGATTTATGATGTGGTGAAACTGGCTGATCCAGGTGCATTGGTTACTTACGTCAATTATCCAACCACTGAATATTTGAATCTGCACTTTCTGGATTTTCAGTGCTTCAACGTCTATCTCGAAACGAAGGAAAAATTGGAAGCCTATCTGCAACGCCTTCATAATATTGCAGGTGATCAACCCCTCGTATTAGCAGAAATCGGCTTAGACAGTATGCGGAATGGTGAGTCTAAACAGGCTGAAGTACTGGATTGGCAGATAAGAACAATATTTTCCAAAGGATGCGCAGGCGCATTTGTTTTTGCCTGGACAGACGAATGGTGGCGGGGAGGATTTGACATTGAGGATTGGGATTTTGGGCTGGTGAGGAGAGATAGGACTGCGAAACCGGCATTAAGAGTGATTACTGAAGTGTTTGCACAAGTGCCTTTTTCAACCAAACAAAGGCTTCCCTTTATATCGGTCGTTATTTGTACATACAATGGGTCAGCTACAATCCGGGATAGTTTGGAAGCCTTAAAGAATGTGGAGTATCCCAGTTTTGAAGTAATAGTGGTAGATGATGGATCTAAGGATAACACTGCTTCAGTTGTCAAACATTATCCGGTAAAGTTAATCAGTACAGAAAATCAGGGGTTAAGCAATGCGCGTAATACAGGTATGCACAATGCAATTGGAGAAATAGTTGCTTATCTCGATGACGACGCCTTTCCGGATCCACATTGGTTACATTACCTGGCGTATGCTTTTCAATCCTCCAATCATGGAGGAATCGGTGGACCTAATATTATCCCTGCATCAGATGGCCCGATAGCGACCTGTGTTGCCCATGCTCCAGGGGGGCCTGTGCATGTGCTCCTGACTGATGAAATTGCAGAACATATTCCCGGATGCAATATGGCGTTCCGCAAAGAAGTATTACTTGAAGTCGGCGGGTTTGATCCTATTTACAGGTCTGCAGGTGATGATGTTGATCTCTGCTGGCGAATCCAGCATACCGGCAGGACCATTGGCTTTCATCCTTCCGCGCTTGTTTGGCATCACCGTCGTAATTCAGTCAAAGCTTATTGGAAACAGCAAAAAGGTTATGGAAAAGCGGAAGCTTTGTTGGAAGGGAAATGGCCAGAGAAGTAGAACGAATTTGGGCATCTTTCCTGGGCCGGAAAAATATACGGAAATGGTATAACATTGCCTATCAAACTAAAGAAAGATAAAATATTTTATGGGGTTTGGGGTTCGGCACCTTTTCAATCGGTGTATGAAACCGGACCAGCATATTTAAATAGCATTCCTTTAATGCCGGAATGGTATCTTCTCGTATCGCTTTTAGGGATATTAAGCCTGTTTGGACTCGGTTGGGCGCCGTTATTATGGGTTGCGCCATTTTTTTTCCTGACACTTATAATTGTCATTCTGCAGGCCGCTTTAAGTGCCTCATTTGCATTAAAGAAGAAGAAATTTGAGACGCCCTGGAAAGCATTTAAATACCATACATTCACCACTTTACTTCACATCGTGCAGCCGGTTGCAAGGTTATGGGGAAGGTTAAATTACGGACTAACACCATGGCGTAAGCGGGGAACTTCCATATTTAGTCCGAAATATTATTTTAGACATCGCTTTTCGCTTTCTTTATGGTCTGAGAAATGGATGTCTACGGAAGATTGGTTACACAAAATTGAGGCTGCACTGATCCAAACCAAAGTGCGGATGAGAAGAGGCGGCAATTTTGACAATTGGGACTTACAGATCAGTTCAGGCTTTTTTGTCTCCGGAAGGTGCCTTTTAACGATAGAGGAACACGGCGCAAATAAACAGATGTTGCGTTTCAAGTGCTGGCCTGAATATTCCACTGCTGGAATTGCCTCCATTGTATTCCTATCTATATTATCTGCGTTGGCATTTATAACCAGCGCCTATCTTGTCTCTTTCACATTTGGAATCCTTTCATTGCTAATAATGGGCAAATACCTTGATGACACTGCCAGGTCCTTACATATTTTGTCAGATGCATTCCAACAACTATCTCCTGAAAAAGAAAGCAGGATATTTGTACCTGAAACAGTGGATGTAGTTGTCCTTGATAAAAACAGGGAGGAAATCTACATGAAAGACGGATTTAATTCTGTGCTTTCTATCAGTGAGAAAACCGGGAGTACAAAAAAGGAACTGGTCAGCACCATTGAAAGTGTTTACTAAGAATTTTGAATGGAGAAACTGAGAATTATTGTTGGGGGTTTCATAGGGCTGTATCCTACTGGTGGGGCAACGATTGATTATATACAGTATCCACTAGGTTTAAAACTAATGGGGCATGATGTATATTATATTGAAGATACAATGCTGTACCCGATATTCCAATCCCAGGATGATGTATGGGATGATGCATCGGGATGTATAAATTATCTGAAAAAAACTATGGAAGCTTTCGGAATGAGTGAAAACTGGGCATATAGAGATGTGGTCAGTGGAAAATCATTTGGATTGTCAGACAAAAAAATTAATGAAATCTGCAGCAGCGCAGACATATTCATTAATATTTCCTGTTCTACATTTTTACGTGACGAATACAGAAAAATACCTTGTAGGATTTTAATTGATTCAGATCCTATGTTTACTCAATTACAATATGGACTCGAACTAATGCAAGCGCCCGAATCGAAAACCTGGAATACGAAAAAACTACTGGAAAATCATAACTTCTTGTTTACATACGGCGAAAATATTAATTCCGCAGAATGCAAAATTCCACGTTTTACTTTTGATTGGTACACAACACGTCAACCTATTTGCCTTGATTTATGGAACGGTCATTATAATAAAACCGGTTATTCATACTCAACAATAATGAATTGGTCGGGAAGAACGAAGATCAAATTTGAAAACGAGGAATGGGGACAAAAAGACGTTGAATTTGACAAGTTTAAAGAAGTTCCATTAATTTTCCCTGATCAGATTTTTAATGTAGTAGTTAATCCGCCATTAAATTCAGATTCCAATTTCGATCCAAAACAATTGACTCAGATTGGATGGACACTGCATCACCCTCAAGATGTTGTTCCAGATTCCGCTCGATATCTTGAATTTATTAAAAACTCATATGCAGAATTTTCTGTTGCGAAAGAAACATACGTAAAATCACTCAGCGGATGGTTCTCCTGCAGGTCAGCATGCTATCTGGCTTCAGGAAAACCAGTAGTTACGCAGGAAACTGGTTGGTCGCACTATATTCCAGAAGGAGCAGGCCTGTTCTCGTTTACAAATATCCCTGAAATCAAACATGCAATAGATGAAATTCAGGGCAATTACCAAATGCATTCTAAAGCTGCCCTGGAAATTGCAAATGAATATTTCGATAGTAATAAAGTGCTCGAAAAAATGTTAGACATATTGAATTAGTACTCTTATGGCTGTAATCAATAAGCCCAATATTTTTCATTTACTGGAACCAGGAGCCAAAATCCCTGGTGACTGGTTTAAATTTAATATCCCAGAAAACATTGAAGTGGGAAAAAATACAATGATTGATTCCTCATTTTGTTTTATGAATTATCATTCGATCCGAATGCCCGGCTTTATTGCAGGTGATAATGTTACTCTCTGGAGAACCTCATTGGCGACAGAAGAAAACGGATGTATAGAAATTGGTGATTATAGCTATATACAAAGTGCATTATTGGTATGTGCAGATAAAATATCAATTGGAAAATATGTCATGATTGCCGGAGGAGTTACTATAGCAGACTCAGATTTCCATCCACTGTCACCGGCAGCGAGATTAGCAGATACTATTGCTTTGTCACCTTTGGGAAACAGGCAAAAAAGACAAATGATGAAAGTTAAACCTGTAACGATTAATGACGATGTATGGATCGGTTTTAATGCCACTATTTTAAAAGGAGTTACAATCGGAAAAGGAGCCATTATACAACCATGTGCCGTAGTGATCAACAATGTGGAAGAAGGTGAAATTGTTGCTGGAAATCCGGCAGTAAAAATTGGTTCTGTATTATGAAAGAAAATCAACTTTTAAACTGGCACCATGACAATGGAAGAATTAAGCTTGATTTTGATTGGTTTGACGTCGGCCTGCCAGAGAATGTAAAACTTCATGAGAGTTCATATATTGACTCTTCATACGGTTTTGCAATGTTCTGTTCGGATGCTGCCCCAGCCTTTCAAATCGGCAAAGCCAGTGGGTGTTATGACAAAGCCACTTTTTTTGGCAGTGGGGAAGCTAAAATATCAATTGGAGAGTTTACGATAATTCAAGGTTCTTTTTTTTACTGCCATGATTCAATTTCAATAGGCGATCATTGTATGATTTCCTGGTCAGCGGTATTACTCGATGGCTGGGTAGATGGAAATGTTACATTAAACGACAGGCGACAGTTACTGCAGGCTGCTGCGGTAGATCAAAACAGGGCTTTACAAATAACAATATCTCCAGCCCCCATTACAGTAGGAAATAACGTTTGGATTGGATTTGGATCTGTTATTATGCCAGGAGTGAAAATTGGGCGTGGCAGTATTATTGGCTGTAAATCTTTTATTGAAGAAGATGTTCCTGAGTATGCTGTAGTCAAAGGAAGTCCTGCAACAATCATCCGGTATTTGAATCCAGACGATACTGTGTCAAAAAGGGAAGAAGCAATGCGCGAATGCCTGGCTTAACAGTACTGCAGGTTAGATGTCATTAAATTTAAACTTATGGATCAAAAATATTCTGTCGTTACCCTATTAAAGAAGATTACCCGGCAGGTGAGACCCTTTTGGGCACATCTCATCGGACTTTTCTTTTTAAATATACTAGCGTCTCCTGTTACTCTATTAAAACCGTTTGCCTTAAAAATAATCATTGATTCAGCTTTTGGATCTAAACCGATGCCTTCGTTTATCTCCTTTTTTTTTCCATCAGGTTTTGATTTTTCATTCCAGGCTGTTTTAGTTACTGCTGTTGTCTTTACGTTAGTAATCGCACTCTTCGACAATATCATTATGGCTGCCAACTGGATGTTAAGTGCATTTGCCGGGGAGAAAATTGTGCTGGATTTCCGAACCACGTTATTCAACCATATTCAACGGCTGTCGCTGGCGTATCACGACAGCAGAGGAACGTCTGACGCGCTGTACAAGTTACAATGGGACACCATGTCGATCCGGACTTTTTTGGTTAGTAATCTATCGCCGCTACTTTCATCATTTTTAACTTTGGCAGCAATGATAGTAGTCTTATTTCTAATCAACTGGCAATTTGCTTTAATCACTATTTGTATCATCCCCCCTTTATACCTGTTGATTCGTAAATCAACGAAAAAACTAAGGCATGATTGGGATATTGTTAAAGAGGATGAGAGTAAAGCAATTTCAGTAATACATGAGGCACTTGGCGCTTTAAGAATCGTAAAAGCATTCGGACAGGAAAGAGGCGAAGAAGAAAAGTACACTTTAAGAGCGGATAAGGCTGTAAGAGGACAGTTAAAAGTAGCGCGTACAGGAGCCATCTTTTATTTTGTGGTCGGAATGTTATTTGCCGTAGCAACTGCATTATTCATCTATCTGGGGGCCACATTAGTTAAGTCTGGAGAGATCACCATCGGCGACCTGACATTAATTTTAGCCTATTTAACACAAGTATTTACCCCGTTACAAAGCATCAGCAAGAATCTGAATGATATACAGTCATCGCTAAGTAGCACTGAACGGGTCTTTTCCCTTCTTGATAAGGAGAAAGAAGTTTGGGACGATCCAAATGCGCTGCGTATGACAAATTCACAGGGAAACTTCAGATTTGAGGAAGTCAGTTTTGCTTATGAAAACAATAAAAAGATTCTTAATGAAATCAGCTTTGATATTCGAAGTGGAGACAGGATTGGTATTATGGGTTCTACCGGGGCCGGGAAATCCACCTTGGTAAATCTTATCACCAGGTTTTATGACCCAACTTCAGGAAACATTTTTATGGATGGCGTGAATATTAAGAATGTTAGACTGGAGGACTATCGTAATCAGTTCAGCATTGTACTTCAGGAACCTGTTCTATTTTCCGCATCAATAGGTGAGAACATTAAATACGGCCTGCCGGGCGCCACTGATAAAGAAGTAATCATGGCAGCAAAAGCAGCGAATGCGCATGATTTTATTATGAGGTGCGAGAATGGTTACGATACATTGGTTGGTGAAAGAGGAATGAAATTGTCCGGAGGTGAGCGACAGAGAATTGCAATAGCAAGAGCTTTTATAAAAAATGCTCCGGTATTGATTCTGGACGAACCTACAAGTTCCCTAGATGTCAAAACCGAATCTCAGATTATGGATGCAATGGAAAAGCTAATGGAAGGCCGGACCTCATTTATGATTACACACAGACTGGACACCTTGAAGACATGCAATGGAATTCTACATCTTGAAAGGGGTTCATTAATAGACTTTAACCGGGGAATCAGTTCAGACTCCATTGAATTGAAAAAGAAATCTTTTCTTGCGGATACATCTGCATAACACTAAGCCGCCAGATCTAATTAATTCTAAGTCATGTCATTCATCAGCCGTAAAGGTCAGAAAATAATAATTGCCGGATACATCGTAGGCGGACCTTTAGGAGGACTTGTATGGCATCACCTTCAATATGTAGCAGGCCTTCACTACCTCGGCTTCGAAATACTTTTTGTGGAAGACAGTAATAACTATGCATCCTGCTATAACCCCATCAACAATGAAGTTTCAACAGACCCGACATACGGCATTTCATTTATTGAAAAAACGTTCAGTGACTTTGGTCTTAAAGACAAATGGACTTACTATAGCCAGCATAATCATCAATGGTACGGGAAAAGCGTAACTGAAGTGAAAAAATTCGTCTCTGAGTCGGAGGTATTTATAAACCTCTCAGGACTTCACCCCATTGGTGAAATTTTCGATTCTATTTCGATGAAAATTTTCGTTGACACTGACCCCGTTTTTACTCAGATAAGAAATCTTACCGACAACGATTCCATGCATCTTGCAAAAAAACATACGCACTTCTTTACCTATGGCGAAAATTTTGGCAAGGAAGGCACATCTATTCCAGACGATGGGTTGAAATGGATTCCGACCCGTCAGCCGGTAATCAGCAAACTTTGGAATCATGACGTTCCTCCCGATAAAAATTCCAAATGGACGACAGTAATGCAATGGGACAGTTATTCTACCAGAGTATATAATGGTAAAAACTATGGTATGAAGTCTGCCATGTTTGATGCATATTTTAAGCTGCCGGCAAAAACCAGTGAAATATTTGAATTAGCAATCGGCAGCGCAACTGCACCTAAAAATAAACTTTTAGAAAATGGATGGTATTTAAAAAATCCATTAGAAGTCACTTCCAATCCGGGACGTTACCAAAATTATATCCGGGAATCAAAAGGCGAATGGAGTGTTGCTAAAGAAGGTTACGTGATCTCTCTAAGTGGTTGGTTCAGTGAAAGAACGGCTGGATATCTTGCCTCAGGAAGACCCGCGATTGTCCAGGATACTGGGTTTTCATCGTTTCTTCCCACCGGAAGAGGTCTTTTCGCATTCAATTCCCCTGACTCAGTATTAGAATCAATTGAAATAATAAATAGTGACTATCCATCGCATTGCATGTGGGCAAAAGAATTAGTACATGAGTTTTTTCATTTTGAAAAGGTATTGGATAAAATGTTTTCATCGGTTTAAAGGTAATAACTATCAATCCTTAGGTGGATAAAGTTTTAATTCGAGATCCTTCACATACTCCTGCAAATAAATAATGTAATCCTGATTTTGCTTAAATAAATCAGGATGAATAGTATCAAGAACAATTGTCGGGTCTATTTTTATATTGCGGATCTCCTGTTGAGAGAACACAATTATATTTTGTTTGTACCACCAATCCACCTTAACATTATTCCAAATCAACGGTCTGATTAAATCAAATGCTTTATAACCGAACTGCATAAAAAGTGATGTCCAATAATATTTCCATTGTTCATTTAGATGATTTTGTCCACCCTGGCCCGGAACTGCTGCTGAAAAAACAATCGTGTTGCCATGCTTTACCAGGGATTTGATAAATCCTTCTGCAGATTCAGGAGGTAAGTGTTCTGCAACTTCCAGCGAAATGACCAGATCAAATT
Source organism: Chitinophagales bacterium (assembly GCA_031425315.1). Lineage (GTDB taxonomy): Bacteria > Bacteroidota > Bacteroidia > Chitinophagales > Chitinophagaceae > Pollutibacter. Next base: position 25,060 of record JANPJC010000037.1, read on the forward strand.
CCCTCGCCAGATCAAATGGTGTTGTAAGATCATAGGGCAAAAAATATTTTTCAGGGATATTATTCGTCAATAATTTCCTGTCTACAAAATCACCATCTATCCCCATTATGTCAGCTACACCGCAATCTGCAAACGACTTTAACCATGTGCCGGTTCCACAACCAACATCCAGTACGCTGGAACACTTAAACATATCAATTAATATTGGCACGACCTGGCTTGAAGCGTTGGTATTGTTCACGGAAATGTCATGTATATAAACTTTTTCCATCTGTGTAAACAATATAGAATTTTGAAACAAAAAACAACTTTACCTCACCCGAATCCGTATACTATTAAGATAGTGATAGATATTAAGTTTTTCGAAATTTTATTCGGTATATATGAAACGTTCTTCAATTACAATATTTGTCATTCTGGTATGTGCAGTATGTATATTTCTCTGGTACGTTTTTAATAAACCTGGCCGGAACGTTACTAACGAAAACTCAATAACTATCGCTGCAACTGAATTATTTAAATCATATGCTGAAAATGAAACCAATGCGAATACAGCTTACCTGGATAAGGCCATAACAGTAACAGGTATTGTAATTGAAATTGCTACAAATCAGCAAGGTCAAAACATGATTGTTCTTCAAACAAATGATCCCATGTTTGGTGTCGCTTGCACAATGAGAAGCAATATTTCAAGTGAGATAACTAAAGGTACCCACGTTACACTAAAAGGCATATGTTCCGGATTTACGAATGATGTGGTATTAAGAGATTGTATTATTCCCCCACATTAGCAATTTGTTTCAAATTCACTTTCTGCCAGGCAACGCGTTCAACAAATTAATCGTAATATGTAAGGTTAAAGAAGATAGTGATCTGAAATAGTTTCTAAATTATAATTAATTACCGCATCTCAATAAGTTTATCACAGGTATGAAATCGCTGTTTAAAAGAAATAAATTTTCCACAGTTGTAATAATGTGCGGCATATTATTTTCCCTTTTTTCATGTGCCTACGAAAAAGAAGAGATTCTTTATCCACCTGGTGATTGCAATACTTTACTTCCCTCATATTCATTAATGGTGCAACCCATTATTTCAGCTAATTGCTATAGTTGTCATAATACCACAAACAGTGCTGTAAGTGGCGGTGGATACCAACTTGACAGTTATGCGAAACTGAAAGTTTTTGTTGACAATGGAAAACTTGTGGGCGTAATATCACACACTGCCGGTTTTTCCCCTATGCCAAAAAATAGTGCAAAACTCAGTGACTGCAATATCAATAAAATTAAGGCCTGGGTAAATGCTGGTGCGCCAAACAATTAATGTATGGCCATGAAAAGAAAATTAATGACTGCTATTATCATTATCATTTGTTTAGCGAAATCGGTTTCAGCACAAGACATTTTCTTCACACGAACGGGCAAAATTGACTTTCATGCAGGAACAACTGTCGAAGATATAGACGCTACCAATAATGAAGTGGCCAGTATTCTCGATAAAGCAAAGGGTGAACTGGCATTTAATGTACTCATTAAAAGTTTCCATTTCAGAAGAACATTAATGGAAGAACACTTTAATGAAAACTATTTGGAAAGTTCGAAATATCCAAAAGCCACATTTAAAGGAAAAATAGTGAATAATGAAAAAGTGAACTTCAATGTCAACGGTACATATACATCGCAGATTGAAGGCGATCTTACTATTCATGGTGTTACAAAAGCTGTTTCTGCACCGGCTACATTTATCATTGAAGGCCAACAAATAAAAGCATTCGCCTCCTTCAGTATTAAACTTCAGGATTACAAAATAGAAATCCCAGGAGTGGTGGCAGATAAAATTTCAAAACAAATCAGTATTAATGTTCAATGTATATATGAACCCCGCAAATGAACCACGCCATTTATCTAACATGAAAAAATATCTGATCATTTTATTATTGCTACCGACATTATTAAATGCACAGGTGCAAGATACTGCAGATATCATGAAACAGCTTGGCGACATTGAGCCGCCTATGAAAAACACCTTCACTAAATCCACATTTAAATCGACAATGCTGATTAATGCGCATTCAGTTGAAAGCCTTGGAAAAGGGGAACTGGATGTAAAAATTGCACACCGCTTTGGTACGCTAAATAAAGGCTTCTATGAAATTTTTGGATTGGATAACGCCACGCTTCGCATGGGCGTAGATTATGGCATTACAGACAGAATCATGATCGGTTTGGGCAGAAGCAGTTTTGAAAAACAATATGACGGTTTTGTAAAATGGAAGATACTCAGGCAAACAGATGACAAATCAATTATGCCGGTTAGTTTAAGTGTACTGGCGGGTATGTATATCAACACATTGAAATGGGCCGATCCAACCAGGGAAAATTATTTCCGGTCGAGAGTTGATTATGTCTTCCAGGTAATGGTGGCCCGAAAATTCAGCGAAGGATTTTCATTACAGGTATCCCCCACTGTTGTCCATCGAAATCTCGTTCCTGAATCGACAGACAATAATGATATTCTTGCTATTGGTATAGGCGGAAGGCAGAAAATCACTAAACGTACTACGTTTAATGCCGAATACTATTACCAGTTACCTGGCACTCAATCTGCCGGCACTGTAAATGCCTTGAGTCTTGGATTTGATATAGAAACGGGGGGCCATGTATTTCAATTTATGTTTACCAATTCCACAGGTATTGCAGAAAATCAGTATATCGCTAAAACCACGGGGAAATGGAATAAAGGAGATATTCATTTTGGATTTAATATCCGGAGAGTGTTTACTTTAGGCAAGAAGAAGGCAGCAGGCAATAGGCAGTAGGCAATAGGCAGTAGGCAATAGGCAGTAGGGAACAGCCAATACAACAGACGGTAGAGAACTGCCAATACAAGTGATCAGTAAGCAGGTAACAGCCAGCGAAATCTCTCCCATTAATGCGACCACGTGCATTCACGATTGACGATTCACGATTGACGATTCACGTTTCACGATTGACGATTGACGATTCACGTTTCACGATTGACGATTCACGTTTCAAATCTCTAACAGGAACCGCAGTGCCAGTTCATAGCCTTTTAATCCAAGACCGGCAATAGTTCCTTTTGCTTTGGCTGAAACATGTGACAATTTCCGGAAGTCCTCACGTGCATGCACATTCGAAATGTGCACTTCTACAACAGGTGTTTGGATCGAAGCTATTGCATCTCCAATGGCCACAGAGGTATGAGTGTATCCACCGGGATTCATGATGATACCATCAGCAGTAAAACCAACTTCCTGTAAAATATTAATGAGTTCTCCTTCAATATTACTCTGGTAATAATGCAGTTTAATACTGGGGTATTTCTGTTGCAGGGTTTGCAGATATTCATCGAAACCTGCACTACCATACACTTCAGGCTCTCTTTTTCCAAGCAGATTCAAATTGGGTCCATTGATGATTACAATATCCGGCATGATAAATAATTTACTGCATCATAGAAATAAACTGGTCAAACAGGTATCGGCTATCGTGAGGTCCGGGTGTACTTTCAGGATGATATTGTACTGAAAATGCGGGCTTATCTTTTAACCTGATCCCTTCTATACTGTCATCATTAAGATTCACATGAGTGATTTCCGTATTGGGCGAATTTCTTACTGCCATCGGATCAACACCAAAACCATGATTTTGTGTGGTGATCTCACAATATCCGGTAATGACATTTTTTACAGGGTGATTCAATCCCCTGTGACCATGATGCATTTTAAATGTAGGAATTCCATTAGCGAGTGCAAGCAATTGATGACCCAGGCAGATACCAAACAATGGCTTATTAGTTTGCAACAATTCTTTTACAGTTTCTACAGCGTAAGGCATTGCAGCCGGATCGCCAGGACCATTTGATATAAAAAATCCGCTCGGTTCAAATGCCAGCAAATCGGCAACCGGAGTTTTTGCCGGATGCACGCGTACATAAGCTCCCCTATCGGCCAGACATTGAATAATATTTCGCTTTACACCATAATCTAAAACAGCAATCCTGATCGGCGAATTTTCATCCCCCAGATGATACAGTTCTTTCGTCGATACAACTGAAGCTAATTCGAGCCCGCCCATTGATGGCACTTTCAATAACTCTGATTTAAGAAACCCAACATCAGTAAATTCCGAGGAAATGATACAATTCATTGCTCCTTTAGTGCGGATATGAGCAACGAGTGCCCTTGTATCAATATCTTCAATCGCTACCACAGACTGCTCAACGAGATAGTCCTGTAATGAAGCATCAGCCATAAAGCGGCTGAATTTATCTTCAAGATTGCGGCCAATCAGTCCTTTGATTTTTACACTATCACTTTCGCGATCTTCTTTTTTTACACCGTAATTACCGGTATGCACATTATTCATGATCAATACCTGGCCAAAATAACTGGGGTCGGTGAATACTTCCTGATACCCCGTCATGCCCGTATTAAAACATATCTCACCTGACGTAGTACCAATTTTCCCAAATGATTTTCCAATAAATGTGCTTCCGTCTTCGAGGAGTAACACTGCTTCCTTTTGAGGTATGCTTTGCGGCATTGAAGTATATTGATTTAAAATTTCTGCAAAATAAAAAAGGCAAGACCATAAAGTCCTGCCTTTTTACTATAAGTTATCAACATTATTTTATTCAGCTGATTTTTCTTCTTTAGTTTCAACGGCAGGAGCATCATCGGCTGCAGCCTTTTTCTTTCCGCTACTGCGTCTTGTTCTCTTGGTTGCCGTTGCGGTAGCATCAGCAACACCTTTACCATAAATTTCATTAAAGTCTACCAACTCAATCAAGGCTCTTTCAGCATTGTCACCAATCCTGGTTCCAAGTTTCAGTATCCTCGTGTAACCACCCGGGCGACCTGCCACTTTAGGACCTACTACAGTAAAAAGCTCTTTTACAGCAGCTTTATCGTTCAGGTAACTGAAAACGATTCTATGCTGGTGCATGATATCTTCTTTGCTGGCAGATTTTTTTGTTTTGGTAATCAGCGGCTCGATATAAGTACGGAGCGCTTTTGCTTTGGCAAGTGTAGTTACAATTCTTTTGTAAGTAATGAGCTGCGAGGCCATATTGCTTAACATCGCTCTGCGATGCGAAGCTGTGCGGCTTAAATTATTAATCTTATCTCCGTGACGCATGACATTTGTTTTTAAAGCTGTACCGTGTCAGGAATTACAGCCTGTTATAAAAAAAATGGAACAGGCAACTTACCTGTTCCATTATCAATGCAATTATTCTTCTTTGTCCAGTCCAAGCTTGCTGAGGTCCATTCCAAAATGAAGGCCTCTTTCGTGCAATACCTGTTCAATTTCTGCTAATGATTTCTGGCCAAAGTTCCTGAATTTCATCAGGTCTTCCTGTTCGTATTGAACAAGCTCACTCAGGCTATTGATTTTTGCAGCTTTCAAACAATTGAATGCTCTTACAGAAAGATCAAGATCTTCCAGCGGCGTTTTCAAAATCTTCCTGAGTTGAAGAGTTTGTTCGTCTACCAGGTCTTCTTTCTTCTCTTCTTTATTATCGAAAGTAATATTCTCATCAGTGATGATCATCAGGTGTTGAATCAGTATCCTTGAAGCCTGTTTAACAGCTTCTTCAGGATTGATGGTGCCATCTGTTTTCACTTCCATAACCAGTTTCTCATAGTCAGTCCTTTGTTCAACACGCGTATTTTCAATAGCGTACTTAACATTTTTGATAGGAGTGAAAATGGAATCGATTGCGATTAATCCGAAAGCAGCATCTTTTATTTTGTTTTCATCTGCAGGAACATATCCACGTCCTTTTGAAACGTTCAGTTCAATATTCAGTTTTGCAGAAGAATCCATTGTACAGATGAGCAATTCAGGATTCATGATCTGGAAAGAACCTGTTGCTTCACCGATCATGCCGGCTGTAAACTCAGATCTTCCTTTAATGTTGAGTGTGATTTTTTCCAATGGAACATCATGATCAACAATTTTTTTGAAACGCACCTGCTTAAGATTAAGGATAATTTCAGTCACGTCCTCCACCACACCTTTCAATGTAGCAAATTCGTGATCGGCTCCTTCGATTACAATGCCGGAGATAGCAAATCCTTCGAGTGAACTCAATAATACTCTGCGTAATGCGTTTCCGATAGTTACCCCGAAACCTGGTTCCAACGGACGAAACTCAAACTGAGCTTCGAAATCATTGGCTTTCTGAAGAATGATCTTGTCAGGTTTCTGGAAATTTAAAATGGCCATATTTAAATTTCTGTTTTACTTGTTTGCCCTGCTGATTGCTCAGTCAGGAAATGGTGATTAAAGGTGATCAGCTGAAAGGCTTTCGCCATCAGCAGACAGAATTATTTAGAGTACAATTCCACAATCAATTGTTCCTTGATATTTTCAGGAACATTTTCCCTTTCAGGAAATGATATGAAAGAACCGGACATTTCAGTTTCATTCCAATCCACCCAGCTAAACTTTGGATTTTTGGCCCTCATCATAGCTTTCAGCGCTACATTGCCCTGAGTTTTTTCTTTCAGGCCAATAACATCACCTGGCTTAAGCCTGTAAGATGGGATATTCAATACTTCACCATTGACGGTAATATGCTTATGTGCAACGAGCTGGCGGGCAGCTGGCCTTGATGGTGCAATACCCATGCGGAACACGGCATTATCCAAACGTGCTTCAAGAAGTTTAATCAGGTTTTCACCTGTTACTCCTTTCATACGTGCAGCATCATCAAAAGTGTTGCGGAACTGGCGCTCGAGCACACCGTAAGTATATTTAGCTTTCTGTTTTTCGCGAAGCTGTATGGCGTATTCGCCCGGAGCTTTGCGTTTGCGGGAAGGACCATGTTGACCCGGAGGAAAACTGGTTTTAGTGAGCCACTTGCCATTACCTAAAATAGGCTCACCGAATCGACGTGAAATTCTGGTTTTGGGACCTGTGTAACGTGCCATAATACTTTTACATTGATTTTTTACGTGAGATCTGCGATTATTAAAAAATCATAAAACTGAATCGCAAACCATTTTAAATGTTGATATCAAAAAGCCGGTGAATTACACACGGCGTTTTTTAGGAGGACGGCAACCATTATGTGGAAGAGGGGTAACGTCTTTTATCATTACCACTTCAATGCCTGAATTAGCCAGAGCGCGGATAGCGCCTTCCCGGCCTGAACCAGGACCTTTCACATAAACATCCACTCTTTTCAAACCTGCCTCAACTGCAACTTTCGCTGCATCCTGAGCGGCCATCTGAGCTGCGTATGGTGTGTTCTTTTTAGAACCTCTGAATCCCATTTTACCGGCACTGCTCCAGGAAATTACCTGGCCGGATTTGTTGGTCAAACTAACGATAATGTTGTTGAAGCTGGCGGTAACGTGAGCATCACCAAAACTATCAACTTTAACCACTCTTTTCTTCGCAGCGGTTTTTGCACTGCCTGACTGCGCTTTTGTTGCTTTTGCCATAATAGATTAAAAAGGTATTCTGAAAAATAATCCCCGGCTAACCGGTTCCTTGTTTATCCCTCCCCCGCACCCGGGATCCGGCGATGAACATTTATCTTGGGTGCATCAAAACAGGAAATTGCCACGCCAAAAATCAGGCACCCTTAAGGCACATGAAAACCGGCAGGGCAATAACCAAATTATTTCTTAGGTGCTTTCTTCTTACCTGCAACAGTCTTACGTTTTCCTTTACGTGTACGACTGTTAGTCCTTGTTCTCTGTCCACGAACCGGTAAACCTTTACGATGGCGTAACCCACGGTAACAGGCGATATCAAGTAAACGTTTGATGCTCATCTGAACTTCAGAACGCAACTGTCCTTCCACTTTGAATTCGTTGGTGATGATATTCCTTATAAGGGACAATTCATCATCATTCCATTCGTTCACTTTCTTACTTAAATCGATTCCTGCCTTACCCAAAATATACTGGGCAGTGCTGCGACCGATACCATAAATGTAGGTAAGGCCAACTTCACCCCTTTTTGTTTTTGGTAAGTCAATACCGGAAATACGAGCCATATTTAATTAAAGTTTACTTTTTAAATTGTATTTACTTCCCGCCTGTCTTTTACTTCCCACTTCCCAACTCACACTTTGCACTTCCAATTATCCTTGTCTCTGTTTGAAGCGTGGATTTTTTTTGTTGATCACAAACAAAACACCTTTCCTGCGAACGATTTTGCAATCCACACTACGTTTCTTAATTGCTGCTCTTACTTTCATGATCTGGGTATTTGTGCTTTCCGGCTTTCACCTTCCTGCTATCGTTATTATTATTTATACCTGAATATTATACGCCCTCTCGTGAGATCGTAAGGGCTCATTTCAACCCCTACTTTATCTCCCGGAAGTATGCGGATATAGTGCATTCTCATCTTGCCTGAAATTGTGGACAATATTTCATGCCCATTTTCAAGCTTTACCTTAAACATGGCATTACTAAGTGCTTCAATGATAACGCCGTCCTGTTTAATAAGTGATTGTTTCGCCATACTTTTTGGGTGCGCAAAGATAGCGAAATATGCCAGACTGTAAAAAATCTTTTTTAATAGATTTTATGATCCTGCGATTGAGGCAAAATTATAGCAGTTTACCCTGACAATGAAGTAATTATAAACGAATTGAAGTGCACAGCTCTCTGGCTTTAATGAACCTTGCCTTAGTTTACCTGAAAATACTGCCTCATTAACCGGCTACCGGTAACCAGAAACCGATAACGCTTTTTCAAGGCCAGGTTAAGACAAAGTTCGTCATTGCCTTATAATGATTTTGCAACTGGTGTAAATATTGAAGATCGTGGATATGCCTTGTTTCATCCCTGTAATGCAATAATGCATGATGGTCCGGGCCGTTTTTTACAATCTGCAGAGAAAAAGGCCCCCTTGCGTAAATTTTTCCATCTGCGTCGGGTTCGCCTGCCCGCGTAAAGCCAAGTTCGGTAAGATGACTGTCGTCGAGAGGTACAGCGTAAAGGTCTTTTATTTCATACCAGTATTCCTGTTCGCCGTGCGCCACTTTAGCCATCTTGTTGCCCATACTTACTTCCGTAACATCACCGGTGGCCATCTGGCCTTCAAAATCCACCATTACGATATCACCTTCTTTTAAATCGTTGATTTTGATCATATGTCTGGCTTTTTTGTTGAGTATCACCTAATTTACCAACAAAAAAGCGGTCTGCAAAAAGTTATTCTTTTGCGACGGGTAATGTCACATTATTCTGACCAACTTACTGTGTAATGAGGATTCTCTATATCCAGTGCCTGCGTCGTTAGCATGAGTGGATGAAAAGTATCCACCATTACTGCCAGCTCACCCGTTTCTTTTTTGCCGATACTTTTTTCCATTGCACCTGGATGGGGTCCATGCGGGATACCGGCAGGATGCAGTGTGATCATTCCGCGGGTTACATTTTTACGGCTCATAAAATCGCCGTCAACATAATATAAAACTTCATCACTATCGATGTTGCTATGATTATAGGGCGCCGGGATAGCCTGCGGATGATAATCATACATTCTTGGTACAAATGAGCACACTACAAAATTATTGGCTTCAAAAGTTTGATGTGTAGGCGGTGGAAGATGTACCCTACCGGTTATAGGTTCAAAATCATGAATACTGAATGCATACGGATAGCAACACCCATCCCATCCCACCACATCAAAAGGATGATGCTGGTAATGCAGATGATAAAGCATTCCACGCTTTTTTGTCCTTATAAGAAAATCCCCTTTTTCATCAAATGTTTTTAATTCAGATGGTGGACGGATATCCCGTTCGGTATATGGTGAATGTTCGAGAAGCTGGCCGTATTTACTGTGATAACGTTTCGGATAACGGATAGGGCTAAATGATTCCACTATAAATAAACGGTTGGCAGCATTATCAAAACTGATCTGGTAAATTGTACCCCGGGGTATGATGAGGTAATCGCCATATCCGAAAGGTATGTCGCCATAAATGGAATGCAAAATGCCTGATCCTTCATGAACAAATATCAGTTCATCCGCATCGGCATTTTTATAAAAATAATCCTCAGTGCCTGATGTGGGAGCTGCCAGTACAATATGGCAATCGTTATTCACCAGTACAGGTATCCGGCTCGCCAGGAAATCGGGTAAAGGATGTATATTAAATCCTTCCAGACATCTGTGTTTCAGCATCTTTTCTTCAGCAATATCCGGCGCTACGGAATAACCCGGAGCAGCGTATATAATCTGCGTAGGCGGATGGTTATGGTACATGAGGGTGTAATCATTCGAAAATCCTTCAGTTGAAAATAACTGTTCGGAATAAAGGGAACCATCTGGTTTCCGGAACTGAGTATGTCGCTTCGGCGGAACAGTTCCCATTTTAAAATAATGTGGCATAACCGTTTTTTAAATAAGCTTAAAACATCTGCAAAGTCTCTGCAAAGATGCTTTAATTAATGAAAATAATTAGACACGCATTTGATTGAGGAACTGTTAAATTGTGCCGTGATAGTGGTGCCACATATTTGCGGATCTGCAACAACAATTTACATTGAAACGAATTGGTTTATTATCCGACACACATAATTTTCTCGATGATGCAGTATTTAAACACTTTGAAAAATGTGATGAAATATGGCACGCGGGAGATTTTGGATCTGCAGTAATTGCCGGAAAGCTTGCTGATTTTAAACCTTTAAAAGGCGTATATGGCAACATAGATGGCTATGATATCAGAAGTAGCTATCCCGAAACATTACGATGGAACTGTGAAGATGTTGCTGTATTGATGACGCATATCGGCGGATATCCCGGTAGATATAGTACTGCAGTAAAGTCTGAATTGACAAAGCTGCCTGCTAAACTTTTCATCAGCGGGCACTCGCACATACTGAAAATAATTTATGATCCGCTTTTCGATTGTCTGCATATGAATCCCGGAGCAGCGGGAAAACAAGGTTGGCATAAAGTCAGAACATTGATAAAATTTACTATCGATGGTGCGAATATAAAAGATGCCAGTGTGATTGAAATGCCGCGATAATTTATAACTCTACTTAATTTAATTTCCTGGCGAATTGCGTTATTTCTCCCGTCAGAACGCCATTTTATTTCTGACGAATGTAAGCGAATAATTCCAACACTAAATATTACGCAGACAGTATTTATCACAACCATTAGGGGCAACCGAAAATAATCGTTATTGTTTTTTTTGTTGAATTTTGCCTGTACGATTCAGGCAATATTTTAGACAGGAAAAAGGTCCGGCAAAGTTTAAACCCTGGAAACCCGTTTTCAAAAACAATTACCGCTCATATAACATCTGACTTGATCCTCAATTCTTTGTTTTTCAGATTCATTAAGTTACCTATATTGTCGATCTCAAAACTACTACACACATGATAAAAAGTACGACTCCCCTTTTATGGGCTGGTATCTTATTTTCTGGCTCATGGATGGCTTGGTCTATGAAGAATTCAGATGAGCCTTTATTACATTCCTACCAATCCGTTTACCAAGACACAACAAAACAGGACAGCCTGGTTTTTACAGCGATAAAAGATCTTCCATTAAAGCCTTCAAGAGAAATTAAATTTTCCACCAACGAAGGCACCTGGATGAGCGTTGACGTAAGTCCCGATGGCAAATCGATTGCATTCGATATGATGGGCGATATTTACACCATACCCATTTCCGGTGGAACTGCGACACCGGTTACGACTGGTATGGCCTATGAAACTCATCCGAGGTACAGCCCTGATGGGAAGAAAATGTTGTATACCAGCGACCGTACCGGCGGCGACAACATATGGTATATTGATATGGAGAAAAAAGATACCATTCAATTGACCAAAGACAGAACGGTAGATTATCCTTCCGCGGTTTGGACACCCGATGGCGATTATATCATAGCATCAAGGGGCACCCGTGTTCCCAAATTATGGATGTACCATAAAGATGGTGGCGGCGGTATCCAGTTAATAGATCAACCTTCAGGATTAAAAACGATTGATCCTTTTGTAAGTGGAGATGGAGACCTGATTTATTTCAGCCAGCGCTTTGGATCATGGAACTATAATGCGCTGTTACCTCAGTACCAGATAGGTGTTTATGATCGTAAAAAAGGCAGAACAAATTCCATCACAACAAGATATGGATCTGCGTTTACCCCTACACTTTCAAAAGATGGCCAGTGGCTGGTTTATGGCAGCAGGTATGAAGATAAAACCGGACTGATCATCCGTAACAATAAAACAGGTGAAGAAAAATGGCTTGCGTATCCTGTACAAAGAGATGAGCAGGAATCAATAGCACCACAAGGCGTTTTACCAGGGATGGCATTTACTCCGGATAGCAAAGCACTCATTGCATCTTATGGCGGCAAAATATGGCGCCTACCCGTTGACGGTAGTGCTGCGACAGAAATCCCTTTTAATGCCAACGTTCGGCTGGAACTGGGGCCGCGTCTCTATTTCAGTTATGGTGTAAGTGATACTTCGCATGCTCTTGCACAGCAGATTCGTGATGCAGTACCCTCTCCCAATGGAAAAAAGCTGGCGTTTACAGTGCTGAACCGTTTGTATGTTATGGATTATCCAAATGGAACGCCACAGCGGATTTCCAACTTCAACTTTACTGAGGCGATGCCCGCATGGAGCCCGGATGGTAATCAGCTGGTGTATGTTTCATGGGATGAAGCTGAAGGTGGCAATCTTTTCAAATATAATTTCGCAGGTAAAGGAACGCTCACAAAACTAACATCCGAGTCAGGATTTTATACCACTCCTGCCTGGAGTTTTAATAATCGAATTGCATTTTTTAAAGCCCCCAAACGTTTATTTAAAGATGCAGAAGATCCATTTTTTAGTGGTGCAGAAGCAGATCTGGCCTGGATATCACCTAACGGCGGCCCGATACAAACTATAGATATGGCCGGCAACAGGGGTAATATTCACTTCACCAAAGACACCACCAAAATTTACATGAATACCGGCAACGGCTCTTTGATTTCCACACGTTGGGACGGTACAGATGAAAAAACATATATAAGAATTACGGGAATCACTACATACGGAGCAAATGCTGAAGAGGGTTCACAAGGACATGAGCACCAGCCGTTTCAGTATGTTATGGGAAGACCTACATTAGTGAAAAGTCCGTTGAATTATTGTATGCTTCCTGAAAGCAGCAGTGCTAAAGAACCGACCAATACGCCAACACCGGCAGGAACTATTATTATGGCGCCTGAAGGGAATAAGGCTTTGGCTCAGGTGAATAATAACATTTATGTAGTAACTGTTCCGGCACCAGGCAAAATTGCCAACATCAATGTTGCAGATGCAAAATCAGCAAACTTTCCTTCGCGCCAGTTGACAGAAATCGGAGGGGAATTTCCGGCATGGGAACAAAACGGGAAAAAAATCCATTGGTCGTTAGGTAACGGACATTGGGTATTTGATATTGCCCGTGCAGATTTCTTTGATGACAGTGTGAAAGTGGCAAAAAAAGAAGAAGAGAAAAGAAAAGCCGATAGCATTGCAGTATTAACCAAAGCTGGTCCCGAAGCGAAAAAGCTGGCCGATTCACTCTCCAAATTGCTGACTGATTCTATGACAAAAATGGCGAAAGCGGATACTGCAAAAGCCAGAAAAGACAGCATCGCCAATGCAAAAATAAAAAACCCGAAATACGAACCGGAAGAAGTACAGGTAAAAATTTACTATAAGAAAGATATTCCCGGTGGAACCATAGTATTAAAAAATGCAAGGATCATCACCATGAAAGGTGACGAAGTAATTGAGAATGGTGACATTCTGATTGTCAACAATCGTATCAAAGCCGTTGGCAAATCCGGCACCTTGTCAATACCTGCCGGGGCCAAAGAAATTGACTGTTCGGGGAAAACTATAACGCCGGGTTTTGTGGATACTCATTCGCATATGTGGCCGTTCTGGGGACTACATAAAAACCAGCCATGGATCTACGCTGCAAATCTTGCTTACGGTGTAACGACAACACGCGATCCGCAAACTGCCACTACGGATGTTCTCACTTATGCCGATATGGTTGAATCAGGTCAAACCGTTGGACCAAGGGTTTACAGCACGGGGCCCGGCGTAGGTTTTTGGATGTATAATCTTAAGGATCTTGATCAAACCCGTAATGTATTAAAACAGTATAGCAAATATTACAACACCCGATATATAAAAATGTATCTGGTAGGTAACAGACAACACAGGCAATGGGTTATCATGGCTGCGAAAGAGCAGGGACTGATGCCTACAACCGAAGGTGGCCTGGATTACAAGTTGAACATGACACAGATGATGGACGGCTACCCTGGTCATGAGCATGCAATTCCAATTTTCCCCCTTTATAAAGATGTAACCCAAAGTATTGCTGAGTCAAAAATGGCGGTTACACCAACCTTGCTCGTGGCATATGGCGGACCGTGGGCAGAAAACTATTACTACACTAATGAAAGTCCTGTTAAGGATGTGAAGCTGAATTATTTCACTCCTTATGAAGAGCTGTCTGCAAAAACCAGGAGAAGAGCAGGTGGTCTGGGCGGTTGGTTTACAAATGAAGACCATGTATTTTCAAAACATGCACAGGGTATCAATTCTATCGTACAACAAGGTGGACTTGCAGGAGTTGGAAGTCATGGTCAGCTGCAAGGCTTGGGATATCACTGGGAAGTATGGAGCATTGCCAGTGGAGGAATTACTACTCACAACGCATTAAAAGTAGGAACAATCCTGGGTGCCACTGCTTTGGGACTTGATAAGGATCTTGGTTCTCTTGAAGCCGGCAAACTTGCGGATCTGGTGATAATGGATAAAAACCCGCTGGAGAATATCAGGAACACTAATTCAATTAAGTATGTGATAAAAAATGGCAGAATGTACGACGCTGATAATCTCGCAGAAATTTACCCAACGCCAAGGAAACTTGATAATGGCGTATGGAAGAAAAATCCACCGGTAACAAATACAGCAGTGAAGGAATAAGGTTTTGCAATCATTTCGAAAATGTCAGATAACAAAAGAGCGGGGTGAAAACTCATTCCGCTCTTTTATTTTGTACGTCTGCTTATTATATTACTTCTTAATTCGCACTTCGTTGCGCGGCTTTCTGCAAGTGCGGGATTAGAATTCCGTCCGCTTAATAATAATTTCAATTCCAATTTTGTCGTATTACACTTTTGAGACAGCCTCTTGTTAATAATTTGAGCTGGTTAAATGGTCAATTATTTTCTTTTATGGTATTACGACATTTCTTTTTTGATAAGTATTTGCACCAAATACACCAATTGCATTGCCATTAATATTACTTATAGGATTGTCTGGAACCGCCTGAGGACTACCTGTAGAAGATTGAGAAAAACTAAACCAATATTTGTAATTGTCAAAGTCTATGCAATTCATCACAACTTCAATAATATCGTCTTTTTCAAATTCATCTTCTTCTCTCGAATATATTAATGGAAAAGTTGCTTTTTTGCCGTCAATAAATAAATCATCATAGGCAAAAACATCTTTAATTAACCTACCATTTTTAAACAATGATAAATTGTAGTTGTTTCCAAACCCTTGTGGATCGTTGTAAAAAGGGGTTACAACTTTAACTGTTTTGCCAAAAAATGGAAAATCTTCAACCACAAGCGAATCAAGATTTACCATTACTGGCATCTTTGAACTTGACGTAAGTGTAATACCATTTGTTACCACTTTAAGATGATATGTTTTGCCTGTAATGCCCACTAAACTTAGGTTTTGGTAAACACCATTTGCTACTTCTGGTAATGAATAAACTATACCATTATCTTCTTGTATAGTAACAGTAGCACCAGGCAATGGCACAATGCTGTTATCAGATTTTACTTTATTCGTATAAGACAGCTTAACAGTGCTGCCTACCGTTAAACTATTTGTTACTTGACCATCAACAACTATTATTGGAGCAGTAGTATTTAAATCCAGGTCTATTACTTTTTCGCAACTAGATAAGCCAAATACAATTATGGCTATATATATAATTGAATTTATTTTTTTCATTTGTTTATTATTAATTGATTAAAATTTGAAATTGTATGATATAGATGGAACCCAACGGAATAAACTTGTTTGAACTGTTTCGGTAAGATTAGGATTGTCTTTATTATCTCTAAAATTAATAGAGAATGCATTTTCTCTGCCATACACATTGTACAAACCAAATACCAGCTCTTTCGACCATTTTTTTGTTTTCTTTAATTGCAAAGTTGCACCAAAATCTAAACGATGGTAGTTCGGCATTCTATCAGCATTTCTACTGTTGTAGTAATAAGCAGTTTGCCCGTTAACTTGATATTTACCTGTAGGAAATGTAACAGCACCGCCTGTGTAGAAAATAAAGTTGCCACTCAGCGTCCATTTTTTACTTAACTGATATATTCCAACAATTGATATATCGTGTGTTCTATCTTGCGTTGCATTGTACCATTCATTGTTATTAATGCCTTTAATTTTTCTTTCCGATTTGCTTAAAGTATAACTTATCCATCCTGTAAGTTTTCCTGTTTTTTTCTTTAACATAATCTCTATACCATACGCCCTGCCTTCGCCGAAAAGTAATTGTGCTTCTACGGTTTCGTTTAAAAACAAGTCAGCACCATTTCTATAATCTAAAACATTTTCCATTTCTTTATAGTAAGCTTCAGCAGTAAATTCATAATTGTTTAGTAATATGTTTGAGTAATAACCTAAGCTAAACTGATTACTAATTTGTGGTTCAATTATATTACTTGTACTTGCCCATTTGTCTAAAGGATTTGAACCATTTGAATTGGTTATTTGATGCATATACTGAGCATTGCGGGTATATGCTGCTTTGATGGACGTATTGGCATTTAACATATAGCCTATTGAAACTCTTGGCTCAAGGTTGTAATAAGTTTTTACTACATCTCCTTTTGCATATTTAATAGTGTCAGTAATATTGCCCTTATCATCGATATTAAAAAAGTTGCCACCACCCATTACGTTAAAAGAACTGAGTCTTGCACCAAGTGTTATGCTTAAATTCTTATTGGGCTTAAAGACATTACTTGCATAAATAGCATTTTCAAAAGAGTATCTTTTATCTTGAATTTTATCGTTGATGCTGGAAGTGGCATTACTTGTAATTTCTCCAGGACGAATAATATGATAAATGCTTGACCATCCAAAACGTACATTGTTTTTATTGTTGATGCTGTAATGGTAATCTTGCTTTAAATTCCAATCTCTGATTTGAGAAAATATTTTTATATCGTTTGTACCATTTTTAACTCTAAACTCATAATTGTAATTGCTAAAAATTAGGGAAGTATTTAAAAATAAACGACTGTTAAAAATATGATTCCAACGTAAAGTTCCAGTTCCATTGCCCCAGTTGGTTGTAAATTGATCGTTAAATCCTAAAAAATCTTTACCAAAATATCCACTTAAATAAAGCTTATCTTTTTTGCCTAGTTCATAGTTTAGCTTAGCGTTTAAGTCGTAAAAATACAATTGATTATCCTTGTATTTTTCGTCCATTTTCAGAAATACATCAGCATAAGTTCTTCTGCCGCTAATTAAAAAAGAAGATTTATCTTTTTGTATTGGTCCTTCAACATTTAGTTTGGCACTAATAAGCCCCAAACTACCACTAA
>JANPJC010000038.1:0-3415 GCA_031425315.1 Chitinophagales bacterium
AGATTATTCAAATTACCGCGAAGCAACAGGGTAAGGACAAGGCTGTAGTGACTAGTGAAATGCATCAGCAGATTCCGTTACAAAGATTTGGTGAAGCAAAGGAAATTGCTGCAGTTGTAGCTTTTTTAGCCAGCCCCGCAGCATCATATGTACATGGAGTGAGTATACCAGTTGATGGAGGAAGAACCGGTACAATATAATTAACGATTATGCATGAAGCCACTTTAGGGTATGCCAGACAGTTAGACATTAATGATACCCTGTCATCGTTCAAAAATAGATTTTTATTTCCCGCTCAGAATGGTTTCCAGCAGGTCTATTTTTTGGGTAATTCACTCGGGTTACAAACTGTTAAAACAAAAAAGTATCTGGATACTGTTTTAGAACAATGGAGTCTTCATGGTGTTGAAGGTTTTTTCCATGGCAATCATCCCTGGATGAATTACCATAGCAGCTTATTGGAACCATTATCTGCAATCTTAGGTGCAAAAACTTCTGAGCTGACTATCATGAACCAGCTCACAGTGAATCTGCATTTGATGATGGTAAGTTTTTATAGACCTGAAGGAAAAAAAAATAAAATTATTTGTGAGGCAAAAGCATTTCCGAGTGATCAGTATATGCTGGAAACGCATGTGAAGTTTCATGAACTGGATCCTGCTTCAATAATAATAGAAATTAAACCAAGGGAAGGTGAACATGTGATCAATATTGATGATATCATTGATGCTATTGAATTACATCAGGAAGAATTGGCGATGGTGTTGTGGGGAGGGGTGAATTATTATACAGGACAGTCATTTAATATGGCGAAAATTGCTGCGGCCACCAAAAAAGCGGGTGCAATCATAGGTTTTGATCTTGCCCATGCTGCAGGAAATGTGCCACTTCATCTGCACGAATGGGATGTGGATTTTGCCTGTTGGTGCAACTATAAATATCTGAACGGTGGGCCTGGAGCCGTTGGTGGTGCATTTATCCATGAGCGTTATCATAATGATAAATCCATTCAGCGTTTTGCAGGCTGGTGGGGGTATGAAACAGCTTCCCGTTTCAAAATGGAAAAAGGATTTATTCCTATTGAAAGTGCGGAAGGATGGCAACTGAGCACTCCTTCTCCATTATTATATGCTTCCCTGCAGGCCTCACTTGAAGTTTTTGAAGAAGCCGGATGGAATAATATCCAGGAGAAAAGGGAAAAACTCAGCAGCTGGCTGTGGTTTCTTCTGGATGAACTTAACCGCGAACAATTGGGACAGGTCATGGATTATCTGACACCACGAAATGAATGTGGCTGCCAGGTATCAATTTTTGTAAAACAAAACGGAAAACAAATTTTTGATGGCCTTGGCGATCATGGTATAATGACCGATTGGCGTGAACCAAATGTCATCAGACTTGCACCTGTTCCGCTATATAATAGTTTTGAAGATATTTGGCATTTTTATACCACTTTACGCGGATTAATAAAAAAGTTTAGTTGATACAGTATGACCAGAAAAGAACTTGTAGCGCAGATCAAAGAAAAAAAATCCTACCTCATCGTAGGATTGGATACTGATCCAGATAAAATTCCGTCATTTTTGTTGAAAGAAAAAGACCCGGTTTACACTTTTAATAAAGCTATAATAGATGCTACGGCTGATTTTTGTGTAGGCTACAAAATCAATACTGCGTTTTATGAGTCGCAGGGTATAAAGGGTTGGGAATCGATGGCAAAGACAGTCGGGTACATTTCTGCAAATCATTTTAAAATAGCGGATGCGAAAAGGGGTGATATTGGCAATACTTCTTCCCAATATGCAAAGGCTTTTTTTCAATCCATGCCTTTCAATTCAATTACTGTTGCCCCTTACATGGGTGAAGACAGTGTAAAACCTTTTCTTGATTTTCCAGACAAATGGGCTATTGTATTAGGACTTACATCAAACAGTGGTGCAAGTAATTTTGAATTGCAGAAGCTCGCTTTGCCTGGTGATCCTAAACTTTATGAACAGGTACTTAAAACTGTTTCACAATGGGGTACAACAAACAATTTAATGTTTGTTATAGGAGCCACCCAGGCCGATGAATTCGTACAGATCAGAAAAATTGTTCCCGATCATTTTTTTCTCGTACCAGGCGTTGGGGCACAAGGTGGCAGCCTCAAAGAAATTTCTCAAAAAGCAATGATTAAAGATTGTGGAATACTGGTAAATGCCAGCAGAGCCATTATCTACGCTTCAGAAAATAAAGACTTCGCAGAGGATGCCCGGGCAATTGCGGAACAGTACCAGGTTGAAATGGAAGGATATCTTGAATTGTAAATTGCCACACTCGATATAGTAGAAAATAGGGGGAAATATCAACCGGAGATATGGTAATTAATTGACCTTTTTTTCATTTGATCATACTGTAGTATAAATAACCAGGTGATTTATTGCTTAAATCTTTCATGGACGGAGTTGGCCAATTCCTCAGCCCACTGTCTATAAGCCTTAGCTGATGGATGCAAATGATCTGCAGTAAGTAAAGAGGAATCAGCATCAACCTTCCTGGTATACGGCGTAATATCAATATAGTGAGCTCCCATTTGGACTGCAATCTTTCTGTTTGCGTCGTTAAATGCGTCAATTTCTTTCGCAATTTTATCACGATCCTTACCCGATGCGAAAGGCGTTTTACCCCAGTCGGGAATACTTAAAACAAAAACATGATCCGGATCTTTACCCGCAAAGCCAATTGCCTTACTGAGTAATTTGCTGAATTCATTTTCATATTCATGTAAAGGATAGCCCCTATATTGATTGTTCACACCAATGAGCAGAGATACAAAATCAAATTCACGTGTGATGTTTGCTTCATCAATAGCTTTTTGCAGTTCCCCCGTTGTCCAGCCAGTTTTGGCGATTACTGTAGGATGCTCTGTTTTCCATCCTTTATTTTGCAAAAAATGATTTGTTTGCCATGGGAAAGTTCCCTCT
This sequence comes from Chitinophagales bacterium, assembly GCA_031425315.1. Classification (GTDB taxonomy): domain Bacteria; phylum Bacteroidota; class Bacteroidia; order Chitinophagales; family Chitinophagaceae; genus Pollutibacter. Next base: position 2,964 of record JANPJC010000038.1, read on the forward strand.
TGCTCAACCCCCTCGCCTATAGTATAAGAGTCACCAAGCGCCAGATAAGTTATCGATTTTTGAAGGGATTGATCTTTCATTTCAGATAAATCATTCGTTGGTATCTGTTCATAATAAAACAAATAGCCAAAAAACAGAATAACAATTTTCAGTTTCAGTGAAAACATCATTTTTTGTAAAGAACATTATTAGAAAAAGTCAATATTAAAATTAATTTAATGTTGACCCTCACTTTGTTATGCTGATATCTTATTAATCCTTAGCTTTAGCGATCATCGATAATCAAATTAAATTAAGATATTCCAACCCACCCTAGCCCTTTTCGAACAAGCCACTTTGTATAAAGTGGCTTTTTTCGTTGATAACCCAATGATCTATTTTGATGACTGGGCCTTCTGCATCGCATTTGTTCCGGAACCTGCGCCACGGGCAGCCTGGCCACCAGATTTATA
>JANPJC010000039.1:0-20727 GCA_031425315.1 Chitinophagales bacterium
GCATTCTATGCTACAGTGTTAGATGTTCAAATTCAAGACGACCCTAGTCCTCATATGCAATATGCATATTTGCCGTCTGATCCACAAAAAGGCGCATTTGGCGGAGCAATTGCTAGCGGTGAAAACTTTGTTCCTGCAATGACCGGCACAACTGTTTACCTAGATGGCGGAAATGACCTTTCAGTTCCATTAGGCAGAGTAGAAAGTGCCGGTGGAAAAGTTATTCTGCCGAAAACTGCTATTGGTGAAAACAGGGGCTTTATTGCACTTTTTATCGACACAGAAGGAAACAAGGTAGGGTTCCATTCAATGGGTTAATACAGAGTTCTCCCGTATGTTTGTAAATAGCTGATAGAAGTGTTATCATTGATATTTCTATCAGCATTGCGCTGTATCCATGAACAAAGACATTAGTAAACATCGACAAAATAGCATCGACAGACAGAACGCCAGCACCTAACATCGGTTTTGCGTCAGGCGGGGTTCAGTGCTTCGTCTGACGCTTTTTTAGTATATTTTAACTGTGGTGCTTCGTATCAAGTGTGGTGCTAAAAATCCCGCCCGAACGCAAAGCCGCAAAACGTTGTCTGCCATTTATGAATCGACTGACTTACATACTGATTATAGGACTCCTTGGACCTATACTTTATAATTTAACAATAGAGAAAAGAAAATTTAAGGGTGACCTATACTTTAAACTTATAAGTATTGGGAGTTACTACAATGCGGTCAGCGTTTCTGTAGAAAGGTTTGACCGAACATTAGACAGTCTATTGAAAGTCGATAAACATAAACTTTCGAAAAACAATTTAGAAGGAGTTAAAGTTTATGGAGGACTTAAGAAATACGGACTAATCTACAAGCCATTCTTTAACCTTAAGATTGATTCAGCAACAAGCTTCATTGTATTTGCTAGTGAGCCAGAATTTAATAAAGTGAAAGACGTTAAACTGGACGACTTAATCAAAGACAACAAAAAAGTTCAAGTTTAATTGACTTGAGAGTTTGTGAATTTGGGTACTTTAAAAGTTATAGCCTGTTCGACAATTGACAAAGTAGAAAAGGTGGAAGGTGAAACATATTGGAAAAAATAAACGGTAGGAAACTCTGGCATAGATTATCGGTGGTCATCCTGCCGGAAGGTAGCCCGGACAGTTCATCTCAATAATAGTAGAAAAACATACAATGAAAAACCTTTTACTAATCACTCTACTTCTGACACTTATTATTAACAACACCTATGCTCAATGCGGCGTGAATGAACTGGAAGTCAGAGTAGAAATCACCACCGATGCCTATGGAAGCGAAACATATTGGACCCTGACCGATTTAATGGGTACGGTGGTCATGCAAGGTGGGCAGGGAGGTGTTTACCAAAACAACATCAGCTACGCAGACAGCCTTTGTGTTCCTGTTGACGGTTGCTTTTTCTTTGAGATCTATGATACCTATGGAGACGGGATTTTTGCTCCTGCCGGGTATCAGCTCTATGTGAACGAAATCCTCGTTTCCAGCGGTGCTGATGATATTAAGGGTTATGCTGCTGAAATTGCCAGTTGCCCGAATGCTTGTAACATGACTCTGAATGCACTTCATGACCTGAATGAACACATCAATGAAACAATTACTCTTTCCGCCAGTGAACTGACGCTGATCAGAAATACTTTCGTCAACTTCTCGTATTGTCTCGCTGATAGTGAGCCTATGATATTGCTTGCTAAAAGCGTGGTTGAAAATTATGACAATCAAATTGGTGCACTTTTCACAACACCCAACACAGAATTCGGCTTTTCCAAAGACGCTGCTTCAGCTCCCGGAATGGAAGTAGAACGGGCAATGCTTGCGCTTCAGCAAGGAATATTCGATTATGTATTCACCCCGGATATGTATACAAATTATCCCCAACACATTAATGGTTGGAAATTCAATTCGTGTGTCGTTTTCCCCGGATATGTTGACCCACCGGCAGATTCATCTAAAAGTAATCCGGTACTGATACGTGCAAATTTTGAGGACCCGGATGGGATGAACCCCTACTACGATATTAATGGAGATGGTACCAATCATGCCCTTAGGCCTACCGGACTGTATTTATCTCCCGGCAGTGTGGCCAGTGTGATTGTTCCGGATAGTTTGGTTGGACAAGGTTATTATGTCAGAGTGGGTTCGCACGAATGGGACCTGACCGACAGATCGAATTTCTATCGGTTGGACAGGATTTCTAAGAAGTTCCCAATAGATTCAACAACGATTGAAGTTTTTAATCCACTCGGTGGAGCGATTTCAGTTCTTGTTCCCTTCGGAGCTAACGATGGCATTATCAATGTAAGCGTAAGCAACGGTGTGGAAGCCCCTTTCTTTTCACTGAAATCATTTTATGAAACATCAGACTTCGATGCAGAACTGAGCAAGCCCGGTCCGTGGGCTGTTTTTGAAACAGACAATGTGATGTTTACCATTCCAAAACATTCCATTGTTCCAGGTCAGTACGATCTCATGCAAGCCATGTTGGACTGGGAGATGGCTGTAAGAGGTGTCAATTCTATTTTAGCAAGACAGATCATTCCGGACAAACACAATATGTATATGATTGCGGATCTGGACATCAGGTTTGGTGCTTATTCAATCGGTTATCCGATGTCGAATACGCCGCTCCGCTATACCGAGGTACCTGGTCCGGCTTATTTTATTAACGGTCCAGGACCTGATGATGAGACAAACTTTCATGAAACAGGACATGCACTTGCCATATCCAAATTTGCGGGTGAAGAGGAGGCTTTAGTCAATTTCCCATACATCATGGCTATGAATTATGGCCTGAACACAGATTTGAATGAAGCGGTGAATTATAGCTTCGTCCCAAATACATTTGATATTGACAAGACCGCTACCCACCGGATGGTGTCCAATACATTTGGTTCAGAAAGAAACATTTCAAACACGACAAAGGACGAAGTGCGTTACCAGCACAGAGGGTACGGACATTATTTTGAGATCGTCAATTTATTTGGATGGTGTCCGCTCAGAAATTTCTGGAAACAGGAACTCATTGATTTTGAGAATGGGATCAACCATGGAATTAATGACCAGGACATTGACAGCAGGATCCTCAGAATGTCCGTTGCTGCACAAGCAGATCTTCGCCCTTTGTTCCATGTTTTTGGAATTCTTCCACAAGATTCCATTGCGTTACATGACACTATGGTTCAGCTTGGCGTTTTGCCTTCGCTCACAATCTATAATAGATTACAAAACTATTTCGACCTCATTCCGGGGGACAGCATTGCGTTCGTCAATTATGCTTTATATGTTTACCCGGACCTTCACACGAACGGTCCAATAGAAGATCCTGATTATGGAGTAGGATGGCATTACCTAAAGTCTTTGACGTACAATGCATCTGAAGCGCAGTCCCGGTCTGATATCCTGCAATCGATCATAGACCGTTACTATACAAATGGTAAACCTGCCAGCGATGAAAATCCTGATGTTTGCTGCCTGTTGGACACGCTGGATGTAACCATAGTAAACGAAGAAATCATTGTAACGGGTGGCGTAAAACCCTATGATATTTCAATTGACACAACCGGAAATGTAAAGTCCGTAAAAGTCGTAGATTTCGACGGATGTGAATCCACTGCGCAATACACACTTACTAGCTTGCCGGAGGCAAACTTTGCAGATATAAAAATATATCCCAATCCTGCGTCGACAGAAATCCATATTGACGTAACAGAAAGCAGTAGCCCCATAGAGATTTTGCGAATCGTTTCGATTACCGGACAGGTGTTAAATCATTATTTAAATCCAAATGGTAAAATAGATATATCTACACTGCCTGAAGGATTGTATATACTCCAAATCGAATTGGCAAGTGGTATAAAAATTAATAAACGAGTTTTGATTTTGAGATAAAAGTAGCCTTTATATATATTGTCATTCACTACGCTTTCAAACATTCAATTGAAAGTTACCATTCTCTACGTTTGTGCTGCTAAATTTGGGCTGCCCTGGTCTCCAATATATAATAATCTTGGATTTTTTGAAGTTGCTTTCTGGTTTCCAAACGACATTGCCGAGTACGGTGGAATATTGCAAAATTTGCAAATCGTTATTGCTAATGCACCAAGACAGACGGACATTAAAATGAAAAACAGATTCATCATACTGGCGACTTCAAGGATAGGAAAAGTATCTTCAGGACAAGACGCTCCATTTCAAAAAATATATAGACCGGACAACCAAAACTAATCACGACCATTGTGAATTATGTTCAACTAAATTCTCAGACGACAACACTGACGACCTAAAAAAGGGTTTCAGCACTTTAGATGACTACCGCTGGGTCTGCGAAACTTGTTTCAATGACTTTAAGGACACCTTTAATATTAAACTTTCAAACAGCAAGACAGCTTGACGAAGTGTGGTGCACTTCCGCTAACATCGGCTATAGGCAATGGCGGATAATACTATGTCGACAGTTTTGTATATTGAAACAGATTAAGGCTCACGACAGTTAACACCATTGAGCCGCCACTGCCCATAGCCTTGGTCGTTATGAGTCACTTCGTATGAAAACAAACTATGCCCACTATATTGCATAAAGATGGTTTCCGTGTTTTCTTCTTCAGCAATGAAGGAAGCGAACCACCACACGTACATATAGAATATGGAGGTGGGTACGCGAAATTTTGGTTGAACCCAATTGAGCTTTCAGTCTCACTGCGCCTCACTTCTCGCCAATTATCAAAACTCCGTAACTTAGTAGAAGAAAATCAAGAAAAGTTTAATGAATCCTGGTATGAATACTTCAATTGAATCGATCCCTAAAGCCGTAGACATCTGGTTTACAGAGTATATGCTGTATGTCCGCCTTGAAGATGGTCGAGAAGTGGGAGTACCGCTTGAATGGTTTCCAAGACTGATTAAAGCAACCGTCGAACAGAGAAAAAATTGGCGACTTATTGGCAATGGTGTTGGGATTCATTGGGAAGACATTGATGAAGACTTATCTGTTCGGAAACTTGTTCAATAGAGGAAGTGCGTCTCATAACATCGGCTTCACACCATGGCGGATATGACTAATCCCAGTAGTTTGTTCCTTGATTTAGATTTCGTTTTTTTGAAGATGAAAACCTGGAGCGCCACATCGTGAAGCCTTGGTCGTTATCGGCAGGCATTACAGACCCGACACCGACAGACTACTGAATGAAATTAACAATACTTTTCAACGATTTTTTTGACAGCGAAAAAGCAGGCGGACTAATTTTAGTTTTCGTGACAGTTCTTTCACTTGGACTTGCAAACTCTCCCTGGCAGACAGGCTATATTAACTTTTGGCATTTTTACCTGGGAGGACACAGTATAGTTCATTGGATTAATGACGGACTAATGACCATTTTTTTTCTACTCATTGGTTTGGAGTTAGAACGAGAAATATACAAAGGTGAACTTTCAGACCTTAAAAGTGCAGCGTTACCATTCTTTGGGGCATTAGGCGGTATGCTTGTTCCAGCAGGCCTATTTTTATTACTCAACTTTGGGACAGACACTCAAGCAGGTGCTGGTATTCCAATGGCAACAGACATTGCTTTTGCTATCGGCATTTTATCTCTTTTGGGTAATCGTGTTCCGACCTCGTTAAAAGTATTTTTGATGGCTGTTGCAATAATAGACGATCTTGGAGCAATCATAATAATTGCAATTTTCTATACGACCACTTTAGCATTTACAAATTTATTTATTGCATTGGGTATTTTCGGTTTTCTGCTCATTCTAAACCGATTGAAAGTTCACAACTTAATTCCGTATTTAATTGGCGGTGTAGTAATGTGGTATTTTATGTTGCATTCAGGTGTTCATGCTACAATAACAGGTGTGCTGTTAGCTTTTGCAATTCCATTTGGCAATGGTGGTGAAAAATCACCTTCATATATCCTTCAACATTTCTTACACAAACCAGTTGCTTTTTTTATTCTGCCCTTCTTTGCAATAGCCAACACTTGCATTTCAATCGGTGAAAGTTGGCAAAGCGGCTTAAATCAAACAAACAGTTTAGGAATTATGACAGGACTTGTAATAGGGAAGCCTTTAGGCATTTGGCTCTTTTCATTTATCGGTGTTGGCTTAGGACTTTGTGCATTACCGACAGGCTTGAAATGGAAAAATATAATTGGTGCAGGTTTTTTAGGTGGTATCGGTTTCACAATGTCAATCTTCATTACACTTCTTGCGTTCGACAATGCAGACATCGTCAACAATTCAAAAATTGCAATAATAATTGCTTCACTTATTGCGGGGACAATTGGTTTTATCGTTCTTAAACTGACACTTAAAACACAAGTAGAAAATGACGCAACAACTTGACGTCAGAAAAATGCCTGCCTATAACAGCGGGTTTAAGAAATTGGCGGTTCAGTGGTTAAATAAACATTTGTGCTTGGCATCAAGTGCACTGCTGGCCGACAGTTTTCGTCTCCGATATCGCCAACTTCTTATAGCTGCAGAACGTTACCTGCAATGCTAAAACCGCCTCCGCAAACCTCTAGCTTTTGTACATTTAATCAACAGGAAAATGAAACCGCAACCCGCCCAAACTATAATGCCCAAATACGGTGCATACACTCTGCCACAAAATTACTTTTGAGTTTGAGAAAATGAGACAGCATGAAGAAAGATAAAATATTTATGAATTTTCTTCCCACAATTTTTTAACAGCTTGCCATACCTTCATTCGTAATTCGTCTTGCCTGGTAAGTTTATTAGTTCTTTCATATTCTTTAAGTACATTTTGCAGTAATTCGAGTTCTCTGGCTACCTCAGGATAATCGCGGCACATGCTTTCTACACTTTTTTCCTCTTGGTCCGTTAGAAGCCCAAGACAATAATCCTGTAATACTCCGCTTGTTATATAATCAAATTCATTCATTAAATAGTATTAATAAGATTATTGGCAATGTAAATTTATAAACTACTTCATCAGTTTAACTTCTTCAAAATGCTACAATTTAATAGCTGTGAAATTATTGCTGATAAAGATGTTTAAGGATGCTAAGGCCTTTGCGCGCCCTGGTTTTAACAGTCCCTAAAGGCAACTTCAATAACTCAGATGTTTGACTTTGTGTGTAGCCCTGAAAACAAATCATATCAATTACCTGAGCATATTTTTGTTCAATCTGTAAAGCCTTATTTTTAAAGTCCTTATAATCTAAATCGTTGGTCTGCGAATGCGTATTTGCAGGATAATTCTCATCAAGAAAAAATGTTTCAATATTTACACTTTTTAACTGTTTTTTACAAGCAGAAGAGCGAAAATAATCAATAGCCAGGTTTCGGGCAATATTTAACATCCAAGTAAAAAGTGTTCCCCTATCAGAGTCAAACTGATCAATGTTTTTCCATATTTTAACAAAGGTATCCTGCAACAGGTCTTCCGCTACTTCACTGCGTCTTACAATTTTTATCAAAGCATTATACAAGGCAGTCGAATAATTATCATAAAGAATAGTAAAGCCCCGCTCGCTGTGCGATTTAATCATTTGCAATAGCATTGCTGTATTAGCAGTTTTCTTTTCGGGTCTAAATTCAGTTTTTGTGGTTGTTTTAAACACCTGCGTTGCTGCAAGATTATTTGATGAAATCATTGTGATATAATTGTGGTTACTAACAATGTTGTTATTGACGATGCAAAAATTTGTTTAACTTTAGGCTCCTGCAATAGTGATAATCTCTATTTATTAATAATTTAATTCTCTAATACCAACTTAATAGCTTAGTTTAGTGCAGAATACATATTAATAAACTATTGCACTTGAACAAAATATATAATAGCGAAATACTGCTCAGCCTCAAAAAAAGTGAGGCCATCTACAATAAAGTCGCTGAACTTTCACGATATATTTTTCATGGGGAAAGCCTTGCGAACAGAGATTCACACATGCAAGAACTTGAATTTCTATTAAAGGGAGTTAAAGGAACCGATGCTCACCTTACTATTTTTAATCATAAAGAATTTGCTCCTGAACTGGAAGTGGGCCATTCAGAATTTTGGGGATTACTTCCTGACGGAAATATGGCAGAACGCATGGTTACTATACTTGGCTTACTCAATAAAGATTATGCAAAATTTCCCTACGAATCAGTTGAATGGTTTACAAAAGTGCTAGAACTAGTACCTTTTGAAGAACGCGTAAACATGAAGATACATCACAGCTGTATGCGTTTTACACGATTAGACGGAAAACCGATTTGCATTTTTTCACAAGGCATGCCTTTTCAAATAGATGAACAGCGCAACTTCAACTATACACTTAATTATGTGCAAAACATCCATCACCTGATTAAGAAAGATTTTCCATATTACTGGATACGATTTTCATACGGACAGCAAAATGAATTTTTACAAACCTTTCATTCTGCTGATAAACTATACTCAAAACATGACCTGTTGAGTAACAGAGAAAAGGAAATTTTAATGCTCATAGCTGAAGATATGGACACAAAGGAGATTGCCGGAAAATTGTTCATCAGTGCTAATACCGTTGGCAATCATCGAAGCAATATGATTGAGAGATTAGGCGCGAGAGATACAACTGCGCTGGTGCAGTTAGCAAAAATGACAGGCATTATTTAAAAGCTGACTATTGATTCTTTAAGTATAAAATATTTTTATATTCAACAGGCAACGTTTCGAATGAACAACAGAACGTGCAGGTAACAGCGGTTTTGCGTCAGGCGGGGTTTCGTTCTCCGCAGACAGTTTTGTCGTAGCTGAAAGTTCATTTCTCCGCATCAACATTTGTGCTGAAAACCCTCCCATCGCAAATCTGCAAACCGTTAGCAGCGTCATTCATATAAATAGCTGGAAAAATATTTCAATATTGATTAATTTCTGCCCGCCATTTATTTTGACTATGAATGAATGCCACTATTTAATATCTATAAGCAAATATTCCTCAAGGCATATGTAAAGAAAATCGAAAACAACAACCTTGAATCAATTGTAACCGCCAGGACCAGAGCATACATTTTGAATATAGTTGAGTAATCTATGCTTACGATTTGCTCAAAAATCCCTGGATAAATGAAACATTATTTGACCATTCCTTAAAACTGAAAAAACAACTTCCGCTGGTCTTATTTGAGCGAAGATGAGGTTATGTCTAAGTTGTCCATCGTGTACTGCGTTTTAATACTCCCAATCAATCCCATACTCCAGCTGTTCTTCCTTGCTCAACTTATAGACTCTGTCCCACAATAATCCCTTTTCCCATTCGCCTATTATGTTGCGCCACAACTTGGTTTTAACCTTACCAAAGTAATCGAAAGGGGCTTCCGTTATTTTCGCCAGAATGTATTGGCCATCGGGGGAAAATTCCGCACCAAGAACTATATGATTTAGGCCGAAAAAGGTGGTTAGAAGCTGAAAGTCCGAAGACCACAACTTGGCAGTTTGATCGAAACTTTCGGTCAGGATGTATCGACCATCGGAGGAAAAGGCTAGGCTCCCAATTCCACCCCATAAGTTGGGAAAGGTGAAAGAATCTAGCACGTGACCGTCCAACGACCATAACTTGCATGTTTTATCGTAACTCCCAGTCAGGATGGATTGGCCATCGGGGGAAAAGGCCATACAAGAGTAGTTTCCAATAAAGCTGGATTTTAGCTTGCCATCCAGTGACCACAACTTAGCGGGACTTTTGAAATATTCAGTCAGGATGGATTGGCCATCGGGGGAAAAGTCAACCTTCATAAGACTGCCTTCTTGGAAGGAAAAGGAAGTGAGCTTCTTTCCCGACATTGACCGCAATGTAAAATTGTCAGAAATATCACGGGCCAAGATTGATTGGCTATCTGGAGAAATAACCACACTTTTAAATAAGTCATAAGGGAGTTCATTGTCGTAAAAGGTGGTTGCTTTCTGGCCGTCCAAAGACCACAACCTAGCGTGACCATTAATATTTACAGTCAGGATGGATTGGCCATTGGGGGAGAAAACCGCACTTATGAAGGGATCTGTAGCCGCGGAAAAGGAGGCAAGCTCTTTACACAACAACGACCACAACTTAGCGCGACCATTAATACTTAAAGTCAGGATGGATTGGCCATCGGGGGAGAAAACTGCACTTTGGATGTAATATGTACCCGTGGAAAAAGAGGCAAGCTCTTTACCCAACGGCGACCACAACTTAGCCCTATAATCATCGCTAAGGGTCAGGATTGTTTGCCCATCAGGGGAAAAAACCACGACCTTATAGTCGGGAAAAGAGGTTAGCTCCTGGCCAGGTAGGGGCCATAACTTGATTGTTTTATCGTAACTCCCAGTCAGGATGGATTGGCCATCGGGGGAAAAGGCTACGCTCGTAACTGCACTAAAATGGCCTGAAAAGGTATTAAGTAATTGGCCGTCGATGGACCATAACTTGGCCGTTTTGTCGTAACTGCCGGTTAAGATGGACTTGCCGTCTGGGGAAAAGGCTACGCTAGAAATGTAATGCTCATGGCCGATAAAGCTGGCTAGCTTCTTGCCATTCAAAGACCACAAGTTGGCAGTAAAATTCTTACTCACTGTCAGGACGGATTTGCCATCAGGGGAAAAAGCAACACTCAAAAAAATATTACTAGCAAATTCTGTCAAAATATCAGTACCTCCGTCGATAAATCTGGTTAGCTCCTTACCCGACAGAGACCACAAAATGGCCGTTTCATGTTTATTGCCGGTCAGGATAGACATCCCATCGGGTGAAAAAGCCACACTCGAAACTGCACCACCGTCGATAAATCTGGTTAGCTCCTTGCCTGCTAAGGACCATAACTTTGCTGAGCCATCGTAACTCCCAGTCAGGATGGATTGGCCATCGGGTGAAAAAGCCACGCTCGTGATTTGACCCTTGTGGCCGAAAAAGGTAGTTAGCGGCTCGTCACCATCCAAAGACCACAACTTGGCGGTACTATCGCTATTACCGGTCAAGATGTATTGCCCATCAGGGGAAAAGGCTACACTCGTAACTGCACCTTTATGGCCGATAAAGCTGGCTAGCTTCTGGCCATTCAAAGACCACAAAGTGGCCGTACTATCGTAACTGCCGGTCAGAATGGATTTACCATCTGGGGAAAAAGCCACGCTCGACACTTCATCCTTTTGGCCAGAAAAGCTTTTCTTATAAAAATCGCTTGCATTATTGCTTAGTATATATCGCAATGCACTACTGTTTATTTCATTGGGAGATAACCGGTATGCGGCCAATGCCAGATTTAGAGCAATGGTGTTGTCTTCCAAATATAGCTGGAAGGATTTGGCTGCCAGGGAGGCGATTTTGGTTTCTTTAGTTTGCTTTTCGGCTCTTTCCTTTTCCTCAAGGGCAATACATTCTGCCTCTTCGGCTCTTTCCTTTTCCTTAAGGGCATTGATTACTGCCACTTCGGCTCTTTCCTTTTCTTTAAGGGCAATAGATTTTTGCTTTTCAGCTTTTTTTCGTTCCTCTGTTGCTTTCTTTTGAGCAATTCCGGCTGCTATGAAATTCTCCTCTGCTTCCTTTTTCAAAGCCTCAATTTTAGCAAATACCAGGTCTACTTTAATTTTTACCGAATCTTTTTTTGTAGGTTCAAATGCTTCTGCTGCAAAATATTTATCGATGGCTGGTTGATATTGCTCCTTTTCAAATAGAGTGTCGCCCTGATTTATTGCTTGCTCATAAGTACTTTGCCCCTTTACAGTAACAAAGACCGATATAAATAAAAGTATAAGTAAAATACGGGTCATTTGAAGTCGTTGTGATTTTTGATTTTATCTCTCATGATGTCTATTTGCTTCTTCCAACGGGTACTATCTGTGTGGTTAAAGAAGAGTGTATCCATTTTATTAACAATATCGATAGGATTACCCCCTACTTTAATTATTAAAGCAGCCCTGCTTTCCAAACTTTTAAATTCAAGTGCATCTTTGGCAGCCTGTGTTCTTAGGGCTGTTTCTAACGCCTTCTTGGTTTTCTGCTGTTCTTTAATGACTATAAAGATCACGGCTATAGCTATTAAAAATGCCGCAACCACACCGGCCCACAATCCAATCCGCTGCCGGCGGCGTTTATTTTTGGATTTGGTAATGAAGCCTTGTTGGTCGGTTTTGATCTCGGTTTCCAGCCTGCTTTCGTATGGACGGATAAAAGAAAGTTGCTCCCGGCTCAGGAGTGTTTTAGTGTCCTGGTAGCTCGCAAAACCTTCAGTAACTGTACGTCGGGCTTTGAGATAAGTTTTTTCCTCTTCGCTGCGCTTATCGGCTATCTGCAAGGCAAGGGTGTCATGCACCACCTCATAGGTCTGTTCTTCTTTACGGTAGCGCAGGATGCGACTGGTTTCCAGTTCAGCCACAACTTCTTTGATCAGCTCATCGGCCTGACCGGTATCGGACAGTTTCAGGGTAGCGGCGATCTGGTGGAGATCCTCCTGTTTGATCGGCACCTTTAGCCCGTCCATTGTCGCAAAGGGTGAGAGGATGTGCCAGACAATGTCATTAGGCAAGTCGAGATATTTTGGCGCCAGTTTCCGGTAGATATGTTCGCTCTGCTGATTGATAAAGTTAGCAAGTACGACATCAATATTGCCCATTTGCTGTACGAGCTCGAGGTTCAAATGGGCGTCCCGGGACCGATCAGTCGCTTCGCCCGTCACTTTTTCGTACAGGCGGTCCATGAACAATTGCAGGTAGGGCAGCTTGACGCTGATGTCCCCTTCGCGAATCTTATCCACAATGGTATGGACGATCTCTTGTTCTTTACCTTGCTCCAGTTCAATATTTGATTCGGGATTCCGAACAGTGGCGCTGAGGATGACCTGCTCTACCATGGGCAGATCCATGGGGGCTACCCGTAGTTTATAATTGCGCAGCTGGGGTACGGCACGTTCCAGATCGTAAAGGCGGGCGAGGTACTCTTCGCGCATCACGATGATGATCCTCACCGGCAAGGGGAGTTTTACCAGTTCGGCGATTGTGCGTGTGAATTGCCGTTGTTCTTCCGGATTACCAAGTGTGTAGAGTTCTTCAAACTGGTCAAAGATCAGATAGATGGGCGTGAAAGTGGCCAGGTATAAGTCTTGCAAGGCCTGAGCTACCGGGTTCTGGGATTTAATCTGGCTGCTTTCCGATTCGGTGATCCCGCTCTCCTGGTCAGCTTCCATCAGGGAGGAAAACCAATCGTTCTCTTGTTCCTGGCCGATCAGTGAGACGGATTGGGCCCGGGGCTGCCGCTTACGGATGGCATCCAGCAGGGATGCATTGATATCGGAACCCCTCCGGATAAGAAGATCAAGCCATTGCGATGGTTTGAATCGGTTGGCCAGACCGCAACGGATCAAACTGGTCTTTCCGGTACCTGAAGCTCCGTAGACCAGCAGGAGATTTGTTTGAAATACCAGGCGGTAGAGTTCCGCTATTTCATCATCGCGGCCGAAGAAGATCTTCCGATCCTCCTTGTCGTAGGCGTCCAGGAATTTGAAAGGGTATTTTTTCATGTTTTAAATTACAAAAAAGACAAGATGTCATCATCTTCCGCAATTTCCGATCTGGTCCCTCGCAGGGGTTTTTCATTTAAAATATCCTGTCTAGCTTTTTCAAATTGAAGTTTCACATAGGCGTATTGCTGATCTGATATTAGCAAGGTGTCCTTTACGTTTTCGATCCAATAGTAATGCAGTCCCGCTTCGCTGACATGTGAAAAGAAATAGATCTTGGAATTGAACTCCCGTGTCAGCGCATTTTCATCCAGGATAAATGGCGACAGGTTGAGATTATCATGGACAGCATCCCTGTAGAGCAGGACCGACTCCATATCGGTAGGCTGATTCAGATCCTCCCAGCGATCCTTATGGCCGATGTCGTTGTAGTTGTTATCTAGTTCCACGAGTGCGTGCTTGAAGATAGCCGGCGGCATATTCTTAATACGCTGCACTTCGATATTTTTGATGACGGCCATTTTGTAGCTGATCAGGAAATGCCATGCGCCGAGGACGTGAGCCAGATGCTGCTCCGACAAAATACAATAGGTTTCGATCAAGCGACTAGGCACATCTTCTTCCAGCACCGAACGTATCATCTGAAAATGTTCATTGGCAGAAGACAGGATCTCATTTTGCGCCCAACCTTCCGCATATTGATTGAGTTCTTCCAGGTAACAGCTCACCTCATTGGCCTGGGCCAGTTTCAACAACGCATCCATCAGAAGGAAATAATCGAAATCGGCTGCTGTATATGCATTGAGTTCGAAAAAAGCCTTGAGGTGCAAACGTTCTGCTTCTTCAATATGCAGGGGCTTTTCCAGTTTGAGCCGGGTGTCCCAGAGGTCGGACAGGAGGATGAACGCGAATAATTTTATCGCCTCACGGTAGGTGGTCCACAATTGACGCAGACGTACTTCGTCATGTTTTTCTGAAAGTCCCTGGGAGAACAGTGTTCGCAGGTGTACGCTGATCGGTGCCAGGAAGGACCGCACGATGACATCCTTCATTTCGGCATCCGTCGGGGTTCGCTTGGCCCGGCCTTCCTGTATTTCCTGCTTGAGTTTTCGGAAAAGTTCCTTTGCGTGCGGCCCGTTAGGAATGGCTTTCAGGGTCTCGAGCACCAAATAACTGTTGATGACATTATTTCGTTTACCGGACATGGTGTCGGTACTGATATTGAGCTCGATCGGAGATTCAGTAGGTAACTTCCAATCCAGGGCGAATTCTCATCCGGTTTGCAGTAGAGACCCCATGGGATCTCTTCTTCCTCACCCGGACTGGCGAGTATAACCATGGCTTCTTCCATGCCTTTGATCTTGGAGTCACTTCGATTCGATTCGATCAGAGCTTTAGCTTTTTGGAAGGCCTCCCGGATATTGCTACCGGCAGCCAGGGCTTCGTAAAATTGAGAGGCAAATAGTTGGGCTTCATTATCATCAATGGCAACCCTGGTGGCGATGACGCTAGGTACGCCATGTTCCAGCAGGGCTTTGACCTGTCCGCGGGAAGCGCAGCCGTTAAGGAAGACCAGCTTGAGCTGCTTTTGGGTGCCCAGGAGCGCTGCAATGCCTTTGACGTTGGCCGTTTGCACCACCCCGACTTCGCTTTCAAGTTGCAGGGACTGACCATTGGCATGTCCTCCATAGTGTAGGATAGCTACCCGCTGGTTGTAACGATTGATGAGATAAAAGACCTCTTCGGTCGAAGCGTGTTGTAATTCCCGCAGTTGAAAGTAGTTCTTATCCGCAAAATCGAGCAGGGCCTTATTGATCGCTTTCTGTTCCTGTACGATCATCGGCAGATAAGCGTCCTTATTATTGGAGAAGGCGAGTAAGATGACTGGCTGTACAGCCACGTAGTGGGGATTTGGGTATTTTCAGAAAGTAATATAACTGAAATAAAATTAATAACAGCGTATATAATTGGGATCTCCATGCGTATTTCTCTTTTCAAAAAGCGCCGTCCATATGCCTATGTGAAGGCAGTGTCAGGTTAATAATGAATCAGAAATCAACGAAGCGCTAACACCTGCTGTCGTCAATGGCGGAATTCAATCACCTCCGTGTTCCGTACCTGCGAGGAGTATGCTGATGGAAAAGGTAAGCGAAAGAATGGAGCGGGTATAACATAGTTAGCGGTCATTGTAAGACGACACCGAAAGAAAAACATACATTAATTAAAAATGAAATTTAAACTCAGACCTTGGACTATTTCGGACTTAGACAGTTTGGTCAAGTATGCCAACAATTGGAATGTTGCAAAAAATTTGACAGACAAATTTCCTTTTCCATATTCTGAAAGTAATGGACAGGTATTTATTGAGTTCGCAACTAAAGACGACCCCATTCATATTTTCGCTATTGACATTGACGGACAAGCAGTGGGTGGAATTGGTATACACCCGCTAGACGACATCCATAGAAAAAATGCTGAACTTGGTTACTGGTTAGCAGAGCCGTTTTGGGGAAATGGTATAATTAGTAGCGCAATAAAACAAGCCATTGACTTCGCCTTTTCGACCTATGATATTGACCGAGTATTTGCAAGACCATTTGGGACAAATGTTGCCTCGCAAAAAGCACTAGAGAAGAACAACTTTATTTTAGAAGGACGTTTTGAAAAAGTGCTAATAAAAAATAATGAATATTTGGACGAGCTTATTTATGCAGTAAGACGTGAAAACTGGAAGAAATAAACAACGAACCGCTAACAGCACATTTACAATAGGCGGGTTTCGTGTTCCGCAGACAGTTTTGTGGAAGTCGAAAGTTTTGTGCTCCGCGTTACCATTTGTGCTGAAAGCCCGCCCATCGCAAATCTGCAAACGTTATATGCAAGTTTCCACCACAGTCTTTCTTTCCAGGAAACGCCCTCATTTTGGTTAAAAAATACAGTTGCACTTTAGGGATACATTCATTATATTTGTTAATTGGTTGAAAACAAAAGATGGCGGACAATCATCTTGTACAAGGACTATTTCTCTGAATTCTTTAACCGGCAAAGCATAAAAGTAAAAGAGAAGATCAGTTGGACAATTGACTTACTAGAAAACCATGAGCGAATACCTGAAATCTACCTAAAGCATCTTGAAGACACCGAAGGGTTATATGAAATAAGAGTTCAACTTGGAAATGATGAGTTCAGGATCTTTTGTTTTTTTGATAAGGGTCAATTGGTCATTCTTGCAAACGGATTTTATAAGAAGAGCCAAAAGACACCAAAGAAAGAAATTGAAAAAGCGTTGAAAATCAAAAAGGAATATGAAAACAAAAAAAAGTAATATAAAGACTTGGGCACAGTTCAAAGACGAACAGTTCGGGAAACGAGGAACATCTAAACGAGAGAAACTCGAAGCAGGATACGAAACCTTTAAGCTTGGTGCAATGATACAGGAAGCCAGACATAAAAAGGGTATGACGCAGGAGCAGCTTGCTGAGAAGTGCGGTACAACCAAGTCCTATATTTCCAAACTCGAAAACGACGTTAAGGAAGTTCGAATATCAACGCTTCAGAAGATTGTTCATGACGGGCTTGATGGCGAACTCCAACTTAATATCAAGTTGCGACAGCGATCGAAGTAGAAAACAAGCATATAACATCGGCTTCACACCATGTCGGAATTGCCTATCCCCAGCACCTTATTCCTTGAAGCAGATTTAGCTATCTTGAAGATGAAAACTTTGAACGCCACGGCGTGAAGCCCCGGTCGTCTGCGGTAATGCTGAGAGCTATGAGAAATAATTGGAGTATCATACTAATTCTTTTGACTTTTATTTGTTCCTGCTCTGATAAGTCGGAATCTTCTGCTTCTTACTCTGGTATTACAATATTAAATTCCGGACCAAGAGGTGGAGGATATACCGACTCAACAGGAAAGAAATTTCAGTTTAGAATATTCAGGATACCAGTGATAAATGACACAGTTGTTCCGGCAGAGTTAACTATCAATTTTTTGAGCGACTCTGTGGCGCTGCTTCCAGAATCTGAAAATTATTTAAGAGTATTTTTATTTCCGGACACAATGACTCCTGACACCATGCAAGAGGTCTATAATTTCGGTGTAACTGGAATAGAATCTTTTTTAGATAATGAATTAAATAAGCCGACAATTTTGAAAACAACAATTCAGCCTGAGGAAGAACATATTTTATATATCGGAGTTCTCTTCAATACAGATGGACTCGTTGGACTTACACGTGCAAAACTGTTCATTAATGGACAAAATATTAATGATTCTTTTCTTCCTGTTAACTCCAGAAAGACAAGCACAAAAAATAGAAATGAACTAGACCTTATATTTGGTATTGGCGTTGACCCACCACACAATTATTCATTAATTCCATGCGGACATATTGTTTACAAAAAATAAGGGGCATTTATTTTAGGATAAAAAGCACAACCGCTAACACGGGTTTTGCGTTAGTGGGCGGACTTGCGAATAGAAACATTTGAGCAATAAATAAACGTTGGTGCTGGCTGACAGTTTACGGTTTCAAAAGCCCACCAACGCAAAGCCCGAAACCGTTATGTTGCATTAAAAAAAATGAACTTATGAAAAATATGATAGGAATAGGCACAACTCTGGTAGGAATAATGATTGGTGGATTAGCCTATTGGTTTCAACCATATAATCAGAGTACAGTATTTGGAATTAATATGTGGGTTTTTATGTGTATCGGAGTATTTCTTGGGACTTTGTTGCTCATGATTTTTCTCAATGAAAAACCCCCAAAAATCGCACTGTTTGTTTCTTTAGGAGTGATACTAGCGGTATCTGCACGCATAATTTACGACACTACATTTTGGGATTCAACATCTCATAATCTATTTCCATTTAAAATTCTATTTTCTGCTATTGCAACTGTTCCCTGTGCTTTTACGGGCTCTTATTTGGGTCTTCTCATTAAAAAGTATTTTAGGCTAGATGCAGAGTGGGGAACGCGAGGTGTTTCAGAAGGTTCACTTCCTAATTATGAAAATGATTTTGAGATTAATGCAAATATTAAAAATACCATTAGTCCTGCATACATTACATACTCTGTATTATACGGTACTAATAGAAAATATGAAATAGAACTGGACAAAATCGATTACAAGAACACAAGAGATAATAATCTGCATATAGGCACCAGTGATATCAGTATTCCATTATCCCATAAAAAGGGGGATTTAGAACGACCTGATTGGTTTGGTAGTTTGTTTTTTGATGAAAGTCCCGAAAAACATTTCACCATTCTTACGACTGAATTATTTGACAAAATTAAGTTTATAAATATTCTACAAGAGAAAATAGGTAACTCAGATCAAAAAGATATCTTATTATTTATTCACGGTTTTAATGTCGATTTTAAGGAAGCAATGCTTCGAACTGCACAGCTTGGCTATGACCTGAATTTCAAAGGAGGAGTAACTGTCTTTTCATGGCCGTCAGACGGTTCTGTTAGTGGTTACCTTGCAGATACTGACACCGCTCGTCTTTCGGCAAAATATTTGTGTGATTTCATCAAAATATTACTTAGTCCTACAGGTGTAAAGAATTTACACATTATAGCTCATAGCATGGGCAATGTCGTATTGACGGACGCTTTACTACAATTAAAATATGAAGGGCTATTCCCAAATGCTCTCATAAATCAAATTATACTGGCAGCACCAGATTTAGACAAAGACATTTTTATTAATCGAATAATGCCTGAGATAAATAGAAATTTCGGTCTTACTCTTTATGCTTCCGACAAAGACAAAGCACTTATCTCTTCAAAACAAATTCGAAAGGGTTTCACCAGGCTTGGCGAAGGAGGTGATAATATTGTCCTGGTTGACGGACTTGATACAGTGGATGCCTCTAGAATAGACACAAGTTTGCTTGGCCATGGTTATTTCGCAGACACACAACCACTATTAAACGACATTCATATGACACTATCAGGGTTACCACCATCCAGCAGAACACTTGACTCAAAAAGCAAAGTTGTAGAAGGAGCGACAAAATCGTACTGGATAATTTAGAAAACTCATAGCCGTAATAATTCAAAAAGAACAACAGCTACCAACAGCTGTTGTAAGAAATTGGCGGTATTGGAGTTAAATGAAACTTTGTGCTTCGCAGGCGGCATCTCATTTACTTTTTTAGTAAAACAACAATAATAATCAAAGAGAATTTCCATCTGTATACTTAATTGTCGGTTCTGCTGTCGCTTTCCCCTTTTCCGAAGCATTTCCCATTCAAGCCAGCAGTAAGTGCATTTGAAATTTTAAAGACACAATCAGGCAGACTTACATCTGATCCTATTAGAAGAACTATAAATTGATTTGATCTCCTATTAGACGCAGAACGATGTAATCGCCAAGATGCAGAATACCGTATGCAGGCATAACATCAGCTTCACACTATGGCGATAAAAGATGGATCGCCACTCTCTTACATGAACGAGATTTTGCTATCTTAAAGTTGAAAACGTGGACCGCCACGTCGTGAAGCCCGGATCGTTACCTGCAAGCTTATAACACGTTACATCTTAAATTTGATTAAAAGTGAATATAAAAAACGAACACATAACCAAAGGATTTATACTCTCTGGATTGATGAACATTTTTGGAGTATTAGTATTCTCAAGATTTTTCAGCAATACTGTTATTCCAGAATTGGACACCCAAGCAATGTCAAATTTTGGGCTTTTGATGATTGTAGTTTGGGGATTTGTATTTATCTCAGTAGCCCAAAAATTTCATGCAGTAAAATGGTTAATCGGTGTGTTTGTAATTGAAAAGTTTATTTATGCAACGCATTGGACAAACTGGATGATGAATAATAATCTTTCGACAGTTTTTGCAAGAGATAAAATGGCAGGCCTATTTTACACAATTTATGGCATCAATGATTGGCTTTTTTTCCTCTTTTTTTTAGTGGTATTTATACAGCTAATTCGTGCGAATAAATAATTTTAAAAAATAAATTAATGATAAAAGAGCTCTTAGGTATTGCACCAAAACCAACAAATGATGGGGCATTTAGTCCCTCCACGTTTGCCTTAAAAATGGCAACCTCTTCCAAAACAGACTATGAAAAAATAGATTATCCAAACGCAAACAAGGATAGCAAATTAAAAATAATAATGGTATGTACCGAGGAACGCAATATGAAAATGGCGAATGGAAAATATTTTTCTACAGGCAATCATCCTGTGGAAATGATGTTACCTATGTTACACCTAAATAGTGCAGGATTTGAAATTG
>JANPJC010000040.1:0-1622 GCA_031425315.1 Chitinophagales bacterium
CAGGAAGATGGTAGTTTTGGCACAAAACCGCTGCTGTTTGACTTCTATATTGTTCCGCGATGGTACCAGAACTGGTGGTTTAAGGCTCTGGTATTTATTTTTATCTTAGGGCTGTTTTATGCGTTTTATGCGTACAGGATATCTCAGATCCGGAAGCAGGAAAAAATCAGAAAAGATATTGCCGGCGATTTACATGACGATATTGGCAGCACTTTGAATAGTATAAAAGTATTCAGTAATCTTTCATTATCAAAACCTGAAAAAACTGAATATATTCTGCAGATAAAAGAAGAAACCCAGAATGCTATTACCAGTGTCAGGGATATGATGTGGGTATTAAATGATAATCTTGATGCGGTTGATGATATAATAAATCGGTTTGAACAATTTGCCATGTCACTCGCGGAGGCAAAGCAGATTGAACTGAAAAGATTTGTTAGTCCTGAATTAAGAAATCTGGTTCTAAAAAAAGACGAGAAAAGAAATATATTTCTGATTTTAAAGGAAGCATTCAATAATTGTATAAAATATGCTGAATGTAAAACATTCGGTTATGCTGTTCAATACGATCGTTCAAGAAAGATTGCTATAAAAATCTGGGACGATGGAAAAGGTTTTGATTTGTCAAAACCCGGTGCCGGTTATGGATTAAAAAATATGCGGGATCGTGCTGATCAGATAAAATACATAATCGGTATAAAATCGCAGCCAGGCGAAGGAACGACTATTGAATTACGGAAGCATTAAACCTGAACTATACCATTTTTAATCGCGTACATTGCGAGGCCTACTCTTGTTTTTACGCCAAGTTTATCAAAAAGTATATCCCTGTAGCCATCAATTGTGCGCGGACTAAGTTTCATTTGAACAGCTACTTCTTTGTAGGTTAATTCAGTGGCTGCCCATTTTAAAAACTGAATTTCTTTTTCATTAAGTTTGAGTAAGGTGCTAGTGCCATTCCCTTCTTCATTCATTTTGCTGATGCTGTTCACCAGTCTGCCGGTTACAAGTTCAGTATAATGAAATCCTTTGTATATAACGGCGTCTATAGCAGCTTTTAATTCGGCCGGTTCAATTTCCTTTAATACATAACCTTTGGCGCCGTTTTTAAGCATGCGAATAATTGCATTTTCGTCGTCGAGCATACTCAGCGCTAAAACTTTAATGTTGGGCTTATTTAGTTTTAACCAAAGTGTGGTATCAAACCCATCTTTACCCGGCATATTGATATCCATCAGAACCAGATCAGGTTCTTCATAAGTGCTGAGTTTGGATAAAAAGTCATCGCCATTATCTGCCTCAAATATTACTTTATAACCGAGATCGCCGATCAGGCTTGCGAGACCCTTTCTTAGTACAATATGATCATCTACCAATGCTATCTTTTCCATCATCGAGGTTTATTGTCCAAATGATTTTCTTATGCCTCCCGGAATACCCGGTTTGCATAGTTGCGTTGAGCAAAGCTGTTTTTTCTTTAACGCCTTCACTCAAAATAAAAATACTGTCATTGGTGTTTTCCTGTTTGATAGCAATTACGATATCTTTTCTCCGAAAATTAACGGTAACATTTGCAAATACAGTTTTTGAAGTAAAAAAATTATCGCTGAAAAATTCCTGCA
>JANPJC010000041.1:0-18327 GCA_031425315.1 Chitinophagales bacterium
TTAGAGATAAGATTTACTGTATCGTTAATTTGAAGGCGCGGCATCAGTTTGTAAAAATAAAGCAATCCTGCCAGCGTTATAGGATATTCGGCATCTTTCGTTATTATAAAGGCTATTTTTATAAGCTTAGGAAAATCTACAGGGAAAATACCAGCGCCATGGGCAAAATTTTTACAAATAGATATCATCAATACTGCCAGGTTCATGGTCTGGGTATATATGTGTCCTGCAGTATTATATTACTTTTGATTAATATCAATGCTTCTTTTGCGCAGGTTTCAGGCCTGAACGAACACATATCTATTGCCGAACTGGAAGGAAAAGCTGCTGCACGCCGAATGGATAAAATCAGCGCATCTTTTACCAAAACTGCAGCATCTTCAAATTATAACATTCACCAATTCCGTTGCAATTGGAAAATTGATCCTTCTATCAGGTATATAACTGGTGCAGTTACTGCTTTTTTCAAACTAACCGGCAGTAATAACCAGTTGATTTTCGACCTGGTTGATAACCTGACTGTTGACAGCGTTCTTTATCACAATAGTTCTATTGGTTTTACAAGGCCGCAAAATCATACGCTGGAAATTAACCTAACGAACAACCCCGGAATCGGCGTGAACGATTCGGTGACTATATACTACCAGGGTGTGCCGCCATCGGGAGGTGGATTTGGATCCTTTATAAACGAGGTACATGCAAGCGTTCCCGTCAACTGGACCCTAAGTGAACCTTATGGTGCAAGGGAATGGTGGCCTTGTAAAAATGGACTTACCGACAAAACAGATTCGATCGACATATACCTTACAACCCCGGAAGCATATACCGGCGTGTCAAATGGTTTATTGCAAAGTGAAGTGATTGCTAATGGGCAAAAGGTTACCTACTGGAAACACAGATATCCCATCGCAACATACCTTGTTGCCATTGCCACCACTAATTATAGAAAGCTGGAAGACACTGTTCAGCTTGGACAAAAAGTGTTACCGTTTATTCAATACACTTATCCTGAAAGCGCGAACTCGTTCAGAAACGGAACAGGATTTGCCAGAAGGAGTATTCGTTTATTCCATGATGTTTTTGGTGCTTATCCTTTCATACAGGAAAAATATGGCCATACACAATTTTCATGGGGTGGGGGCATGGAACATCAAACGAATTCATTTATGGTGAATGTGACTGAAAACCTGGTAGCCCATGAAGCGGCGCATCAATGGTTTGGAAACAAAGTTACCTGTGGAAGCTGGCAGCATATATGGCTAAATGAGGGGTTTGCATCATACCTTACTAATTTCTATTTCGAAAATTTTGCGACTGCTGCTGCTTACCGTTCCATGTTAAATTCGCAGCTTGCATCGATAACTTCGCAAACCAACGGTTCGGTTTATGTTCCGGATACTACAAGTGTGGGTCGAATATTCAACGGGCGGCTCTCATACACAAAGGGAGCCTGGCTGTTACATATGTTGAGGTGGAAACTTGGTGACCAATCGTTCTTCAGGGGCTTACGTGCCTATCTTGAAGATCCTTCCATTAAATATGGATATGCGGTGACCGACGATCTTATCCGTAACCTGGAAGCAGCGAGTGGAGTAGGGCTGAATGAATTTTTTGCCGACTGGTTTTTTGGTGAAGGGCATCCCAGCTACCAGCTCAAATGGCAGTCGTTGGGAAGTGGATTAATCAACGCCACGTTAAGTCAAACCACTTCTAATGCCTCGGTTTCATTTTTTGAAATGCCGGTGCCAATCCGATTTAAAAATGACAACAGAGACACGATAGTCGTTATCGACCATAAACAGAATCAACAAAGTTCATATATCAAACTCGGTTTTATTCCCGACTCCGCTTTTATTGACCCGAACCTTAAATTGATTTCAGCAAATAATTCTGTTACCAGACTGAATGACGCGCCTGATGGACCTGCTTCATTTATTGTTTTTCCTAATCCTGTTGCGGATGATGTAAATGTGATAACAAGATATTTTACAACGGGTGATTACTCATTCAGGATCATTAACAGTGCAGGGCAAACGCTGTGGAGTAAATCAATCAGTGGTCTTTCAGGAACAAATTTTATAACCATACCAACAGGAAATCTGCCTCGTGGAATATACTGGCTGAGTATAACTGATGGAAAATCAGTTAAAATGGTAAAAAGACTGCTCAAATAATAGACAGGAAGAATATACTTTTCTTTTGCATTTTTGCACCCAAATCAGTTTTGATGCATGGCCGTAAACCGGAAAAGAAAGAAGCCTTTAAAATGGAAAAAGACTGCGATGATTGTTTTATATCTGGCAGTTTTATCTTTTGGCGCATACTTCCTGATGCAGTGGTGGAAAATCAGGCAGGCGGGCTTTGTGCATTATCCCGGGTTTGGCATTCAGCTCCCTATTGGTTTTGAAATCCATGGCATAGATGTTTCTCACCACCAGGACCTGATTAAATGGGAATCGGTAAGAGATATGGAAGAGAAATCAGTTAAGCTGGGTTTCGTTTTTATCAAAGCTACAGAAGGTTATACGCGAAAGGACAGACAATTTAATCGCAATTGGCGTAAAGCGAAAGAAGTGGGAATGATCCGTGGCGCATACCATTTTTTTCTTCCCAATAAAAATGGATTGATACAGGCACAGAATTTTATCAGGGCTGTTAAATTAGAGAGTGGCGATTTGCCTCCTGTTGTTGACATTGAAGAAACTTATGGAGTAAAGAAAACTGAAATCAGGAAGCGACTTCTCGAATGGTTAAACGCTGTTGAAAGACACTATGGCGTAACGCCGATTATTTATACTGGTGCCGACTATTATAAAAGCTATCTCGGTGAGGGTTTTGATAAATATCCGCTTTGGGTGGCGCATTATATTCAGCGCAATAAGCCGCGCATCACCAGACCGTGGGTTTTTTGGCAATATGCAGAAACAGGAAGGGTTAACGGTATCTTTACCAAAGTCGATTTTAATGTCTTCAGTGGCGACTCCACTGATTTTAATTTATTACTGGTGCCTTAATACAGGACAACACTCTACACAAAATCTATTGTTTATTCCGGATAACAGTACATTTGATTATGAGTCAAATGGAGCCGGAAGTAAGGTCATTTTTACAAAAAATCGGATGGACCATAGGTGCGGGTTTATTCTGGCTACTGATTAATGTACTTGTTGGTTTGAAATGGGGATATGCTATCTGGGAGACAGGGCACGAACTGCGTAGTATTCTCTTTTATGTGTGGTTTGCCGGGAGTTTATTTTTACTGATCAGGCTGTTTTACTACTGGTGGAAGAAGAATTTTAGTGAGTAGTTGATAGTTAGCAGTGAGCAGTAAGCAGGGAACAGCCGTTGCTGGTTTCTCGCTACTGGTTTCTGGTTGAACGAACCTAATACTCCCCAGCTCTAAAAAATTGCCTTTAATTTTAAATCTTACCATCTCAGCCAATTGCTGTTTTCTGCTCACTGCTTGCAACTCACTAATTCTTAGTATCCAAAATCACTGGCGTACCTTTTGAAGGCATTACAATCAATTTAGAATTGGGGGAAGTAGCCAGTTCTTTAATCGCTTTAATTTGTTCATACTGCAGCTGTTTGTCAGATAAACTTTCGCTGATTATACGTTGATAATCGGCGATACCTTGTGCCTCTACTCTTTTTCTTTCAGCCTCCTGCTTTTCTTTTTGCAGAACGAACTGCATCTTCTGCGCTTCCTGTTCTGCATTAATCTTTTGCTCAATCACCGCTTTAACTGATGCAGGCAAAGTTATATTCCTGACCAGCAAGTTTTCGAGCTGGAGTCCACGACTGCTGAAATCTTTATCTATGGTTTTAAAAATTCTATCCTGGAATTCATCTCTTTTAGTGGAATACAGTGAAACAGCATCATAGTAAACCGAATTATCACGGATACGGGTACGCGTAATTGGTCTAACAATCTTTTCTTCATAATTAATACCAATCTCCCTGATTAAATTTGGCGCGTCCGTTGGAATCAGTCTGTAAAGCACTGAAAGATCGATAGTAACCTCAAGGCCATCTGCTGTCAATACCCTTATGGCATCATCGCCCGATAGTACGCCCTCATCATGCTGACCACTCATGGTATAATTCTGTGTACGAATGTCCAACTCCTTTACTTCAACAAGTGGATTTACAAAATTCAAACCACTGGTGATGATATCGTTCTGCACTTTTCCAAATATTGATTTGACGCCAACATGGCCCGCATCAATCTGTTTAAAGCATGATGACAATATACCAAGTACAATAATTATACTACCCACCACCCTAACAGGTGTGGCCAGTTTTGTAAGCGGCCCCTGACCTTTTTGCAGTGATAGACTAACGAAAAATAAAATGATGCCTAAAATGATGAATAACATATTTGTATTTTTAATTTTTAACTGCTATGATCAGAAATGATCAACCACTGCCCATTTATTTTTCGAAAGATTAATGTGTAATGCCCGGACACATCTCCCACAGACCGCTTCAGATACCATTTTCCCAACACAAAATAATGATCAACCGATAGTGGTTTCACCTGGAGGATATTAAATGTAAGCTTCCCCATTTTTGCCGTGTCACTATAATTTTTTTTATAGTTGTTTTTCGTCTGTTCGTATCCGTATGTTACTCCTGATTGCCCGACAAACATTAATGAATCACTCTTCCAGTAGCCAACCATAAATGCATCAATGTTTCCACGGTTCCATTCCAGAGTTTGCCTTTCAAGAATTGATCTGATTTCCTTTTCGTCAGAAGTTTGTGCAGATAAACCGATAGTACCAGTCATCAAAAGACAAAAGGCTAAAATTCTTACAAGCATATCTGAAAAATTATACCATTAAGATAGTATTGTTTCATCAAGCGTATCATCAATCTTATTCCCATAAAAAAAGGGCGGGAAGCTAAAGTTGCTTTTCGCCCTGTCAGAGTTGCATTAACAGCAATTAATTTGCCTCATACTTTCAAATCCTTAAATTTTTCAGGTATTCTGCTCCCACTTTTGCGCTCTGTAGTGGCGTGCTGTTATCATACCTCTCCTGTTCCATGATGTAATACTGCATACCGTTTTCAGAAGCAGTTTTCAACACTTTTTTAAAATCTATTGATCCGGTTCCCAGGTCTGCAGAAGCATCGTCTTCAGTAGCTGCCGCTGTTTTCAGTCTGTCTTTTACATGACATAGAGAGAAGCGGTTAGGATACTTTTTAAGCCATGCTTCAGGATCCTGACCCGGTCTAACCACCCAGTAAATATCCATTTCAAAATCAACCAGAGCCGGGTCGGTATTAGCCATCAGGATATCCTGAGGGAATTGCCCTTCCATTTGTTCAAAAGTGTAACCATGATTATGGTATGCGAACTTCAATCCGTTTTTCTTGCATACTTCTCCTCTCTTGTTAAAAGTATCGGCGAATTTTTTATACTCATCTAACGTTTTCTGTGGCCCGATCCATGGAGAGATCAGGTATTTCATTCCGATTTCACCGGCTTGTGCAGCTTTCTTTTCAAAATCCTTTTCGATATCACAGTGACTGGAAATAAATGCTATGCCCAACTCATCCATATATTTTTTTAAATCGGTATGTTTCATTCCCCAGAACAATCCCATTGACCCTTCGTAGCCTTCAGCCTGTTTAAAGCCCATGTCAGCAACTTGTTTCAGAATACCTTTAGGATCTTTAGGCAAGTCGTCTCTCAAAGAATACAACTGGATGCCAAAATTGGGCAGCGCCACAGCTTCGGCCACTGTTGCTATGTCTGCTGTATCTGTTGTTCCCGCGCTTCCTTCTTTTTGTTCGGATGATGAGTTACATGACGCCGCACCCAATGCTATGCCTGAGGCAAATAATCCTGTTGCCCGCAAAAATTTTCTTCTGTCGATGGTCATAAGTAAGATTTGAAAATGGATTAATTAAAAAAGCTATCACCGGGGTGAACCCGGTGATGCACAAAATAAAATCAGATAATATCATTACTAGGTTGCCCAGGCTTTGTCACCTTTGTTATAGGGTATGCATCCCTCGTAGCGTCCCGGGACTGCAACATATTGCAAGGCTTGGGTGCAGCCAATTTCGGAAGTAAAATAGCCCAGTAATGTGAGTTGTTTCATCAATCCAAAATAATGGTTGGGATCCTCAGCTTTTTTACTTTTACCGTATGTTTTTAATTCCTGGTCTATTTCGGTTAAAAGCTCTTTTCTTTCAGCAGGAGTGGCTTCCATAAATGGTTTGCTGTACTTCTTCTTGCTCGCTTCATCAATTTTGCCAATTCCTTCCATGAATGTCTTTTGATCTTTCTCTTCGTAGCAATCAACCACCATTGTGTTCATGAAACTGCCAACAAGTGCAGCTTTTGCCCCGGGAGTATTTGTTGTTGGAATAATGGTTTCGGCGACCTCATCTAAAAAAGCAATATTTTCTGCGGAAAAAGGGAGGCCAACTGCCAGTTTGCTGTCACTTGATTTACAACCTTCCAGGAATGCGATACCTCCAACTACAGTTCCACCGAGCATGAGGGTTACCCTGTTTAATGCTTCACGTCTATTCATATAGCAACAATTTGATTTTTAAATGTACAAAAAGAAATGACATTTTCAGATACTTGCTTAACCTGTTTACGCCTGTTATTCGTATTATAGGTTTTTCTTCTTTAATTCCTGAACAGCATAATTGGCGGCTCTTGCAGTTAAGGCCATAAAAGTAATACTGGGGTTCTGCGTACCTGTAGAGGTCATGGCAGCGCCATCAGTTACAAATACATTTTTACAATGGTGCAGCTGATTCCATTTGTTTAACAATGATGTTGCAGGATCTTTACCCATTCTTACGCCGCCCATTTCATGAATATCCAACCCGGGAGCCTGTTTACTATCATTTGTACTGATGTTTTTACAACCTGCTTTTTCAAGCATTGCCCGGCCCTGCTCAAAAAAGTCCTTCAATATCTTTTCGTCATTATCATCATACTCCACGCTGGTTACCAGTTGGGGAATACCCCAGGCATCTTTTAAATCTTTACTTAATCTTACATGATTTTTTTCTTTGGGAATGGTTTCGCCTTGTACCATCATAAAGACGTTCCACCCGCCCGGTTCCAGCAGCGAGTTTTTAAATCCTTCGCCAATACCAGCTGCTCCAAAGCCCTTTTGCCAGCCTGTTCGCCCGGCACTGTAATGAGTCATATAACCCCTTAAAAAATCAGTTTCCTGCTTGTGAACGTTTCTGAAGTTGGGCAGCATCACAGCAGTTGGCTTTCTTCCATAGTAATATTTGTCATCAAATCCTTCAATCTCAGCATAGATATTACCCCTGTAATTATGAAATGCGATATACTTACCTAACAGGCCATTGTCATTGCCCAAACCGTTTGGAAATCTGGAAGAGGTTGAATTCAATAGAATGAGGTTGCTGTTTAAACAGGCTGCATTTACAAATATGATACTGGCGAAATATTCAGTAGCAGCATTAGTTTTGCTATCTATCACTCTGACACCCGTTGCTTTTCCTTTCTGCTCATCATAGATGATTGAATGTACCACACTATCGGGCCTGAGGGTGAGTTTACCTGTTCGCTCAGCCCACGGAAGGGTTGATGAATTTGAACTGAAGTATGCACCAAACGGACAGCCGCGATAACAAATATTTCGCGCCATACATTGCGACCGACCTTGCTGCAAATGGATGGGGTTTGGTTTGGTAAGATGCGCACACCTGCCCTGGATTACATACCTGTCTGAATAATTCTCTTTAATTTTTTCCTGGATATGTTTCTCCACGCAGTTCATTTCAAATGCCGGCAAAAACTCACCATCAGGCATTGTATCAACACCATCTCTATTGCCGCTAATGCCTGCAAATTTTTCAACATGACTGTACCATGGAGCGATGTCATCATAAGTGATCGGCCATTCAACAGCATAACCATCCCGCCCTGGACCTTCGAAATCATATTTGCTCCACCGCTGTGTAGCCCTCGCCCAGATTAATGATTTTCCGCCAACCTGGTACCCGCGTATCCAGTCAAAAGGCTTTTCCTGAACGTAAGGATGGTCCTTGTCTTTGACGAAAAAATGCTGAGTAGCTTCATCGAAAGCATAACATCTTCCTACAACAGGATTTTCCTTTTCGATTTTTGAAATATTTCCACGGTGGGCTATTTCCCATGGGTTGGAATTTGTGGTCGGATAGTCTTTTATATGTTTAACATCCCGCCCTCTTTCCAGCACAAGCGTTTTTAAACCATGTTCGCATAGCTCCTTTGCGGCCCAGCCACCGCTGATCCCTGAACCTATCACAATTGCATCAAATACATTTGAATCGGGCATAAATTTTTTTTTAAAATCAACCTCACTGACAATATACTATCGCATAAATTTTTTATACAACGCCGGATTATACAATTGCTGATGAATGCTGTATAATTTTGCTTCGGGCATTTTTATCACTTTTCGATCATAAGTCATCAGTCCATTCGTTTCCACTTCCACATCTGTTGTTTGCGTATAGATAGCAGCCGATAATCCCTGTTCTATGAGCGCCGGCATGCGATTAATAAATTCTGCATACCTGTTATAGAGTTCTTCTTTATTCTTAAAGCTTTGATATCCCCAGTTATTTTTATCCTGCCAGGTATGCTGTTCGATCGGCAGACCCAGGCCACCATATTCACCTAAAACCAGGATCTCATTTTTACCAAACAATTCCGGTGTTGGCATTGCAGGTTCGGGATAGTTATGCAAATCGAAGATATGACCGGTAATTTCAAAATTACCGCCGCTTGCACTATTAACCAGTCTTGATGGATCCTGTTTCATGGTCCACTCAGTAATTTCTCTGGTTTTAAACTGGCCCCATGCTTCATTAAACGGAACCCATACCACGATACTTGGAAAATGATGAAAGTCGTTCATGATTTCTTTCCACTCCGTGCGGTAAATTTCTTCTGATTCTGGTGTACGGTTTTTATCATTACCTAATCCTGAAACTCCTGGACGGCTATCCCATCGGTTGCCAAGGTCGCCACTGGGCATATCCTGCCAAACCAACATCCCCAACCGATCACAATGATAGTACCATCTTGCCGGTTCAACCTTAACATGTTTGCGAATCATATTAAAGCCCATTTCCTTTGTTTTGACAATATCAAATTTTAGGGCTTCGTCATTGGGTGCAGTATACAATCCGTCGGGCCACCATCCCTGGTCAAGGGGGCCAAGCTGAAACACAAATTCGTCGTTCAGTAACATTCGTTGAATTCCATTTACGTCGGGCTTCATCGATATCTTGCGCATGGCGAAATAGCTTTTCACTTCATCCACCACTTTCCCCTTCCTTGTAATGGTAACCTGCAGGTCATACAAAAACGGATTAGTAGGTGACCATAAAGTTGGGTTGGCAACTGCCAGTTCAGCCGTCTCTCCTTTTAGCGTTTGTTCGGCGATTTTTTCCGTGCCTTTGAACGCAGAAACATTCACCACATCTCCTGCCTGCAGTTTATCAATATCAGCTTTCACTGAGAGTGTTTTATTATCAAGGTTCGGAGTAATTTTTAACCCGCTGATAAACGTCAATGGTACTGTTTCTAACCAAACTGTTTGCCAGATGCCTGTTACAGGAGTATACCATATGCCATGAGGGTCTTTCACCTGTTTGCCTCTTGGCTGAGGACCATCGTCGGTGGGATCCCAAACTTTCACTACAATTTGCTGTTCTTCCTTTCTATCTATCAAACCAGATATATCAAAACTAAATGGGTCGTACCCACCTTTATGCGATCCTGCAGGTTTTCCATTGATGAACACTTCGCACAACCAGTCGACAGCGCCAAAATGAAGCAGCACTTTACCTTTCCTCATCGCTGGAGTAACAATAAATTTTCGTTCGTACCAAAGCAAGCTATCCTTACCCACTCTTTTGCCAACGCCCGACAACGCTGATTCAACAGCAAACGGTACTAATATTTTTCCATCCCATAAGGCTGGGACCTGGTCTGATTTGGTTTGAAGGGAATAGTTCCAGCTTCCGTTTAAATTAACCCAATTGGACCGAACCATCTGTGGACGTGGGTAATCTGCCAGCGGTTGTGATGGATTAATCTTTTCAGCCCATTCACTGGAAATTTTTCCAGGAACCATTTTCCATTGTGGTGGTTGCTGCGCATAGGATACAAAATAAAAAATGACACAAGCAAAAATTGCAATCGATCGTTTCATTAATAACAGATTTAATAAAAGAAGGAAGATATTCAAAAACGCGATTATAAATGTAGCCGATTTGAGCTGTTCTTTTGCGTGAAGTGTATAAAACCAAAACATTTTGTACCTCAAAATTCAGATTCCCGTTTAATTCGTTTTTCATCCGTATTTTTCGTCATTGGAATATGCGTCTATCGGTTATCATAATTAATTATAACGTTCGTTATTTTCTTGAACAATGCCTTTACTCGGTACAAAAAGCATTAAAGGGAATTGATGCTGAAATTCTGGTTATAGATAATGCATCCACCGATGGCAGCAGGGCATATCTTGAACCGAAATTCCCCGCCGTTAATTTTGATTGGGGAAAAGAAAACCTTGGCTTTGCCAGAGCAAATAATTATGGATTGTCTATTGCTAAAGGCGAGCTTATTCTATTCCTAAATCCTGATACACTTGTACCGGAAGATGTATTCAGTTTAAGTCTTGCCTACTTCGGCAGCCATCCGGATGTTGGCGCGATGGGCATAAGAATGCTGGACGGGTCAGGAAAATTTTTAAAAGAAAGTAAAAGGGCTTTTCCTTCGCCCGTAACTGCGTTCTTCAAACTAACTGGCCTGGCTAGCCTATTCCCAAAGTCACCAGTATTCGCAAAGTATCACCTGGGTCATCTTGACGAAATGAAAACACAGGAGGCAGATGTTCTATCTGGTGCCTTCATGATGGTACGAAAAAAGATTTTAAAGAATAATGGTGGTTTTGACGAATCATTTTTTATGTATGGGGAAGATATCGATCTAAGTTATCGTATCAAACAGGCCGGACATGTCAATATCTATTTTGCAGAAACGTCCATCATTCATTTTAAGGGAGAGAGCACCAAAAAGGGTTCTTTAAAATATGTGAAGATGTTCTATTCCGCGATGGCTATTTTTGTTCGGAAACATTATGGTGGTGCCAAGGCAAGTATATTTTTAATTTTCATTCATCTTGCCATTTGGCTTCGTGCCGTTTTATCTGTGGCGCACAATATAATGAAGCCTCTTCGTTTAACCCTGGTAGATACATCACTGATTTTCTGTTCATTTGCCTTAACAATTTATGGACTTGATCAGTTTGCATCCGCCGCAATGGGATATCCTCCATTGTTTTCGCTGCGGGCACCTTTGTTTTATTCTTTCACATGGTTCGTTGTTTCACGTTTTACTAAATTATATTCCATATCATTTATAAGAGCGAAACTCTTTGCGAATTTACTTGCCACCGCTGCAATTTCACTCATCGCAGCTTCCTGGTTAACAGACGAATTAAGCATAAGTCACATTTCAGTAATTGCCGCATCGGCAATTATCCTGATTTTGACTTTGTTGTATCGATGGTTGATGAATCGCATGGGTTATTTGAGGTACAAGGTTGATGTAGAAGAGGGCAATACTATTGTTGCGGGATCTGATGAATGCTTTGTAAAGATTCAGCGCTGGTTTAAAAAAAGAAATAAACTCGATTTATTAAAAGGGAGAGTGGCTACGGCTGGGGATGCAAAAAACAGCATATGTACTTTCGATCAATTAAATGACTATACGGGTCGTGAAAAAATTCATAGTATCATATTTTGTGAAAATGGATTGAGTTTCAAGCAGATTATCGACACTATTGATAAATTAAAAACAAAGTTATTTATTAGAATTATTGCTGCTGGTTCTACCAGTATTGTGGGGAGTGATTCAAAAGATGAAATGGGTGAAACAACTGGTATTTAGTCGGTAATAAATTTGAGTTACAATGTAATGGTAATAGTGAAATCTAATTTATCAGGAGATGTTAATTTGCGAACCACCAGTCGTATATTCAGATAGATTTTCTTCATTAAAACATTATATTGCAGAGAATGCCGAGGATCGAATTTCATTTACCTAAAACGATTGCAAAAGCGTTAAATCTGCGGGCGAAATCTCCCAAACGCCAGCAATTGAAGGTATTAAAAAAGCTTCTCAAAAAAGCCCGTCATACAGAGTTCGGCCAGAAGTATTTTTTTGACCAGATATTACTGAACCGGCATATTGTAAAAAAATACCAGGAACTGGTTCCCACTTACGACTATACCACCATCTATGAGGAGTGGTGGCATAAGACACTTGAAAATTTTCCTGATGTTTGCTGGCCCGGTCATATAAAATTTTTTGCACTAAGTTCAGGTACATCAGAAAGTGCCAGTAAATATATTCCGGTAACGCAGGATCTGATGAGGGGCAACAGGATAGTAATGATCAAACAATTGCTATCGCTCAGGCATTACGAAGACATTCCGTGGAAATCTGTAGGGAAAGGTTGGCTGATGTTAGGTGGCAGCACTGATCTCGAAAAACATCCAGGGTATTATGCGGGTGACCTGAGTGGAATCACTGCTAAAAAAGCACCTTTCTGGTTTTCTCCATTTTATAAGCCGGGAAAAAAAATTGCGCGCACACGCGACTGGAACCTGAAACTGGAGGAAATAGTACATCAGGCCCCTAATTGGGATATAGGATTTGTTGTTGGCGTGCCGGCGTGGATACAGATGTGTATGGAAATGGTTATAGAACGCTATCAACTCAATAACATACATGAGATATGGCCCAACCTTGCATTTTTTGTACATGGTGGAGTGGCATTCGATCCATATAAAAAAGGATTCGAGAAAATGCTGGCTAAACCATTGATCTATATTGAAACCTACCTGGCATCAGAAGGTTTTATTGCATACCAGGACAGACAGAATCCTTCGGGCATGCGGCTGGCGACCAATACCCATATTTTTCTGGAGTTTGTGCCTTTTGATGACAGGAATTTTGATTCATCAGGAAATATGATTAAAAATCCTCAGGCCTTGCTCATTCACGAAGTAGAAGAGGGTAAAGATTATGCACTTCTCATTAGTACTTCTGCAGGAGCGTGGAGATATTTGATTGGCGACACCGTAAGATTTACCGATAAGGAAAGATGTGAAATAATTATCACAGGCCGCACCAAACATTTTTTAAGTCTTGTGGGCGAACATCTCAGCGTGGACAATATGAACAAAGCAGTAAAACTGGCCAGCGAGGAAATGAATGTTGTGATACCGGAATTTACTGTAGCTGGCATTCCATATAAAAACTTTTTTGCGCATCACTGGTATATAGCATCGGATGATTCAATCAAATGTGAAGAGTTGAGGAACAGGATTGATGAAAAACTTAAGTTGTTGAACGACGATTATGCAGTGGAAAGGAAAAGTGCACTGAAAGAAGTTTTCCTTGATGTATTACCTGAAAATAAATTCATGGAATTTATGCGGCTAAAGGGAAAAGTGGGCGGGCAACATAAATTTCCGAGAGTGTTAAAAGGAAAAATGTTGGAGGACTGGCAAAAATTTGTCACAACTGGCGCGTTATAATATCTCACGTTCTATTGATGGAGTCTACTGCTTTTTAATTTAGTTTTCACAGGCCTTCTTTGCAATTACAGAAGGACTTAACTGAACAGCACATATATCTTTAATGACAGAATCAATAATTAAAGGACTTGGCATAGGACTGATACTGGTACTTTCCGTTGGGCCGGTAATATTTACAATTTTAAAACAAAGCCTCAATAATGGCCACAGGGGCGGGTTCAGTTTTGTAATTGGCGTGTGGATCAGCGATATTCTTTTGGTGGTGATCAGCAATGTATTTTCAGAGCTGGTGAAACAGATGTTGAAATTTCAGTCTACCATTGCAATATTCGGCAGCGTTTTTTTAATTGGAATGGGTGTGTTCTATGTATTTTTTAAGAAAGTGAATTTACAAAGGGCAGACATTTCAGGTGAAACGAGATTCAGCAAAAGTGACTTTGCGAAAACTATGTTATCTGGTTTTTTTATCAATACACTTAATCCTAGTGTAATGATTTTTTGGTTGGTCAATGCTACAACTTTTGCGGCAACACATGGTATCTGGCAAAGGGTGATTATCTTTTCTACATGTCTCGGAATTAATATAATTGCAGATGTACTAAAAGTGTTAATGGCTGGCAAAATCAGGGATAAACTAACTGTTCATAATATTTCATTGATCAATAAAATTTCAGGAAGTATCCTGGTAATCTTCGGGTTGGCGCTTTTATATGGTGTGTTATTTTTAAAAGAAAGATTCTGATGATAACTTATATTGATTAAACCTTTGCTCCTTTTCATGATTTTAAGAACCTGGATATTGATTGGTTTTTTGACAATGTCGCTGAACATCACAGCACAGGGAACCGATTTGCTTTTACTCCGGAATTCAAAAAACCGGACCATTAAAACGCTCCTTGCCGGAAGTTTTATTCATTTTAAAGATATTTCAGGACACGAAGTGACGGGTGTGCTCAGGAGACTCGAGCGAGATACACTTTTTATAACTTATTATGATGTAAGACAAAGATACAGCGTATTGGGAACTTCAATGTCCGACACACTTACCGCATATATGCTGCGCTACCATTACAATGAAATTTTTTCTATTGCCAAAGATCCGCAGTCGTTTGAATTTGTTAGAGATGGTACCTTATTTATATTAGGCGGAGCTGCATATGCAGTATTGCATACCGTTAATGGCCTTATAAAAAAAGAACCACTTGACGGTAAAACGCTTGCCATTGCAGGAGGTATAGCAGCTACAGGTTTTGTGATGAAAAAACTAAGGAAAAGAAGTTATGTGATCGGGCGGAGATACAGCCTTCAGTATATAGGGTTAAAATAAAGCGGTCAACAAACTCAGGGTCAGAAGTCTAGGCGGGTTATCATGTGCCATTTGAGCGTGTTTGATATTTAGCCGCTGAATAACTACCATATCAAAATACCTGTGTTTAAAGACTCTTAAAATGGTGCATCCTTGATAAAACAGCTTCAAAGGCTTATTTTGCAGGCCGAAAAAATCCTGTCAGTTTGAAAAACTTCCTCCCACGGCTATGGCGATTTACCAAACGGCTTCTTCTGGTACTGTTTATCGGGCAATTTGTATACATCATTATTTTGAAATGGGTCAATCCTCCTTTTACCATTACTCAACTCAGCAGCTGGATAAGAGGTGATGGATTAAAACGTGACTATGTGGATTTTGAGTCTATTTCACAGCATGCACGTTTGGCTGTTATTGCATCCGAAGACCAGTTATTTCCTGATCACAACGGTTTTGATTTTAAAAGTATCAGGAAAGCGATGGACTACAATGAAAAAAAACCGGGTAGAATAAAAGGAGCTTCTACTATCAGTCAGCAGGTGGCAAAAAATGTTTTTTTGTGGCAGGGGCGAAGCTGGATCCGGAAAGGATTCGAAGTCTACTTCACATTTATGATTGAACTGATTTGGGGTAAAAAAAGAATTTTGGAGATGTACCTCAATGTGTCGGAAATGGGCAAAGGCATATTTGGTATTGAAGCCTGTTCGCAATCGAACTTTAATGTATCTGCAAAAAAACTTTCGCGCACACAGGCGGCAATGATTGCCGCCTGTATGCCTAATCCCCGCAAGTACACTATTAAGCCTCGTTCGCGAAGAGTTACCGTGAGATACCCGTGGGTGTTGCGACAAATGAATAACCTGGAAGGTGACGTTGATGTGCAGGCAGTAGTGGGCAATGCTGCAGTTAAGAAGTGAGGTGAAAAATTTAGTTTAAAGAAATGTCAACAGATCCCACTGAATAATATCGGGTACGCTCTAAAATCCTTCAGGATCTTTTCTTATTTCCTGTGGAATTTGCCCCCGCCGTTTTACTTAGGCAATTTTAAATCGTGAATTGATTTCGCTGACATTAATCCGATTTCGTTTAGCTAAAGCAGCAATCATTATAAAAGTTCTGATGGAGACTATTCAACAAGCTTTTCTAAAAATTCGAACAAGGTTTTTAATCCCCCAGTTCTAAATAATTCGTATCACTTTACGATTTGTAAACATGTCATTAATTTTTATCAATCAACCTCCACTGCATAACTACTGCTATTTAAAGTGGGCAAGCCCGGCAAACAACTGTTGATATTCCATCTGGCACGATAGCGGCCTTTTGCCAGTGAAGGGGGAAGTACAAAATCAACTACTGTTTTTTTATTGATAAGATCGTTTAATGTTAAGGGGGTTTGCAACATAATACCCGGGTCGTTATCATGAAAATAAATAGTAAGACCTACCCGTGCGGTATCAAATAATGTAAACGTTTGATTGGATGATACTGATTCGGGAATAATAACATTCAGTGTTGTTTGTAAACGGCTGCCTGGCGCTTTCATCAAAGAAGGACTATATATTCTCACCTGCGAAAAAGAAAAATAAGGATCTGCAACCCGGCCCCATGCAGGTTGTTTGGGATTTGCAATTGAATCAGGGAATAAACCAAAATGGATTGGAGAAACTACCAGGACTTTCCTGTTTTGTATAGGTGCTTCCAGCGGCCAGAAGTTAAAGTTATTTCTGCGGTAATAAACGTTGTTCACCGAAAACCCGGTATCGCTGCTGTAAAACCAATACTTTGATGCTTTCTGATAGGAATTGATGAAGGCAGCGGGTTTATCTCCGGCCGCTTTTTTAACTGCAGCAGCCCATTCTTTGTTTTTATGAAATTCATCTTTTTTCAAAAACTTCAACGGTGCAATATCTAACAGCATATACACTCTAACAGCAAGCACGATGATTAAAGAAGGCAACAGCAATTTCATTACCCATCGCGACTGCCTGGAATTATTATTTAAATATTGATGGGCCAATACAATAACTGATACCAGTGCAGGTACGGTCCAGTTTGCCTCTGTTCTGCCTTTAAATGTGCTGATAAAAAACAAACCATAAACGCCAAAAAATGTCCACTGTAGAGCCCTTTCAGTTTTATCAACAGGCTTATACTTTCCCGCGGCCCACAGTAATAGCCAGCCAATCAACGGTCCCGCCAATAATATCTGTCCAAATATGTATTCAGTTGTAAACGACAATTGATAGTCAGTTGCATTCCGTTCAAAAAGATGATATTGAACGGAAATAAAATCGTGCTGATATTGCCACCACAAATGCGGAAAGAATAAAATAATTGTAACAGCACCTGCCAGGTAGGTGGCGGGTTTCTTAAAAAGTATTGGGTTTGATAACAATGTGCAGATGATAATCAGAACACCATGGTACTTACTGTACAACATGAGTGCAGTGATAAGCGCTAATAAAAGAGCATTGATTATACTATAACCTGATGTATATCTTTTATACGATAGAAAAAATAAAGCGATAAAGAACAGTAAGGGTATATCAGGTACTGCAATTATACTTCCTATCTGAAGCAAAAACATACTCAGGATAATTGCATAGAACAGCTTGTCGTTCTTTTTTGCCGTAAGACTATCGATGGCAGCAATTGTTCCGACACTCATTGATACAATAATTAACCGCACCCCAAGTTCGTTTTGAAATATGGAATATCCTGCCCTGATAATTACTGCAATCATAGGAGGATGATCAAAATAACCCCAATCAGGATATTTTGAATACACCCAATAATAAGCTTCATCATCAAACAATCCGGTGCCAGCCGCCTGAACAAGGCTTACCAATAACCATAAACCATAAAATATTTTCCGCTGATGTTTTCGCAGCCAATCAGATATCCGCATTGATCTAAATTAAACGGGTTTGAATAATTACACCGCACCAATTGGATTACTCTCCACTTCCAACTACATACTTATTTCACTCATTCACTTATTCACCCATTCACTTTTTAATCGCTCCACTGCATTCACTGCCCTGGTTAATCTTTCATCATAATTGCCACTTATATCTACCCAGGGTACCGACTGATTCAACATGATGTCTTTGTACATGTGATAAAGTTTTTCACGGGTTTCAAGGTCAGGATACTCACGTAGTTCATCTTTTTGCCAGGGAAGATCTACATTACATAGCAGATAAAGATCGTACTGCCGTTCAACTATCTGCTCCAATATCCACTGATGACAGGAACCGAAAACAAATTCACACCAAACTTTCATTACATACATATCTGTATCTATAAATAAAATCGGGTTCCCGGCAGATGAACCGGTGGTGTCGTCTGAAATTTTTATTACTTCTTTCAAACAGTTGTCTTCTTTCTCCAACTGACCTTTAGCAATC
>JANPJC010000042.1:0-32142 GCA_031425315.1 Chitinophagales bacterium
GGCATTGATGAAAGCATTTATGTGATTGGTGATGAACAAAACTATCATATGAAAGTTTTAAAACTCATCTGTCAAAAGCTGGGATTCCCTTACGCTGATGCTATTTATCATTTGTCGTATGGAATGGTGGAATTGCCAACAGGAAAAATGAAAAGCAGGGAAGGCACAGTTGTGGATGCGGATGATATTGTACAGGAGATGATGGATATCGCAGCCCGCCACTCAGCAGAATTGGGAAAGGTGCAGGATTTTGATGAGCCGGCCTTAAAAAAATTATATGAAACCATTGGTCTTGGTGCGTTAAAGTTCTTTCTGCTTCGTGTGGATCCTAAAAAGAAAATGATTTTCAATCCAGAGGAGTCGGTGGATTTTCATGGGTTTACAGGTCCGTTTATTCAGTATACACATGCGAGGATCAAATCAATTCTGCGGAAAGAAAAAATAGATACAGCTGATGTAGATTATAATACAGAGCCTCTCCTGCCTTTGGAAAAAGCCTTATTAATAGCAGTTGAACAATTTGAAACCATTATAGCGCAGGCAGCTGCAGAGCAGAATCCATCTGGAATAGCGATTTACATATTCAATCTTGCCAAAACATTTAATTCGTTTTATGCTGAACATTCGGTTACTAACGCTGAAACACAGGCGAAAAAACAATTACGGTTAAGGATTGCGGCTTTAACGGCAGTTGTGATTGCCAGGGGAATGAGGTTGCTGGGGATTGGAGTGCCGGAGAAAATGTAAGACAAGTGGGAAATGGGAAGTGGGAGGTGGGAAATGAGTGCGAAGTAGTGAGGAGTAAGCAGTTAGCAGTAAGCAGTGAGCAGTGAGCAGTAAGCAGTGAGCAGTAAGACGGGGAACAGCCAATACACAGTAGGTAGACAGTAGAGAACAGCCCTTCTCTGGAGGTACCTTTTTACAATTCCAATCAAAATTACATACTCGTGCTGCCCGCCCTGAAAGGGCGAAATATATCAGCGATGGACAACGCCCATCGAAACAAGTACGAAGTACGAAGGGCGAAGTGAGAAGTGAGT
The DNA here is from genome assembly GCA_031425315.1 of Chitinophagales bacterium. GTDB lineage: Bacteria > Bacteroidota > Bacteroidia > Chitinophagales > Chitinophagaceae > Pollutibacter. Next base: position 1,041 of record JANPJC010000042.1, read on the forward strand.
GAGAAGTTTGAGCAAAATATAAAATAACTTGAGCCTGGCAAATATGTGCCAACCATTAAATAAGCTATATGAAACAAATTCTATCATTACTAATTCTTGTCGTTTTAATGTCGCCAACAAAGTCGCAGGAAAAAATTTTATTGTACCCTGATCATCCGGATCTGAAGATCGGTGGTTCAGCAAAAATGACAGAAGCTCCACAGTTATTATATTTTTCATCAGGAACGGGTACCAATAAAAAATCAATATTGATTTGTCCGGGTGGCGGATATACTCATTTGGCCAAAGAACATGAAGGATTTGATGTGGCAAATTTTTTCAATAGTAAAGGGTACGATGCATTTGTATTGTTGTACAGATTGAATGATTTCCAGCAGGGCGGCAGTAAGTATCCTGCGCAGTATGATGACGTTACCAGGGCGATGCAGATCATACGGTCAAGGGCATCCGAATTTGGCATTCATCCAACATTGACCGGTATTATGGGATTCTCTGCAGGTGGCCATTTAGCTTCAATGGGAACAACGATGTTCAAAAATGCTGATCCGAATGCAACTAATGCATATGAAAAATTGAGTACAAGACCGGCCTTCTCAATCCTTGTGTATCCTGTCATCGCGTTGAACGACAGCTTTACTCATAAAGGAAGTGCTGAAATGCTGACCGGAAAAAATTCGTCTCCCGCATTCAGGGATTCACTCAGTACACAAAACAGGGTTACTAATAACACCCCTCCTACTTTCCTGATTTATGGTAATGACGACAAAGTGGTTCCTCCTGAAAATGGAATTGTATTTTACCAGGCCTTGCGGAAACATAATATACCTGCAAGTTTGCATATCTACCCAAAAGGTGGTCATGGTTTTGGATTAGCACCAAAAGATCCGATTTTAAAAAACTGGCCCGAGCTGGCTGTGCAGTGGATTGAGCAGCTGGGACTTAAATGAGCGAGAATCAGAATCGAGGATTGAAACAGGCTTTTCGGTAAAGTGAATATGTGAATGAGTCAATGAGTGAATTAAAGAAAGGAAAAATTTCGCGTGTAAGAGAGTCAAGTAGGAAGAGTTATTTAGACGAAAATAATAATATGTTAATTCATCAATTGACGAGCACCATAGCAATTTATTTCGGCTCGGGTGATCAAAAACAAAGAGAATGTCGGCTCCATTTCTTTACAATTAACATCGCCGGCGATGGAAAATAGCAGAGTGTTAAAATTGAAATGTAATGTAATGTTCCAAATGGAATTATATGTACAGAATATTTTTAAGCGCGACTTATATAATAAAAAAGGGCATTAAAATATCTTTCGTTATTATTATACTGATTTCATGTCAGATGCACAATGAAGATGCAAACTCTCGATCAAATTTAGAAAAGCCAAAAAGATATATTGGCGACTCTTCAATTTTCCCATTTATAGAAAGGAACAGGGAATTTTTAGTGTTGGATAGATTAGATAGTGGCTATTATGCAACTCAATTGAGATTCTGGTATGGCTATGATGATCCAAGGGTAAGCCACATTATTGTATTAAAGAAAAATGAAGATTGGATTGCAGAAGTTCATACCATTTATTTTAAGGATACAATGGGTGTAGTAAGACCTGGTCAACAAGTTATTGATACTGTAAGCCCTAAATCAGGTTGGAAGACTTTTATTGATTCATTAACGCAACTAGAAGTTTTTAGCCTTCCAGACCAGACAAAACTAAAAAACATGCCGATCACTTATAACCAACCAACCATAAGCGTTGAAACCATTAAAGATAGCGCCTATAGATTCTATAATTATTCAAAGCCGATAAAATACATAGTATCATTCAAAGAAGCGCAGAAAATCGAAATGATTATGAGTTTAATTGAAAATGAACTTAGAGTTAAACGCCTTGAGTTTTTTTAATGGGATCGCTGTTTTACCATAATATAATGATGTCGCCAGGGATCTTTTTTTATTGATGAATCTATCCTCAACTTTTCTTCAATAAAATTTCAGTAAAACCATTACACTCATTTGTAGATACCCGAATCCGCCGCCTCCCGCTGTTCATTCACCCATTGACCCATTCACTTATTGACCTTCTCCCCTTACATTTTCTTCTCGCTACGATAACTCTTCAGCGACGGATCCATTTCAATAGCCCTGTCGCATAAAGCTGATCCCTTTTTGTTGTCGCCTTTTTTCTGGTAGCAGATACCAATCATGTATAAAGAGCGCGCATTTTCTTTATCATATTGCAATATCCGGTCCCAATGATCAATGGCATCATTGTATTTGCCCATCCTGTAATATGTATCTGCCACACTGTATAATAATTCCATATCCGCAGGACGGGTTTCCAGCAGCTTTGTGAGCACATCAATTCCTCTCTCTGGCATTCCTGCAGCGATATAAGAATTGGAAAGGTTTTCCATAAAAACATTATCTGCCTTATGTCCGCGCCTTAATGCTTCTTCATAATATTTGATGGCAGATTTCTCATCAGGAATAGATGAATAGGCCATAGCCAGTTCCACCACCCAATTGGTTTTGGTAGTATCTAATGTTATTGCTTCCTGGTAATATTTTACGGCAGCTTTATAGTTGCTCATTTCCACGAATGACCGGGCAAACATAAAAGGAATTTCTGCCCGCTGCGGTTCTTCTTTATAAGCCGCATCAAGGTATCTGAAGGCTTTGCCAAAATCTTCTTTTTCGTAATAACTTTTGCCGACGATATAATTGATTTGTGTACCAATCTTCATGGCGATCATCTTTTCTCCATACTTAATGGCCTCATCCCACTTTCTTGTAGAATAGTACAGATTCGTAATTTTTTCCAATGCCACCTGATCGTCGGGTTTTGCTTCAATGACCTTAAGAAAAGCCTTTTTAGCAATTTCGGCCTGACGTAATTCCACTGCTTCCAGTCCAAGTTCACGCTGAGCATCAACAAATTGTGGATTGATGACAACAGCTATCTGGAAAAAGTCGAAAGCGGTTTTATGCCGGCCAGCCGATTTTTCAGTTAATCCTTTTTGAAAGTAATGCTGAGAAGAGTCAGCTTGCTGAGAGTAGCCATAAATTGCTGTACAGCAAATTATTGCACAAATAATAATGGGTTTCATAGCGTATCGACGGATTAAATTGGGGTTAGGATACTACTTCAATACTACCCCTCCCAACGGTGGTAAATGAACATTTATTTCATACGACTTTTCAGTTTTGTCGAGCAGCTTTGATGTTATGACAGGATTGAACACATTACCTGTACCCCAGAATCTTTTTTCGTCGCTGTTGAATATCTCTTTCCATTTAGATTTTCCCTTTACCACAATTTTCCAGTCATGCCTTGCTACAGGGGTCATATTCAATATCACTAAAATATCCTCTTTAGGATTTTTTCCTTTTCTTCTGAACACAATCACCGATTCAAATCTGTGATCAAGATCAATCCATTCAAAACCAGCTTTATCAAATTGTAATTCATGTAATGCAGGCTCATCTTTATACAAATGCGCTAATGTTTTTACGCATTCTTTTAAACTGCTATGACTGTCATGAGACAGCAAATACCAGTCCAGCTCTGTTTTATAATTCCATTCAGTTGTTTGTCCGAATTCATTCCCCATAAATAACAACTTCCCCCCTGGATGCATGAACATGTATGTGTACAGCAACCGGAGGTTCGCGAATTTCTGCCATTCGTCGCCGGGCATTTTATATAACATAGGTGATTTACCATGTACAACTTCATCATGACTTAACGGCAGCATAAAATTTTCATCGAAGTAGTACATCATACTAAATGCAAACTGGTCTTGCTGGAACTGCCGGAACAAGGGATCCTGTTTGAAATACCTGAGTGTATCATGCATCCAGCCCATCATCCATTTCATTCCAAACCCCAGGCCATCCTGCCATGTAGGTCTTGAAACACCCGGCCAGTCTGTAGCTTCTTCTGCAATCGTTTGTACATCCGGAAAATCGCGGTAGATTGTTTCATTCAGATCTTTAATAAATGCAATGGCTTCCAGGTTCCCGTTACCGCCAAATTCATTGGGCTCCCACTCCCCTGCTTTGCGTGAATAATCCAGCTTCAGCATCGAAGACACCGCATCAACCCTTATTCCATCAATATGAAACTGTTCGAACCAGAATCGGGCATTACTGATCAGAAATGATTTCACTTCTCCCCTGCTGTAATTGAAAATATAGCTGTTCCAATCCGGATGATACCCCTTGCGCATATCAGCATATTCGTAGGTATGCGTACCATCAAACATAAAAAGGCCATGCGAATCGTAAGGAAAATGTGATGGCACCCAATCTAAAATGACGCCAATACCTTCCTGGTGAAAATAATTAATCATGGCCATCAGTTCTTCCGGATTACCAAAACGGGATGTGGGTGCAAAAAAACCAGTTCCCTGGTAACCCCAGCTGCCATCAAAAGGGTATTCCATTACCGGCATAAACTCCACATGTGTAAATCCCATTTCCTTGCAATAAGGCACAAGTCGTTCTGCAATCTGCCAGTATGAATTATACCTGTCTTCATTATTTCTGTCGGGCCGCATCCAGCTTGCTAAATGCACCTCATAAACAGAATAAGCCGAATCAAGGGCATTATGTTTTTTTCTGGACTTCATCCAATCCTCATCGTTCCATACAAAATCGAAGTTCCATGTAATTGAAGCTGTCAGTGGTTTCAATTCCCAAAAATGTGCATAAGGATCTCCCTTATCCAGTTTGGTACCACCGAAACCGGTAATGTGATACTTGTAAACTTCTCCCCTTTTGAGTGCAGGAATGAAGCCTTCCCATATGCCACTTTTATCCAGTCGCACATACAACTCATGAGAGCTTTTATTCCAGTCATTAAAATTGCCGGTGACGGTAACCATTGTTGCATTTGGCGCCCAAACAGCAAAATAGGTTCCGGGTACATCGAGTACTGTCAGTTGTTTGTTGCCAAAATATTCATACGCATTATAACATGTGCCCTGCTGGAAATTGCGGATCACTTCATCATCTAACAGCGAATAATTCCATACCGGCTTCGTCGAATCCACAAAGTGTACATCTTCATACTTCTTCAATCCCTGATTTATACCTTTCTTCATATTTGTTTCTTTATTGGTATGCATTTTAACTCTTTTTGCATCTTTTGCTTTTTTATTTGTTTCTGGCTTATTTTCTTTTGATCCGAACCTGGCAGATTTTGCAGTCATTCGCAGCGATTAGAAGAGTTTAACGATTAATTAAGTTCATTACAATATAAGGTTTAAATAAATACAAGTTTCTTCGTAGGATACTATCAGCAGATAGAAACCCTCACCAAAACAACCAGACACGCTTTTATGAGAAAACTACTATTGCTGTTAGTAACTGCTTTTGCGTTTACTTTCTCCGCAACTGCACAAAACGGATCAGTTAAAGGAAACGTCACGGATACCGTCAATAAGAAAAATCTTCACCGCAGTGCTATTAGTATTCTCAGGCAAACGGATTCTGTTTTAGTAAAGTTTACAAGGTCCCTGGAAGATGGCCAGTTTAGTTTCCCTCAGCTACCACCTGGAAAATACATTATTCATGTGGGCCACCCAACATTCGCAGATTATTCCGACACTTTTTCGCTTGCACCTTCAGCAGAATTTCAAATAGGACAGGTTTTTCTTACACCGAAGAGTAAGTTACTTGAAGAAATCATAGTTAAGAAAACCATCGCAGCGATCAGGTTTAAAGGCGATACGATGGTTTTTAAAGCCGACAGCTTTGCGGTGAAAGCAAATGCAAGTGTTGAAGATCTTTTAAAAATCATGCCTGGTTTCCAGGTAGACAAAAACGGTCAGATCACTGCGCAGGGGCAGCGGGTACAGAAAGTATTGGTAGATGGGGAAGAGTTTTTTAGTGATGATCCCACTATTGCAACCAGAAATCTCCTGGCTAATATGATCGACGATGTGGAAGTATTTGACAAGAAAAGTGATCAGGCCACTTTCACAGGCATCGATGACGGAGAAAAGTCGAAAACGATCAACCTGAAAATGAAGGAAGAAAAGAAGAATGGGTATTTCGGGAAACTGGAGGCCGGTTCAGATTTTAATAAGTATTGGAACAATAATTTAATGGCCAATTATTTCAAAGGCAAAAAGAAAATTTCAGGATTTGGTATTATGTCTAATACCGGTAAAACAGGATTGAGCTGGCAGGAAAATTCAAATTATGGAGGGCTGGGTGGAAATATGGAAACGGGGATGTCTGACGACGGAGGTATGTACGTAATGTTTAATAACAATGATGAATTTGGATCGCCGAACTTTTATGGGGAAGGGTTGCCGAAGAGTTGGTCGGGTGGCGTACACTTTTCAAATAAATGGGACGGAGACCGTAAACACCTTAATGGAAACTACAGGTATAATAAGATTAACAACGAAGCCACTTCTAACACCCGCACCCAATATATTTTACCTGACACCCTTTATTTTCAGAATCAGCTCAATAATACCTATAGCAGCAGATCTCGTAACCGGATTGAAGGAATATATGATATCACACTAGATTCCTCTTCTTCCATAAAAATAACTGCAGATGGTACATTGGGGCTCAATAACTCATCCAACATCGTTAATACTGAATCGTTAACGGAAGACAATCAGCTGGTGAATGCCAGTGACAGAATAAATACAAGCGATGGTGATAACCAGGGTTTCAACAGCTCATTATTGTATCGCAAAAAATTTAAAAAAGCGGGACATACTTTATCAGTTAATTTGAGACAAACCTATAGCAATCAGGAATCAGAGGGATTTTTGTTAGCTGATAATAAGTACTACGATGCAGCTGGTAACCTCATACAACAGGACATAGTGGATCAGAAGAAAATCAATAATAATAAATCCAGCAATGTTAATGGACGGGTTTCCTATACGCGTCCGATTTCAAAAAGGTCGTACCTGGAATTCAACTATAGTCTCGCTAACATTCAAAGTAATTCAAACCGGCAGACGCTTGAAAAAGCATCACCGGGTATTCCAAAATATGAGGAAGAAGTGGCGTTATTGTCCAATAACCTGGATTATACCACATGGAGCAATAGTGGAGGAATGAATTTCAGGTATACCAAACCTAAAAAGTTCAGCTTCTCGTTCGGCGGATCTGTTTCCCAAAACAGCCTGCTGCAGAAAGACTTAAAGAGGGATACGAGTGTGCGATACAACTTTCTTAATTTCTTCCCACAGGCAAGATTTAATCTTACCATGAAAAAGAATAAGAATCTGGGCTTTAATTACAACGGATCAACACAGCAACCTTCGATAGATCAATTGCAGCCGATTGTGGATAACAGCGATCCGCTCAACATCCGTGTGGGAAATCCTGATTTGAAACTGGCGGTCAATCACAATATCTATTTGAATTTCGGCGGTTATGATTTTTTGTCAGAAAGTGGTTTCTATTCGAGCGTTTACTTGAATGCCACACAAAATGCATTCAGCACAAAAGACCAAATTGACAGCCTGGGTCGCAGGATCTTTCAGACAGTTAACGTGAATGGCGTTTATAACATTAGCAGTGATCTTTACTATAATTTCAAAATTAAAAAAACAGGATTTAGTGCAAACCTTGGTAGTAACATCGGTTATGGTCGCAACGTGAATTTTGTAAATAGTGAAGAGAATAAAATAGACAATGGAATGATTGGTGCCAATGCTGGTATTCGTTATTACAAAGAGAAAAAACTCAGTGTCAGTACCTATTCCAATTTCACTTATAACTTTTCGAAGTCATCCATTCGCACAGACATTAAAACCAATTACTGGATACAACGACACGATATTGAAGCTACAGTATTTCTGCCCTGGAAACTGGAGTTATCTACAGAAGTTAGTTTCAATTTCAGGCAGCGCACTTCAGCGTTTGATACAGATAATAATGCCATACTTTTTAATGCATGGATTGATAAGAAAATATTGAAAAAAGATCAGGCAGTAATCAGGCTTTATGCATTTGATCTTTTGAATCAGAATATTGGTTTCAGAAGGAACATCAATACAAACTTTATATCGGAAAAAACTTATAATACTTTCCAACGTTACGTGATGTTATCCCTGATTTGGAACATCAGCAAAAACGGAAAACCGCAATCATTTTAAAATCAGAAACATGAAAAAAATATTCTTTTTGTTGGTTTTGTGTGTTGGATTCAATACGCTGAGCGCTCAGTTTATTACGTCAGGAAAAATTGAGTTTGAGAAAAGAACCAATCAACATTCTTTGCTTGAAGACGAAAGTATGTGGGATGATATGATGAGAAAAAACCTGCCGAAGTTTGCCGTAACTTATTTTGATTTGTATTTTGATGAAAAAAAATCCCTGTTCAAAACCGGTCGTGATCCGGACAACAGGATGATACATTGGGGACTTAGCTATATTTCAAACATCGTTTATAAAAATCTTGAAAATTCAACTTTTGTCAATCAGAAAAATATTTTCGGGAGCGATTTTTTAATCAGTGATTCGTTACAGCATATTGATTGGAAGATTACCAACGAACCGCGTACGATTGCAGGTTTTGAATGCAGAAAAGCAGTGGGACGTGTTTTTGATTCGATTGTAGTGATTGCTTTTTATACTGAAGAAATTATACCTTCAACAGGGCCTGAATCTTTTGGTGGATTACCCGGCATGATACTGGGGTTAGCAATACCCAGAATGCACACCACCTGGTATGCAACAAAACTGGAGGTGGTGCCGGTAACTGCGAAAGATGTTGCTGCACCAAAAGATGGAAAAAAATTTACAAATCAGCAGTTCAGGAATGAAATGAAAGACATTTTAAAGGAAAGAGAATGGCTCAAAAAACTTTCGTGGCAGATGTTGATTTGATAATAGAAAACTTGCTGTTTGTAATATGAAAACAAAATATATTTTCACTGTAGTCTTTTCAATGTTTTGTGTATTCAATATTCTCTCTGCACAAACCATTGCAGAAAAAGAGCAAATGCTCACCAAAGGAAACTGGACGATTACAGGTGACCGGCAGGCTGGCATTGGCAGGCATAACAGCATGAATGAAAACAGTAAACTTAAGTTCAATGCTGATAGTACCTGGGAATGTACGGATCCTATCCTCGGTGAAACAAAAGGAATCTGGTATCTAAAGGAATCAAATCATATTTATCTCGCTGCAGGCAAGAGTAAAAAAGCGGTGAAGTGTGATCTGATATTGCTCAATGAAACGCAGCTGCATTTTAAGTATAACCAAAACACAGCAGTTAGAACATTGGAATGGGAATCGGTAGAGGAATAAGTAATTGAATTATCAATCACGAATAAATTTCTTTTTGCCGGGGAGTCGGTGAGGCGGGAATATATTTATACATTGATTATTTATGGCTTTTAAATTCTGATAAACCTATCTCCACAAATTTCTTTAAAGCGAAGCGTCTTTTAAAAACTTATTTCCCGCCTCCGCGACTCCCCGGCAAAAAAAGTCTGGCGTTAAACAGAAATTAACACTCGGCTCAAATTTAAAATTACCAACCTTGAGAAACCGGATACTCCTCACTGCTTACCGCTAACTGCTCACTATTTCAATTCCAGCACGAGTAAATATTTGGGCCCGATTTTCATATCTGCTTCGAGATTAAAAGTTGTTCCTGTAGCGATATCAGTGGCTTTTCTTGCCGTTTTGATCTGATCTGCAAATCGTGATAATGGAAACTGTGCGTCTCTCTCATTTGAATTGGCAATACACATAATCGTTTGACCGGCAGTGTACCTGAAATAAACATATACTCCATCCTGGGGTATATAATGCACCGTTTTCCCTTTGGTGAGTGCAGGAGATGTTTTACGGAAATCGGCGAGTTTCTTTATGTAGTTAAATGCCTCATTCTCTGTGTCGGTGCGATTGGCTGCAATAAATTTATTTTCTGCATCACCATTCCATCCGCCAGGAAAATCTTTCCTCACTTCGGCGTCGGTAGGATTTTTGAAATTTTTCATCAATATTTCTGTGCCATAATAGATTTGCGGAATGCCACGCAAAGTCAACAGTAAAGCCATACCCATCTTGTACCTGTTCATGTTCTCCCCCACCATTGAAAAATACCTGTTCATATCATGGTTGTCCATAAATATGCAATTGCGCATCGGATTTTTATAAAGACCATCAAGCGACAAAGTCATATACAGCTTGTTCACACCGGCAGTCCAGTCACTGTTCTGATTGACTGCATCATACATTGCTCCATTCAATGGAAAATCTGTTACACCCTGCAAATTGTGTTTGAATGGCACCTGCATATTATTTTCTGTAAAGTATGCAGCAGAGGGAGTTGTTTGCGTCCATGCTTCACCAAAAACTGTAACAGCAGGAAACTCTTTCAACAGTGCTGAATTAATTCGATTTAAAAATTTCTCATCGCAATATTTATATGTATCCACGCGCCAGCCATCAATACCAAATTCTTCTGTAGCCCAGATTGAGCTTTGGATTACATAAGTTGAAACGTAAGGATTAGCCAGGTTAAGGTCGGGAAGATGAGGAACAAACCATCCGCCTATCATCACTTTTTTATCATTTGCAGCGGTATAAGGGTCCATAAATACTTCCTCACGATGATTAGCGCCCTGGTAAGATGGCCATTGATTGAGCCAGTCCTTCATTGGCAAATCCAGCACTGTATGATGGAACGATCCCACATGATTGTATACAGCATCCTGAATAACCTTCAAACCTTTATTATGAGCGGCTTTGATAAGGTTATGATAAGCAATGTTTCCTCCCATTCTTTTATCGACTTCATAATGGTTGGTGATCCAGTATCCATGATAACCAGACATCATGTTACTTCCTTCCTGCATACGCGGCATATTATTCTCCATCACAGGAGTCATCCATAGCGATGTAACTCCAAGATCTTTTATGTAGTCCAGATTATTTTCCACTCCTTTCAAATCTCCGCCATGTCTTGAGAAAGGATTATTTCTGTCTGATTCAGTATCTCTATATTCAGCAATTTTATCGTTGGACTCGTCGCCATTCGCAAAACGATCGGGCATTATCAAATAAATGAAATCAGTTGAATGAACACCTTGAATTCTGGTTCGTCCATTTTCTTTACTGCGCGCTTTCAATTCATAACGAATCGTTTTTCCGTTAGATAGCTTTATTGTAATTTTTCCCGGGCGGGCAGCAGGACTGATTTCGAGATCAGCAAACACATAATTTTTATTTTCCGGTTGCGTGACCTTTACCAATCTTACGCCGGGATAATTCACAGTTGCTGACGCTGACAATGGCGCTTCATCATGAATCATTAATTGCAGTTTGGGATTTTTCATGCCCGCCCACCAATGTGTGGGATAAACTTTTAATTCCTGTGTTATACCGGAAAATGTGACCACCAAAAAAATGGCCAACATAAAATGACGCTTTGCCATAAATTTCACTTTAGAATTATTTCTTTTTAGCTACAACAACTGCTGCAGGATCGTAAACATATATTACGCTGACAGCGGCACACAACATAAAGATGCCCGATAATACCAATGAATATACCGGCTGATTATTATAAATATGTTTCACTGCCGGTCCCCCGATGATGCCATTGAGAATTTGTGGGATCGTTATAAAAAAATTAAAAATTCCCATGTAAATTCCCATTTTACCCGGAGGGATAGAACTTGACAAAATAACATAAGGCATCGCAAGGATACTTGCCCAGGCAATACCCACACAAGCCATTGAAAAAATTAAAAACTCTTTATTGGGAGCGAAGAAAAAAGAAATCAAACCAATGCCTCCGATAAACAAAGAAATTGCATGAGTTTTTTTCCGGCCAATTTTTCCAGCGATCGTTGGAAGAAACATTGCATATACTGCGGATACACCATTGTACACACCAAAGATCACGCCTGTCCAGCTTTGCGCCTCGCGGTAAAGATTGGAACTTTTATCATCAACCGATAATCCAAAAATATGTGTGGAGATTGAATCAGTGGTAAACACCCACATACCAAAAAGCGCAAACCATGAAAAGAACTGCACCAGTCCAAGCTGTTTCATCGTTTTGGGCATCTTCGCAAAATCTGTAAAGATCGAGCTCAGCCCGCTGTGTTTATCTTCATTTTTACCATGATACTTTTCGTATTCTGCCGGTGGATATTCTTTTGTTTTAAATACAGTCCATAGAATGGAGAGTATAAAAACACCTGCACCAATATAAAATGCAAGTTTTACATTATCACCTACTACACCTTCCGGCGCATCCTGCGATACACCAAACCACTCGTGCAATATTTTAGGTAATACTGATCCCACTACTGCGCCTATTCCTATCAGTGAGGTTTGTATGGCAAACCCGGAAGTTCGCTGCGCGTCTGATAAATTATCGGCCACCAATGCCCTAAAAGGTTCCATTGCAAGATTGAAACATGCATCCATGATCATCAGAAAGGCTGCACCGATGATAACCAATGGAGCAATGGTTCCCAGAATGCCCGCATTGGGCATTAATGTAAGTGCACTCGAGGAAAGAATGGCGCCGGCAAGAAAGTATGGCCTGCGACGGCCAAGTCTGTTCCAGGTGCGGTCACTGTAATGTCCCACAATAGGTTGTACAATCAGTCCTACCAACGGAGCGGCCAGCCAGAACCACGAAAGCTGTTCCACTTCAGCACCGTAGTTTCTTAAAATGCCGCTTGCATTTGAATTTTGAAGAGCGAACCCGAACTGAATCCCTAAAAATCCGAAGCTCATATTAAAAATCTGGGCAAAACTCAAATTCGGTTTAGTCACCAGGCCCGATGAGGGGGCAGGGGTTGAAACTGCAGCCATAGCAATCGTTTAGTTGAGCGTGTAAGTATTACACTTCTAAAAGTAGATAAAAAAAACATCTGCATTTGCAGATGTTTATAAGTTATTGTTGTTAGTAATCATATCACAAACCCATCCGGTAAAATAGCTCCTTTTTTCACTACCACTATTCCATCTTTCACAGTGTAAAGCGAATGATCCGAATTCGAAAGATGCTGACCACCATTAATTCGTACGTCATTACCAATCCGACAGTTCTTATCAATGATTGCATTTCTGATGTAGCAACGCTCCCCTATTCCAACTTTGGGCAACCCTTTACTGATCGAATTGTTCATGTCTTCAAGGGTTTCATAATAATCAGTACCCATGATGTAACTACTAACAATCGTTGTACCCGAACCTACTCTCGTTCTGATACCGATCACACTGTTTTCGATACGGGATGCATTGATGATACATCCTTCTGCGATAATTGTTTTCTCCAAAGTAGTGCCACTGATCTTGGCAGGAGGGAGCATACGTGCGCGGGTATACACTGCACGGCTGTTATCGAATAGATTAAATGGTGGAATATCATGCGTCAGTGAAAGATTGGCTTCAAAAAACGAATGGATGTTTCCGATATCAGTCCAATAGCCATCGTACTGATAACTGATCACCTTATATTTTTCAATTGAATGCGGAATAATTTCTTTACCGAAATCAGTTGCGTCTTTATGTACATCCTGTAAAAGGTCAAACAGCACTTTCCTGCTAAAAATGTAGATACCCATGCTGGCGAGATAATCCCTTCCTGCAGTTTTCATTTCTTCCCCGGTATCACTACTCCAATCGGGGAGCAGGTCGGCCTTAGGTTTTTCAATGAAAGAAGTGATATATCTTTTTTCATTTGTTTTGAGAATACCAAAATCAGTTGCGTCTTTCGCATTTACCGGAATGGTGGCAATTGAAATATCTGCACCTTTTGCAATATGCTCATCAACCATTTCCTGGAAATCCATCTGGTACAACTGGTCGCCGGAAAGGATCAGGATATAATCAAAATCCTGCTGCTCCACATGTCGGAGCGATTGACGAACCGCATCAGCGGTACCCTGGAACCAGGCCGGGTTATCAGGTGTTTGCTCTGCAGCAATGATATCCACAAATGCAGAACTAAAAACACTGAAATGGTAAGTGTTTTTAATATGCTTGTTGAGAGACGCAGAATTAAACTGAGTCAGTACGTACATCCTGCCAATGCCTGAATTTAAACAGTTGGAAATAGGTATATCCACCAATCTGTACTTACCTGCAATCGGAACGGCTGGCTTACTCCTGGTTGCCGTAAGCGGGAACAGTCTTGTGCCGGCACCGCCACCAAGAATTATCGCTATCACTTCCTTTTTCATATGGTTCTTTGTTAAGGTTGTAATTTACTTTAAAGTTGTATATAGATCTATATATTGTTGTGCGCTATTATCCCAGCTGAAATCAATTTTCATCATCAGTTTCCTTACATCCTTTAACTTCTTCTGATCCTGGTACAAATCCACTGCCCTGTAAATCCCATGTGTGATATCTCCAACAGAAGCATAACTATGTGTAATACCGTAACCGTCTAGATCACCATAATCTATTACAGTGTCTTTAAGTCCTCCGGTTTTTCTTACAATCGGCACTGTACCATATCTCATGGCATACATCTGGTTCAGTCCGCAAGGTTCCACTCTTGAAGGCATTAATAGAAAATCTGCTCCTGCATACATCTGGTGGCTAAGGGCTTCATTGTATCCTATAAAAACATTGTAGTCGCCGGCACTATATGCTTTTAAAAATTCCAGTTGTGCCTCCACGTGAGGTTCGCCACTGCCAAGGATCAAAAAATTCATCTTACGACCCACATGATAAAAAGAATCTCCAATCACTTGTGGCAGTAAATCAGCAGCCTTCTCGCCTACCAATCTCCCAATAAAAATGATCAAAGGTTTTTCCGGATCAAGTTCAAACCTTTCGCAAAGTTTTTCCTTACTGGCAGCTTTTCCCCTTTTGGCATCGACTGCTTTAAAATGATCTTCAAGATAACTATCTGTGGCCGGATCCCAAACAGTGGTGTCAATTCCATTCAATATTCCAGAACATTTCCCTTTTTCATACTCGAATAATGCTTCCAATCCATTACTCATGTACTTCAGCTCTTCAAGATAAGTCTTGCTGACAGTAGTGACTTTCCACGCGCATTTTATACCACTGGCCAAAGGATTAATAGCATTTTCCCATTCAAGCTGACCCCATTTCCATGGATCCCATGCAGGAATATAATGACTTTTATCCCAGCCCATTGAGCCCTGGTACTGCGCATTATGAATTGTCAGTACAGTTGGTACAGCAGCAAGATTTCTGAACCCAACACAATTCTGCATCATAAAAGGGATCAGTGCGGTATGGTGATCATGGACATGAACCACATCAGGCTGATGCTGCCATTTCGCTAACCAATCCACTACAGCGATCTGGAATGCCGTAAACCTTTCGATATCGTCGTCGTACCCATAAATCTTTTCTCTGTCTAATAAACCTGCAATATCAATCAGGTATAAGTCAAATCCCTGCGCTTTGGTGGCCTCTTTAATAACAGTGTATTCAAACCACCAGTGCCCCAGATTTGCCCCTCCCTTGTGAGCAACTTCCCATTGATTATTGTACAGGTATTTTGTTCTGTACATTGGCATCACAACCTTTGCTACATGCCCCAGTTGATTTTGATAACGGGGAAGCGCACCAACAACATCTCCAAGGCCTCCCGCTTTTGCTACCGGATAACACTCAGCAGATACATGAATAATTTCCATTACCGGTTTAGAGTTTAATTGATTCAAATTAAGAAGTATTATGATTCATCCGTGCACTATGAGAAAATTATTTTTATGCTAGTGAATTCTTATTATTTTCAGGTTTCAAACCGAACTTAAACAACTATCAGCTCATGAGTCAACCCACCAAACCTACAAACTATGGTGCGCTTAGTACCTTAGTTATTGTTTTCTTTTTCTGGGGTTTTATCGCGGCATCTAATAGTATCCTTATCCCATTCTGCAAAACACATTTTAAGCTTACTCAATTTGAATCTCAATTATTAGGTTCAGCTTTTTACATTGCGTATTTCGTTGGTTCGCTGGTGTTATTCCTTATTTCAAATTTTCTGGGAAAGGATATTGTGAACCGTATCGGTTATAAAAGAGGTATCATTTATGGATTGCTGATATCGGTATTAGGCGCGTTATTGATTATTCCTTCAGCCAATGCCAATTCATACTATGCCATTCTCGGGTCTTTATTTATTGTTGCCCTGGGGTTTTCTCTGCAACAAACCTGCGCCCAGCCTTTTGCTATTGCACTCGGAGATCCTGCCACAGGCTCACATCGTTTAAACCTCGGTGGTGGCGTAAACTCGTTGGGTACCACTCTGGGGCCCATCATAGTAAGCTTTTTCCTGTTCGGATCTATTGGAGCAGAAGTGTCAGAAGTTACGGTTAAGAATATCAACAATCTTTACCTTATCGTGGCAGGCGTTTTTGCTGCAGTGGCACTTTTCTTTTTCTTCTCCAATCTGCCCGATGGTAAAAATGAAGAACCATTCGAACAGGCCAATAAGGCATCGTGGTCGCTGGTAATACTTACATTATTAATAATGGCAGTTATAATGGCCGGTATTTTTACTGATATATCGAAGTTTACTTTGCTGGTGGCCATAATGGTTATTCTTGCCGTGGTACTTTTTACAAGTAACGGCATGGCTGAAAAAAGCAGTGAAGGTTGGGGGGCGATGAAATTTCCGCAGTTGATTTATGGCATGTTTGGCATATTCATCTATGTAGGGGTGGAAGTAACTATCGATAATAACTTTGGAGCTTTGCTTAAGCAACCCGGTTATTTTAATGCAACCGGCCTGGATGAAAGTGAAATATCGCAATACATTTCACTGTACTGGGGAAGTATGATGATCGGACGGTGGACAGGCGCCATCAGCGTATTTAATTTGAAAGGAGCAACAAAAACGATTGCGACTCTAATCGTTCCATTTATCGCTTTTGGCGTTGTACTGGGTGTAAACAGGATTTATGGGAATGAAGTGAACAACCTTCTGCCTTATGCAATTTGTATAGTCATCGCAATAGCGGCGTTTTTCTTTGGTCAGGAAAAACCAGTTAAAACCTTACTTACACTGAGTATATTAGGCGTTGTTGCCATGGTTGTTGGTGTATATACAACCGGAATTGTGTCGGTATTTGCCTTTATATCAGGTGGACTTTGTTGCTCGATTATGTGGCCCTGTATTTTTGCATTGGGTGTTGGAGGTTTGGGTAAATTCACCAGTCAGGGTTCAGCTTTATTAATTATGATGATTTTAGGAGCCGCCATTATTCCGCCTTTCCAGGGTGTGATTGGTGATGGACCGGCCGGTTTACATAAATCTTATCTAATTGCAGCAGCATGTTTCGCTTTACTTGCTTTGCTGGCGCTCAAGCTTAAAAGCGTTTTAAATAAACAAGGACTCAATTTCGATCAACAGATATCCGGCGGTCACTAAACACTAATTACCTTATGCCTTCAACGAATACTATACCTGTTTCACAACAATACGCCATTGGAATAGATGTTGGCGGAACAAATACTAAATTCGGATTAGTTAATCATCGTGGCGATATTTCGTATCATGGTGCTATCCTTACGCATAAGAATGATAAGGTGGAAGCATTTATTGATGATCTGTATGAAGCCCTTGAACCTGCAATTGCTCAATCAGGGGGCCTCGAAGCCATCCGTGGTATCGGGATCGGAGCGCCAAACGGAAATATCTATAAAGGAACAATTGAATATGCACCCAACCTGCGCTGGAAAGGTATTGTTCCTTTGGCTGACCTGATTACCAGAAAATTTGGAGTTAATGCAAAACTGACAAATGACGCCAATGCAGCGGCAGTAGGTGAAATGACCTATGGTGCTGCAAAAGGCATGAAGGATTTTATAATGATCACTTTAGGCACGGGTGTGGGAAGCGGAATAGTTGCGAATGGCCAATTAATTTATGGTCATGATGGTTTTGCAGGTGAGCTCGGTCATACTATAATAATTCCGGAAGGAAGATTGCATCCGGGTACAGGCGTACATGGTTCACTCGAAGCATATGCTTCTGCAACCGGCGTTGCACGTACTGCACTTGAATTTTTAGACCAACGTCCGCAGGTAGACAGTTTGATGCGCACTTATGCAAAAGAGGAAATTGATGCAAGAGTTGTATACGATTGCGCAATCCAGGGAGATCAGATGGCGGTAGATGTTTATCAGTATACCGGCAAAATACTCGGACTGGCGCTGGCCAACTTCGTAATGTTCAGCAGTCCGGAAGCAATCATATTCTTTGGTGGGATGGCGAAGGCTGGTGACTTGATTATGAAACCAACCAGAGAAAATATGGAAAAGCACCTTTTACCTATTTTCCAGAACAAAGTAAAACTGATTTTCAGTGAACTGAAGGAAGCCGATGCTGCAATATTAGGTGCGAGCGCGCTGGTTTGGGAAATGAAATAAAGTGCGAAGTACGAAGTGCGAAGTGGGAAGTAAGCAGCCAATACAGGTTTTAGGTTATAAGTTTTATGTTTTATGTGAACAGCCAAGATAAGCTCGAATGATTAAGTAATAGCTGAACACAAAATTATCTTTCTCTGAAAATGATCTTGATTACTCGGTCACATTCAATTGCCCCGCTCTTTAGAGCGGGGAAGAGGAAAAAGCAAGAAGTGCGAAGTACAAAGGGCGAAGTAAGAAATACGAAGTGCGAAGTACGAAATGAGCATTGAAAAACGACGAAATAAAATAAGCAGTAAATCGATAAATTATTGCTGCGCTGATGCGTCAGTAGAAATACATTGAAATTTTTGCCCTACTCTGTTAAACTCAAATTCTCCGCTCAACTCTGTGGCCTGGAAAATTTACCTCAACGGAATTTTAAGTTTTTTGTAAACGCAGCATAGGTTAGGTGGGATTGGAGACTAGCTGAGCGGAAAATCGATAGACCAACGAATCGTTAGTATTCAATTTGAAATAGAGTCATTTCCTTGTATTTTACTTTGTGTCTATGTGGTTCAAAAAAGCAGAGCCAGCAAAGTTGATTATACAGATTTCATCTACATTGATAACTCTATTCACAAAAACAAATACGGTATTATAAAAACAAAAAACCTGAATGAATATCCAGGTTTTTTTTATTAGTAAGTCTAAGTAGTTAAATCTTTTCACTCAGCCAGGTTTCGCGGCCTATACCAGGAAAAACATGTTTTTCACTGTGATAAGATGAACGAACCAATGGTCCACTTTCAACATAATCCAGCCCCAGGGAATAACCGATTTCGCGATATTCCGCAAATTCATCAGGATGTACAAACCTGACTACTGCCAAATGTTTTCGGGTGGGCTGAAGGTACTGCCCAATCGTTACCACATCAACGCCACTGTTGCTAAGGTCACGCAGCGTTTGAATCACTTCCTCTTTTGCTTCACCCAAACCAAGCATAATACCTGATTTCGTGCGCATACCGCCCTCTTTCAAAATGCGGAGCACATCCATGCTTCTCCAATATTTTGCCTGTATCCTCACCTGGCGGGTAAGGCGTTCAACCGTTTCGATATTATGTGAAACCACTTCAGGAGCTGCTTCAATAATGCGTTGAATATTTTCTGTTTCACCTTTAAAATCGGGAATCAGGGTTTCAAGCGTGGTATTGGGATTCAATGATTTCACTGCCCTGATAGTATTATACCAAACGATACTTCCACCATCTTTCAATTCATCCCGATCAACCGAGGTAATCACTGCGTGCTTCACTTTCATAAGATGGATCGCTTCGGCTACCCGTTGCGGTTCATCCCAGTCCACTTCTTCCGGTCTGCCCGTTGCCACTGCACAAAATCCGCAACTGCGGGTACAGATATTTCCCAGGATCATAAAAGTAGCAGTACCGGCGCCCCAGCATTCACCCATGTTTGGACAATTACCGCTCTCACAAATTGTGTGGAGTTTATGGGTATCAACAAGACTGCGCACATTACGAAAACCTTCACCTGTTGGCAGTCTGACCCTTAACCAATCCGGCTTTTTGGGTTTTTGCTCCACCACTGGATCTATAACTGTTAGTTCTTTCATTATGTAATTTGTAATTGAATCAGGAAAAACTATTTCCTGCTGCCAAACAGAATAGTCAGGTACCCGTTTGTAAAAAAACGTTTACTTTCAACATTTACCATCTGCTCAATTTTCTTCGTGTAATATTCGAAGTTGAAACCAAATTCAATAGCAGTGATGGTGTTGTTGAATCTTGCCCAGTCGAACCGCAGGGCCATTTTAGCATGCGCTCCCGGTACAATTTTCATATCACTCCAGCCGGTTGAAATGCCAGTGCCACCAACGATAAAGGGACCGAGAAATTCAGCACTGTCGGCTGCTGTATACCTGATTCTTTTTACCTGGCCGGAATTGGGCGGCGATTCTACCTCAATATAATAAGGCCTGGTTAATCCGGCCGACAATCCACCTGCAAAAATTGCATAAACCCCTACCCCATTTTTATTTCCCTTTCCTCCAATCATCAATTGCTGACCAATGCTGGCTTTCAACTGATAAAACGAGTTTTGTTTGCCATACACAAAGGGATTCCCCAATACAACAAAGCCTCCTCCAATATTATCACTGGTACTTTGCTTTTCCTCTTTGTTATGCTTTTTTTCATTCAGCTCAACCTGGAAAATAGTAGCCTTGTATGGGGTTTTCAATTTCCCACGTTCATATGAAAGGCCGTAGCCGTCATGATTTAGCTTGATTCCAAAGATATTATGCTGGCGATAGGAAGGTTCGCCCTCTTCTTCAAGGCGAATCATATTATTGATTTTCTCTCGCTTCGCCGATTTTCTATCGGTTTTAGACCTTCTCGGGCTTTCGTTTGCATCCTGGCCATACATCACAACACTGATCGTTAGAAATGCGATGAAAATGAAGAGTCTTTTCACGTAATTGAAATTTGTATTATGAATGTAAATTTATGCAAATTAAGTACAATGACTTCAAATGTAATATACGAAGGAGGACTAAGAACTGTTGCCACTCACCTTCAGTCGACTTCAGCATTCGAAACTGATGCCCCTACTGATAACCAGGGAAAAGGAGAAAGGTTTTCGCCTACTGATCTTGTTGGAACTGCGCTTGCCAGCTGCATGTTAACGACCATGGCCATCAAAGCAAAGCATCTTGAGGAAGCTTTAAAAGGGGTGGAAATTGATGTGTTAAAAATCATGAAACCTGAACCAAGACGCATTGGAGGGCTAAATTTAACATTTCGTTACCCCGGGGGATTTAATATATCTGAAAAAGACAAGGCGCTACTTGAAAATATCGCAATGACCTGCCCGGTGAAAGAATCGATACATCCAGACATTGATTTGAAGGTGAATTTTAACTGGCCATCCTGATCGCTTTACAGGTACAGTAATCCTTTAAGAGAATGAAATAATGCACCCCGACGCCCTGGTAAATAGGTGAAACTGAATTTTCATTTCATTATAATTACCGGTGCTATAAGCAGTGCATATTTTGAAAAGACTGCACTCTGTATGATATTTCCTGATAAGGCTAATAAATATAGCAATTTATTGCTAATTTTATTAGTATGAAGGAATTGCAAAATGAGGATTTGATCAAAGGCAGAGGGGCGCAGTTTAACACCCCAAACCGATTTCTAAAAAATCGTATCACGCGCGATGATGTTGAGGGCATTGATGATTGGGAAAATACTTCGATTACCACCCAGTTTATCGAACAGGAAGTAAAATCGATCGTCAATAAAGTTGATAGTCCTGATGTAAGGATGGAATACAGCATGAATCCTTATGCTGGCTGTGAACATGGTTGCATTTACTGCTTCGCCAGGAATGTGCATGAATACTGGGGTTATAGTGCCGGGCTTGATTTTGAAACTAAAATTATTGTGAAAATAAATGCAGCCCGGTTACTGCGTAAATTTCTGATGCATGATAAGTGGCAGGGTACTCCTATTATGCTGAGTGGCAATACCGATTGTTATCAACCTGCAGAACAAACATTTGGACTGACGAGGCAACTTTTGGAAGTATGCGAAACTTTTCATCAACCGGTTGGAATAATCACGAAAAATTCGTCGGTCATAAGAGATATAGATATTCTCAGCAGACTTGCCAGCAACGGTTTAGTTTCTGTGCTTTTTTCGATTACGTCTTTAAATGAAGAATTGCGACGTGTGCTGGAGCCGCGCACCACCACTACCAAACAAAAATTCAATGTGATGCGGCGGTTAACCGATGCCGGTATCAGGGTTGGTGTAATGATGGGTCCAATGATTCCCGGATTAAATGATCACGAAATGCCAGCCATAATGAAAACGGCCGCAGCGCACGGAGCAAAATTTGCTGCCTATACTTTTATCCGTTTGAATGGCGCTTTACCTGCACTCTTTAAAGATTGGTTACAAAAAACTTTTCCCGACCGTGCAGATAAGATCTGGCACCAGATAGAACAATCGCATGATGGTAAAGTGAGCGACAGTCGTTTTGGTATACGAATGCGCGGTGAAGGAAATATCGCAGAAATTATCGGGCAGCAATATAAAAAATTCAGTTCCCTTTATGGATTAAATGCAGATGAATGGCGGCTAAACAGTACAATGTTTACGCGGCCGGGACAACAGCTCAATCTTTTTTAACGATATCAGGTAATTGGGAGCGATTGTATTTGAGGCTTCGTGCCAGGAAACAAAAATGATTTTCCAATGAAACAATCAAGGCATCTTTTTTGGTCGCAATAATTCTTTTTCAATTCATATAAAGCTTGCGACTCTGCGGCACTTTTTACAGTGAGCCCCACCCTTTCATAAATAGATGTTATTACGTTATTTTCAGGCTGTAAAGAATACATCCAGCTCAACGCTTTTTTTATTACCGCTTCATCGCTGTGGTAAATCCCATAGGCATACAAAACCGGGATGACTGTATTAATAAACACATTTTCAATCATTGAATTGCCAAGAATCTTTTCTTTATAGGCTGAAATTTCATCAAACCGATAATGATCATTCCAATAATCATTAGCTGTTATGCGGAATCTTTTTTTCAAAGTTTCCAGGTCATCACTTTCTTTAACTACATTAAAAAGATGAACTGATTCATTGATGAGTTTGGCTAATTGTGCGAGCCTCAAAGTGGGAAAGTTCTGTGGGCGCATTCTTAGAAACTGTGCGGGTATTGGAACTTGTTTTAGCCGGTATTTAATCTTCAGGAAAAGGTATTCGCGTTGTAATAATCGTGCATAACTATCTTTAAATTTTCCTGATAAAAGCCCTGACTGCCCCATCAGCATTGCCTCCAATTGATGAATCTGATGTTTATGCCTTGTTATCAAAGATAGAGGCAGAGAAAAACCAACTGCCTCAAATGCATCGGCATTTACTTTATAACCGAAATTGCGTGCGAGCATCCACCAGAAAACTTCTCCCCAATGTCCCTGGCTTTTCGTTATGTATTCTCTTATTTTCTGAGATCGGTTTTGCAATCGCTCTATCAGCAATTGGTCAAGCCACTTCTCATTGGCAATCCATCCATGATTCAACCATTCCGATTCACAGGGAATATGCGCCATGTTATTCATCCATCCTGCATACCTATCAAGCAAAAGACCAGATATGCGACCCTTTAATTCCAACACCGGCACTCCGGGAATTTCAAATCCATTATGTTCCCATACTACGTGAAGAATTACATTTTTATAATTGGGATCTGATTGATGGCGATGTGTAAGCCAATCGGCTGAACGGATGTGAATCTCCACCTGCCCCACCCATTCGTTTCCGCTGATATTAACACGGCCTGCTATAAAATCCGGCCCCTGGTCAGCATTCCATTCGCCAGGTGTGATGATAGTGAGAACTTCTCCATCAGTAGTGCAGAGATCATGCTGATTAAAGTATCCACACTTCCATATGTACTGCAATAACTTTTCATTCATGATCGAAATTTCATGAAAGGTATCATTGTACGAAAGTGATTAAAAGAGAAAATAACCTTTTCCTGAACAGAAAAAAACAGGAATTAAAAGTGGTTCTGCAGTGCTGTCACAACTTTGTTTACAGGCAGTCCCATCACATTGTAATAATCCCCTTTAATAGCCCGGATACCAATCACACCGATCCATTCCTGTATTGCATATGCCCCTGCCTTATCAAAAGGTTTGAAATGATCCACATAATAAATAATCGTTTCTGCCGACAGGTGATTAAAAGAAACTTCAGTGATTTCATGAAAAGCCACTTCTTTATGGTTATTACTGATAACCACTCCGGTGATTACCTGGTGCGTTTTGCCGGATAGTTGTTTGAGTATTTCTATGGCTTCTTCCCTGTTTGCAGGTTTACCAATAATTCTTCCTTCCAGCACCACTATAGTATCTGCAGCCAGAATAGGTGTATTGTTTTCATAACGTTTAAATACATCTTTATTTCTTACGGCAACTCCTTTATCGCGTGCAACATGCACAGGCACCTGTTCCGGTGACAAATCCGGCGGATATGTTTCAGTCGTTTCGCCGGGTAATATATCGAAGTTGATATGCGCCAGTTCCAGAATTGTTTTTCTTCTTGGTGACGCAGATCCCAGAATTATTTTTTGCATTAATTGTAATATTTAAAAAACAGCATGGATAAAATACCGGCAAGCATTACCGTTTTGATTAATGCACTGATGCTGCCAAAGTCTTTGCTCTGAGTGGCCTTTACCACTTTAGCCAATATAATCAGCAAAGGAATTAATACTGTTACCGCGTTATAAAGTACCATCCAGTACCACTTCAGCTGCAAAGCATATACCTGCAAAATCAAAATGGCTGCTAATAAAACAATCAACCATACTGAAACAAACAATTTTGCTGCATTTAATCCCCATACAATAGGCAGGGTTTTACATTTATACTTCATATCCCCCTGCATATCTTCAATATCTTTTACCACTTCTCTGATCAGTGAAATAATAAATGCAAAACCTCCATACACTACGGCCAGTTTAAAGACTGAAGTGATATAATTAATCTGAGGCTCCGAAAGGTCAATAAAATTTGCTTTGGATTCATAAACATACATCACTAGTACCACCCAGGCAGTAAGCAGACTGATGATAATATTGCCAACTAATAATTGCCTTTTAAAATTTGTTGAATAAAACCATAACAATACGACCGACAAAAAATTTATGATACCAATCAGGGGATTTCCTGATTTCCAGCTCAGGTAAAAACTGATGATCACTCCGGCAATTGAAAAACCAAGATGCCACAGTATAGCCCACCTTCTTTTAATTATTCTTTCAATAACAAGGCGCTTTGGTTTGTTAATCCGATCAATATTTAAATCAAAATAATCATTGATTACATATCCCCCGGCTGCAATTAAAACAGATGCGGCCATCAATAGAAAAAGATCTATGTAAGTAAAGGTAATTTCAGCGCCGGGATTGATTTCCTTTTGCTGCAAAATGACACACACAAAAAACATCAATTGTGTAAGTCCGATGAAAAACAAATTGGGAGTTCGAATGAGCCTGATAAAACCGCCTAATACATTCATGTTGTGGATTTAACCGTCGTTCAAATACTGCTGACTCCTGATTTATTGTTCCAATGCCCGTTGAGCCGCAAAACTTTTTCGATCACATCTCTAACGCAACCTTCTCCTCCATTGTATACAGATATGTAATGGGATACTGATTTTATTTCTGTCACTGCATCTGCCGGGCAACAGGCGGTACCAACGTACCGCATAACTTCCTCATCCGGAATATCATCCCCCATGTACAAAATATCGTTTGCGTCCAGCCCCTCTTCCTTCATCCAGGATTTCAAAACGGTAAGCTTATCCGATACTTTCTGAAAAAAAAATTTTACACCTAATACATTCAATCGCTCAGCAACGGGCTGGGAAGATGAGCCAGTGATAACCACAACCCTGTATCCCTTTTTAACTGCCAGCTGTAAAGCGTATCCATCCTTAATATTCATTTGCCTAACCCACTCACCTCCGGCCATGATCAGCAGTGAACCGTTAGTAAGCACGCCATCCATATCAAAAACAAACGCCTTAATGGGAATGAACTTTTCAAGCAGATTCATAACCCGAAGATAGGAAATGCATATTCCCTTTTAACAAATTACGATGGTGAATTAACCTGATAACCATAATATTATATTGATCTATCAGCCAATCGCAGCTTATGATAGTCGATTATATTGTTTGATAGAACTGAATATATCCTGAGGAGAGATGGGTGATCTCTAAGCATGATGTGATGATTGTCAATTGTAATTAAATCATTGCGTACAGCTGGTCCGGTTTGCAATAACGAAGGATGCATCAACTTTACCCTTTTGACAGTTTCCATTAAAAGGGGTTGCAGTAAAAGAGGATCGATATGCTCTGTTTCACAATAATCAAAGCTCAGGGCCAATAAATGATTGATGAAATTTGAACTCATTACGGCTGACAGATGATATTTTTTCCTTTCTTCATCAGTACAGATTTGGACAGTTGACGATAATTCAAGTGCAAAGGAATGAAGCATTTCAAGCGTTTGTGTATCCTGCGAATAGATCAGGAAGGGGATTTCGGGGATGAATTCAAGTTCTTTTTTAAGGGATTGCAGAGGATATAAAACGCCGGTTGCCGGACCATAAGCTGCCAGCGCGTCGCTACTGACCGCTCCGGCGGTATGAACAATAATTCCCGAGCGTATTTGCAATGATTTATGCAAATCGGTCAGGGCTGAATCGGATATAGCTATTATATACAAATCGGAATCTGCTATCGGCTGGCCAAATTCTTTAACAGAGGGTATCGCAAGTTGCAGGGCAAGTTGAGATACTTCGGCGGGTCGCCGGCAAATTATCTGGTTAATTGTATGCGGTGTGTTTTTAATCAGCCGCGCCAACACGTGTGTTACGTTTCCTGAACCAACAAGGCTGATTTTCATACGAATTGAGTATTCATTACCTGCAAAAGTATTGGGTCGGCCAGATATTCAACTTTTCTTTAAGTCATAATTAAAAAATAAAAAAACGGAAAAAATGACAGGAAAAACCTTTTAAACCGGTGAAATACACGTCGTTTGGCTCAACTAAGTATTTAATTTTATCCTAAAATAACAGCGGAAACAGAACTGCCAAAGAGTGCTGATTTCCTGATTTTACCACATTGCATTATTATTGCACGAGTAAAAAGGGAATATCTTGTGTACTTTGGGTTGGGAAATGTAAAGAATTACCCTGAGAGTAACCCTGGAAAACCTGTAAAAAACCTAAGAAACCATAACTATGGCAAAAAACCTTTTAATAGTAGAGTCACCGGCGAAGGCGAAAACAATCGAAAAGATTCTGGGGGAAGATTTCGAGGTAAAAAGTTGTTTCGGCCATATCCGCGACCTTGAAAAGGATGACATGGGGATAGATATTAAGAAAGGATATTTGCCCAGATACATCGTTCCGGAAGATAAAGAAAAAGTGGTGAAGGAATTGAAGCAGGTGGCTAAAAAGTCTGGCGAAGTTTGGCTCGCAACGGATGAGGACCGTGAGGGTGAAGCCATCAGCTGGCATTTGTGTGAGGTATTAGGTCTTGATCCCAGCACAACCAAACGTATCGTATTTCATGAAATCACCAAACCGGCTATACAATCTGCGGTAAAATCGCCCCGGACAGTAGACATGAACCTTGTGAATGCACAGCAAGCCCGGAGGATACTTGATCGTATTGTTGGTTTTGAGCTCTCCCCTGTTTTGTGGCGCAAAATGAGTATGCGTGGCAATCTGAGTGCCGGCCGTGTACAAAGTGTTGCAGTAAGATTAATAGCTGAAAGGGAAAGAGCAATTAATGCATTTCAGGCCGCAAGCAGTTTTAAAGTAGATGCATTCTTCTCTGCCAAAGATATCAATGGCAAACAAGTTAGTTTTAAAGCAGAGGGAGCTAGATATGCTCAGTCAGAAGATGCCGAAAAATTTCTGAACTCATGTATCGGTGCAAACTATAAGGTGGCAGATATACAGGTAAAGCCTGCTAAGAAATCGCCTGCTGCTCCATTTACCACATCAACATTACAACAGGAAGCCAGTCGTAAATTAGGATATGGAGTGAGCAGAACGATGC
This sequence comes from Chitinophagales bacterium, assembly GCA_031425315.1. GTDB lineage: Bacteria > Bacteroidota > Bacteroidia > Chitinophagales > Chitinophagaceae > Pollutibacter. The sequence goes on from JANPJC010000042.1 coordinate 29,088, forward strand.
TACTAGCCCAAAAACTGTACGAAGCAGGTTACATCTCCTACATGCGAACAGATAGTGTGAGCCTAAGTGATACTGCAATGGAAGGAATTCAAACCCAGATTACAGTTAGCTACGGTAAAGAATATGTGCAGGTGAGAAAATTCAAAAACAAAAATGAATCAGCCCAGGAGGCACATGAAGCGATAAGACCAACCTATATGGACCGCACCCAGGTGGATATTGCTGATGCACAGAAGTTGTATGAATTAATCTGGAAAAGGACAATGGCATCGCAAATGGCGGATGCTGAACTGGAAAAAACAACAGCGAAAATTGATATTTCAACCAATAAAGAACAGCTGAGTGCACAGGGTGAAGTATTAAAATTTGATGGATTCCTTAAGGTGTATATGGAGAGCAAGGATGATGATGACGTAGCAGATGAAGAAGATACAGCAGGGATGTTACCATTACTGGCTGTGGGACAAAGTCTCGATCTTAAAGAAATGAAAGCCACGGAGCGATTCAGCCGCCCGGCACCACGATACACAGAAGCTTCGCTGGTAAAGAAACTGGAAGAATTGGGCATTGGACGACCATCAACTTATGCACCAACGATATCAACAATATTAAAGAGAGGTTATGTAGAAAAGAGAGATAAGGAAGGGGTGAGAAGAGATTACCGGGTGATGGAATTAAAGGATGGAAAAATCAAAACCGTAGTTGAGCAGGAAAATTTTGGCGCCGAAAAAGCAAAACTATTTCCAACCGACCTTGGGTTGGTCGTAACTGATTTTCTTGTACAGTATTTTGATGATGTGATGGATTATGGCTTCACGGCAAGAATAGAAAATGAATTTGATGAAATCGCTTTAGGCCGGATGAAATGGAACTCGATGCTCGATGAATTTTATGTTCCATTTAAGAAAGATGTTCAGAATACGATGGACAATGCTGAACGGATCAGCGGTGAAAAAGAGCTGGGATTTGACCCGATTACCGGCAAAAAAGTGATTGCCCGAATGGGTAGGTATGGCCCGATGGTACAGATTGGTGATACATCTAATGAAGAAGATAAGGCCAAATTTGCAAAGCTGAAGAATACGCAGAGCATAGAAACCATCACTTTTGACGAAGCGATGGAATTATTCAAATTACCAAGAACACTCGGAGAATTTGAAGGAAGTCCGGTGCAGGTGAATATCGGAAGATTCGGTCCGTATATCGCTCACGACAAAAAGTTCTATTCACTATCTAAGGAACATGACCCATACGAAGTAACGCTTGAAACAGCGGCGCCAATCATTGAAGAAAAGCGTAAAGCAAAAGACGAGCGAACAATTAAGGTCTTCGAGAAAGAGAAAATTCAGTTGCTTCGCGGACCTTACGGACCTTATATCAAGAAAGGATTAAAGAATTTTCCCATACCTAAGGAGCGGCATGAAAAAGCTGCCGATCTGCTGATTGATGAAGTTCAAAAAATCATTGAAGAGGTGATTGCGAACCCTCCGAAGAAAAGAATTCCAAAGAAAAAGAAAGCCTGAGCAAAATAAATTCAGATCGGGCGACAGATTATTTTTCCCCAAATCATTAATAAATATAAAGTTGCAATGCAGTTTAATTACTGCAGCAGCTTTGTATTTTTCTTTCAGCAAGATCTAACGCTCAAAATGAATTCGAATTGGATTCTTTGTAAAGTCGCTACAGGCATAGCTCACAGAAGAATCCAATTTTCATTTTTGATCGATGGTACGATTCGGTTGGCCAGAAATACTATTGGCCAATGTTGAAAAAAAATTGATAAACGCGCTGTTTATTAAGGTGCTGTGGAAAAGTTAAGCTTCGCGCGTAACGCATATCAGCCGATATTTATTTTCTCATAACCACAACAATTTTTTGTCTATGCTTACGTATTAATCAGGAATCCTTTATAAATCTATGGAACCTAATAAAGAAATATCGGCATTGTTTCATCTCATAGATGATCCTGATACAGAAGTTTTCACTACTGTGAGCGAACGCATCATCAGTTTTGGTAAAGAAATCATCCCTAATCTCGAAGATCTTTGGGAAAATACAGTTCCGGAAGAAGTACAGGAAAGAATTGAACAACTGATACACCGACTCCACTACCAGGATCTTCAGCACGAATTTACAAACTGGGCGCGCAAAGACTTCCCTGAACTGATCGAAGGCGCGTTGTTGGTTTCAAAATATAAGTTTCCTGATATTCATGTTAATTCAGTCAATAATGAGATTGAGAAATTGCGAAGAAATATATGGCTTGAACTGAATAGTTACCTGACACCGCTCGAACAAATAAATGTCATTAACAAAGTATTCTTTTCTCACAACAAACACAAAGGTGTAGAGATCTCTTATCAGAATCAGGAAGAGTTTCTTTTAAATAAAGTGATTGAAACGAAAAGAGGAAATGCTATTGCAAATGGCATACTGTACCAATCTGTTTGTCAGATGCTGGACATTCCTGTAAAGGCCATCAATATTCCCCGCCAGTTTATTCTGGCCTATTTTGATAACACCTCTGATTATTTTAATCCCAGTCCGAAGCCGAATAAAATTTTATTCTATATCGATCCGGTCTCCGGTCAGGTATATACACAAAAGGATGTTGAGAATTATTTTAAAAGAATTTCTGTTACCTCAACACCTTCCTACTTTAAACCAATGAGTACGCATCGTGTGATTCAATTTTTGCTGAATGAATATGCTAAATGTTTTGATGACGACAAAAACAGGTACAAGCAGAATGAGGTGTTGAATTTGTCGGATATTTTGGTTGTTCAGAAATAGTTGGTAGACAATAGACGGTAGACAGTAGAGAACAGCCAATACAGGTTTTATGTTTTAAGTTCTGTGTTTTAGGTTAACAGCCAATACAAAAGACAGTAGTAGGTAGATGGTAGACAGTAGAGAACAGCCAATACTCAGTTGGTAGACAATAGACGGTAGACAGTAGAGAACAGCCGATACAGGTTTTACGTTGTAAGTTCTGCGTTTTAGGTTAACAGCCAATACTCAGTTGGTAGACAATAGACGGTAGACAGTAGAGAAC
>JANPJC010000043.1:0-105247 GCA_031425315.1 Chitinophagales bacterium
TAGGCAATAGGCAGTGGGCAATAGGCAATAGAAACAGCCAGTACAGTATATGGTGTAGATTTTAGGCTCTGTTTCTCTACAACTGATAGGCTGTTACTTTGTCCTCTCTGTACCTCTGTGACTCTCTGTGTCCAAACTTCAGAATATCTATTGATCGTTTGGCAATACAGTTGTATTGGCTGTTTCTACTGCCTACCGTCTACTGTCTGTGTGTCGTCTGTTCCCTGCTCACTGCTTACTGCTCACTTGTATTTGCTGTTCCTTTGCGGCCCTCTTTGTCCAAAATGGTGAGAGGTGCAGGTTCAACATCAATCTCTACCGGTAAATTCAAAATTTAAAAACCTTTTTCTGCCCACGGAGTTGAGCGGGGATGTTGAGGTAAGCGGAGAAACAGCCAACACATCAACTCTCCGTTCAACTTAAAACCTCTGCTAATCTCCGTGGCCAAAAGAAATCATACAAGGAGCAATCTGCTATCTCTCTTAATCTCTACCGTCTGTATATTGGCTGTTCCCTGCTCACTGCTTAACGTAATACTGATACGTCATCTATCACCCAAATCCCTCTCCCGTACGTAGCAATAACGAGATTTAATTCCCTTGGATGTATGAACAAATCCTGAACTGAAACAGTCGCCGGCAAATTGTTCTGTAACGAAACCCACGACATCCCTGCATCCCTGCTTACATATATTCCCATATCAGTACCACAGAATAAAACATTTTCACTTTTTACATCCTCACGGATAACATTAACCGGAGATGCGGGCAGGTTTGCTGCAATGCTGGTCCATGATTGCCCATAGTCATCAGATCTGTATATATATGGAGTATGGTCATCTTCTCTCCTGTTACTTAAAGTGAGATATACCCGACCGGCTTTATATGCAGATGCGACTAATCTTGATACATGTGCATTTTGAGGTATTCCTTTCATTACCGGCTCCCACCCTGCTGATTCTCCTTTTCTGATCCATACCCGGCCATCATCCGTACCGGCTAAAATGACCCCTTTTTCAAGTGGAGATTCATCAATTGCAGTAATAGCCTGGTGATTGATCGCATATGGTGTGCGACCCATTTTTTCTTTATTGTTATAAGTAAGATCATCACTTATTCTCTTCCATGTGTGGCCTTCGTCATTTGATTGAAACAGGTATTGGAAACCATGATATATTGTACTGTTATTATGTGGTGATAGCAAGGTGTATGCCAACCATTCGCCACGATGAACGTCTTCATCTGCCGCACGTTTTGGAAAAATATTGCGGTTCTTCATACTGTCTTTTCTACTAAGGTCGCTTCGCATAAGGCGGCCGTAAAAACTGGAAGCATAAACAACATCAGATTGTTTGGGGTCAATGGCGATAATGGTTCCCTCACCACCGGGAGCATCTTTCCAATTGGTGATATTAGAATCTTTAGCTCCAAAAGTATTTTTAATACTGCCCATATAACTACCCTCGTCCTGCGCGGATCCAAATACATTGTATGGCGTTTTCATGTCGTAGGTGACATTATAAAATTGCGTGGTAGGTATTTTTTTGAAGAAATTATACCAGCGCCTTCCTCCGTTATAAGTCACTACAACACCTCCATCATTTCCATTGATCATATACTGCGAATCCATTGAGTCTATCCATAATGCATGATGATCACCGTGTGTGTTATCACTTTTCTTATCTTCTGCCCGCATAATCTGAAATGTTTTACCGCCGTCTATAGATTTCGCCATCGGTACGCCCATGATGTACACTACATTTTCATTATTGGGATCTACTCTTATCTGGCCAAAAACCCATCCATAAGTACCTGCAAACCTTTCCAGCTTGTCATCTTCTGTACTCACTCTTGCCCAGTTTTCACCTTTGTCGCTGCTGCGGTAAACCTGCACTCCGAAAGGAATAACCTGAATCGGCCGACCATATGGATCCAGTTCTCCTGCTTTAGGATCACGTTTAGGAGAATGATTATCAACATATGCGTATACTACATTGGGATTGCTTTTAGAAAAAGCGAGCCCTATCCGTCCTGTAAATTTCGTTTGCGGCAGCCCGTTATCAATAATTCTCCATGTCTTTCCACCATCTGTGGTTTTATATAAATGATCGCCGTCTTCAGGCACCGGGTCGCTCCATCTTTTGCGAATCCTGTTCCATGTAGAAGCAATCAAGGTATTGGGATCAGATGGATCAATCACCAGGTCAATACAACCTTCATGATCATTATTTCCTAAAATCTTCGTCCAGCTCTTCCCCCCATTAGCCGAATAATATATTCCTCTGTCAGCATTATAACTCCACTCATTACCACTTGCAGCTGCATATACAATTTGAGGATTTGTGGGATGAACCACAATGCGACCAATGGTTCCGGTACTCTCCAATCCCAAAAAAGTCCAGCTTTTGCCGCCATCAGCCGACTTATAAACACCAGATCCAGGTAGTGAAGCCCTGAAAATATTAGCTTCCCCCGTGCCCAGGTAAATGATGTTTGGATCTGATGGAGCCAACGCAAAACTGCCTACTGAAAGTGTGGCTTCATGATCGAATAGGGATAGCCAGGTTTCGCCGGCATCTGTCGTTTTCCAGAATCCACCTGTTGCAAAAGATGCATAGATGATATTTCTTTTCCCGGAAATTCCAGCCACTTCTGTACATCGTCCACTGATATTATCAGGACCAACATTCCGCCATTGCAATTGCTTGTATTGTGATGATTGTATCAGTTTTTTTTGATGGGCAAAGGCTGCCAATTTTTGCCCGCCGGTAGCAGGCACCACCTGAGCTACTCCGATATTGTGAATGAAAAAAACAACAATAATCAACAGATTTCTTTTAAACATAAAACAGCTCATGCATATGAAGTTTATTAATCGGGAAATGAAATTGCAATTCAAAAAACAATACGGTCAATTTATATTGATCTGAAATCACCGGCTGACGAATAGTGACCAGCTAATCATTTTACAGATGAATTAAATCTGTTCTGTAAAATTTGTTTCCTATGGAGCAATAAGATTCAGCTAAAATTAATGATTAGCAATTAAATTACACATTCAACTCATGCTTATGGTGAATAAAATTTTGACATTGTTAATTGTTCTGTTGAACTGCGTATTTTTTGTAACAGCGCAAAAGAAGAAACCGATTGATAAACTGCAGCCGATAAAATCCGCATCTGTTCAGCGACTCGAATCAGAAAAAGAACGATATGCTAAAGTTGCTTTAGAAATATGGGCGTTTGCCGAACTGGGATACAAGGAAGAAAAAAGTTCTGCATTATTGCAGCAGGAATTACAAAAAGAAGGTTTTAATGTAACTCCGGGAGTGGCGGGCATTCCAACGGCATTTGTCGCCAGCTATGGTAGCGGCAGTCCCGTAATTGGCATTCTCGCTGAATACGATGCGTTACCGGGACTCTCACAGCAAGCCATACCTGAAAAAAAGCCGGTAGACGGAAAAACAAGTGGACATGGTTGCGGGCATCATCTGTTTGGTACGGCTTCTGTTGCTGCTGGTATCGAATTAAAAAATCAAATGATTAAAAATGGATGGAAGGGAACAATAAAAGTCTATGGCTGTCCTGCAGAAGAAGGTGGTTCCGGAAAAGTGTATATGGTAAGAGAAGGTCTTTTTAATAATGTTGATATTGTATTGCATTGGCACCCGGGAAGCGAAAACAGGGTGGACCTTGATGGCGCCCTGGCGAATAAATCTGCCAAATTCAGATTTTATGGAACCAGTGCACATGCTTCTGCATCACCCGAAAGAGGGCGGTCGGCTTTAGACGCAGTGGAAGCGATGAATAATATGGTGAATATGATGAGAGAACATATTCCTCCATCAGCAAGAATTCATTATGTCATAACCAGTGGAGGCAAAGCACCGAATGTAGTCCCTGATTACGCTGAAGTTTATTATTATTCGCGACATCCGGATAAAGAGCAGGTTGTGGCTTTATTTGACCGTATTGTAAAAGCCGCTGAAGGTGCAGCAATCGGAACAGAAACCACAATGAAATATGAAATCATCGGTGGCACACACGATCTGCTGATTAATCAGCCGCTATCAAAGGAAGCGCAAAAGAGTTTGCTTTTTGTTGGAGGAGTCAACTATACGGAAGAAGAAAAAGTCTTTGCCGGTAAAATTCAATCAGGTTTTAAGTATGCATTTCCACCTGTGAGCAGTGCCGGGCAAATTCAACCGTTCGAAATTCCTGCCAATTCAAGTCCGGGGTCTACTGATGTTGGTGATGTAAGCTATACGATTCCGACAGTTGGTTTCAGTACCGCCACCTGGGTACCGGGCACGGCTGCTCATAGCTGGCAGGCTGTGGCTTGTGGTGCAACAGGTATCGGAACAAAGGGAATGATGGTGGCAGCAAAAACACTAACAACCATGGGAATAGAATTATTCAATAATCCGGCACTGATTGAAGAAGCGAAAAAAGAATTCGCGGAGAAGAAAGGCAGCTATCAATATAAAGCACTGTTAGGAGATAGAAAACCGGCTTTAAATTACAGGGATTAAGAAAAAGCCAGACCTACCCGGTTTTTGAACATCTCAGGTCTGGCTTCCTGACTATCTTAACATCTTTACAGGCATTTCTTTATTCAGCAAATTCTTATAAATGAACATGTTATTTTCATTCGTGGAATGAGCGCCCTGGTTGCCACCCCATCCATGCCGGCCACCCGGATATAACATGAATTCAAAATGTTTTTTGCTGTCCTGTAGTTTCTTTATTAACTGGATGCTATTCTGCATATGTACATTATCATCCATGGTTCCATGATAAATTCTGATTAACCCCTTGTATTTGTCTGTATGTGCAAGGACAGAACTGGATTTGTATCCCTCAGGATTTTCAGCTGGTGTATCCATAAACCTTTCAGCATAATGAGTGTCGTATAGCTGCCAGTCTACCACATTTCCACCGGCAAGTCCATGTGTGAAATAATCGGCTCCATAAGTTAATGCATAACATGCCATATACCCTCCATAACTAAATCCACTGATTGCAACTTTGCTGGAATCGGCACCAACGGTCCTCAGCCATTTCACAATAGCGATCCAGTCTTTCATCTCCCAGTAGCCCAGATTGCGGTGCATATAGTTAATCCCTTCTTTTCCAAAATGCCCGCTGCCGCGATGATCCATTGACACCTGGATCAACCCTTCTTTCGCATACCATTGCTGCTGTGGATTGAACTGCCATCCATCTCTTACTGTACCTGCGTTAGGACCACCATAAATGCTGATCATCACCGGATACTTAGAGTTTGGATTGTAGGTTGCAGGCCAGGTAATCCTAACCGGCAGATCGTATAATCCATCATCAGATTTTACTGTTATGATTTCTGTTTTGGCGAGCTGATAAAGGTTGAATTCGGACCCCTTGCTATCACCAAGTTCTTTGGCCTTTTTTGTTTTGGTATCAACAACCGCAAGGCGATCGGGAGTGCTTACATTGGAATATACATTCGTAAAATAGCTTCCACCTGGCGATAGGGTTATCCGATGTGTAAACTCACCAAAACTGAGCCGCTCCTGTTTTTTTCCATCAAAACCCACACGATAAAAATCTATACGGGTAGAATTTTCAAGTTTGCCTGTAAAATAAACGAGCTTCCTGTCTTCATCGATTTTTACAATGGATGTGCCCCATAGTTTGCCATTTGTGATTCTGTTCTTCAATGAACCATCTGCATTATGGAGGTACAAATGCTCCCAGCCTTCTTTATCGCTTGAGATGATAAAACCCGGTTGTTTAGTTAAGAAATTGATACGGTTATTCTGATCAAGATCCACCCATGTTTTTTGCTTTTCGTCGTACACTTCTTTTTTTGAGCCCGAAGCAAGTTCCACCAGGTAAATTTTCAGGTTATCCTGACTACGATTCATCCACTGTACATACAACGACTTGCTGTCGGCGTGCCAGTAAGGCATTCCAAAATACTGGTCATCCTTTTCATTAAAGTCGGCCCATACAACAGATCCACCAAGTGCAGGAACAATTCCAATTTTTACTTCCGGATTGGGATCACCCGGCTTGGGGTATCTTGTATTTTCTAATGAACCATGCTGTCCATTTTCATTGTATAATGGAAAAACAGGAACCTTTGATTGATCCATTCGCATAAACGCAAGGGTTTTGCTATCAGGGCTCCACCAAAAAGATTTATATCTTGTAGCACGTCCAAGTATTTCTTCAAGGTAAATCCAGCTGGCATATCCGTTTAAAATCAAATCACTGCCATCGTTGGTAAGCCTTGTTTCTTTTTTGGTTGCCAGTTCAATAGTATAGAGATCATTATCACGTGTAAAGGCAATAAATTTATTGTCAGGCGAAAGCGTTGGATTGGCTTCTTTTTCTTTTGTCGCAGTAAACCTTTCTTCATTTTTATCACCCTCTTTTATATAAATATCATCGTATCGGGCGGTAACTGATATACCTGGTGTTGCAGGTTTTTTCAGCATATCGGCACTGCCTGCAGTTTCTTTACCAGTTTTGCAATCCAGTACCCAAACACTAGCGGCAGAATCGATATGAATTTTTTTGCTATATAACAAATGAGTATCATCGATCCACCCCATTACCTGTGGTAAAGGTTTGGTGATATTGGTTTTGGCTCCTTTTAACAACTGGTCCTCAGATAATTCTCTTTTTTGTGCTGAAACACTTAATTGTGTAAATACCATCAATGCAAAAACAGCTAAGACATTTTTTCTCATGCGTATATAAAATTGAGTTAGAGATTTCCCAAATGGGCTCCGAAAGTTACGTCATTTTGCAGGATGACGGATTGTGTGCCGGGCATAAGGAAACGGCCCTGTGTTCGCAAATAAAAAATTGATTACACATTAACTTTTGAAGCTCATACAGGTTAACTTAAAAGAAGACAGTTTAAGGTGCTATTTTTTATATATTTATTTAGTTATCTTAATCCTACATTCAACCCTTCAACGATTGTAATATGGAGCCAAAAAGATTATTTGATTGTATTCGCTACCAACTGGATAATTTTCCAAAAGAAGATATGTTCGCCGCCAAGGAAGAAGGCGGCATCTGGAGAAAATATAGTACCGCCGAAATAGGGAACACAGTTGATAAACTGAGTACCGGGCTATTGCATCTTGGATTAGGCCCAAATGATATGAGTGTTGAAGGACGGGACAAAATTGCCATCCTGAGTAACAATCGGCCTGAATGGATGATACTCGATTTTGCGGTACAACAAATCGGAGCAGTGCTAACGCCGATATATCCAACTATCAATCCCAATGAACTTGAATTTGTTTTAAATGACGCTGCTGTAAAACTTGTTTTTGTAAGCGACAGGGCACTGTTCGAAAAAGTTCAAAGTATCCGATCAGCTGTTCCATCTGTAAAGGCAGTTTACGCATTCGATAATTTGCAGGAAGCATTGAACTGGAAAGATATTTTAAACAGGGGGACTGCTGAAGACGAGGCCAGGTTAAACAGCATTCGCGATAGTATTCAATACGACGACCTTTGCACAATTTTATATACTTCGGGTACTACCGGTTTTCCAAAAGGAGTGATGCTCAGCCACAAAAATATTCTTTCAAATGTGATGGCATCAGAAGAAGTATTTGAAAAAATTGGTGGCAAGACTGATAAGGCGCTGAGCTTTCTTCCGCTCAATCATATATTTGAACGGATGGTTACGTATATCTATCTTTTTGGTGGATGTTCTATTTATTATGCTGAAAGTCTGGATAAAATAGGTGATAATTTAAGAGAGGTGAAGCCAACTGTTTTCACAACAGTTCCACGCTTATTGGAAAAAGTATATGAGCGTATCATAGGTAAAGGGCAGGAACTGACTGGCGTAAAAAGAAAACTCTTTTTCTGGGCGGTGGATATTGGCAGCCGTTTCGACAGCAGCAAAAACCAGGGAGCATGGTTCAATTTCCAGTTGGGTCTTGCGAATAAACTCATCTTTAAAAAATGGCGCGAAGGGCTGGGTGGCAATGTAAAGGCCATTGTTACCGGAGCTGCTGCCTGCCAGGTGAAGTTGTTGCGGGTTTTTACCGCAGCAAAAATTGTGATCATGGAAGGTTATGGTCTTACTGAAACCTCCCCGGTAATCAGCGTTAACAGGTATGAAGTTGAAGGCAGACGTTTCGGAACTGTGGGGCCCGTCATCACAGGCGTTACAGTAAAGCTTGCCGAGGACGGCGAAATTTGTTGCAAGGGCGATAACGTAATGATGGGATATTATAAACATCCGGATCAAACCGCTGAGGCAATTGACAAAGACGGCTGGTTTCATACCGGCGATATCGGCGTATGGGTGGAGAACAAATTTTTGAAAATTACTGACCGGAAAAAGGAAATATTCAAAACAAGTGGTGGAAAATATGTGGCTCCGCAACCTATAGAAAACAAAATGAAAGAATCACCATTTATTGAACAAATGATGGTGGTGGGTGCAGAAAGAAAATTTGCCGGAGCATTGATCATTCCTTCTTATCCCGCGCTTCGTGTATGGGGTGAGCTCAATGGCGTAAATTCAGAAAATCCCAAAGAGCTGATTCGTAATCCAAGAGTGATTGAACTTTTTAAAAATATAGTTGAAGAGTACAATCAGCTTTTTAATCATGTGGAACAAATTAAAAAGTTCGAACTGCTGGAAAAAGAATGGAATATTGAAGGAGGTGAGCTAACACCGAAATTGTCACTGAAAAGAAAAGTGATCATGGAAAAATACAGGGATGCAATCGAAAGAATATATTCCTGATAAATGGTGATCAATAAGATAAACCTTTTAAAGAAGTAACATAAATAAATACTATTGAAGCTGATATTTACCTGACTGGACCATAGTACTGGCCCGCAGGCATCTTAAAGACACGGTTGCGTTGATAATAGTTAAATTTTTTACTCTCTTCATCATGCGTGTTGAGCCACACCTGATATTCTGCTTCATTCACTACAGGCCCAAATATCCATTGGTTGTATGCCTCAAACATCCCCTCTCTTACCATATATTGCCATTGATCAAAAAGCTTATGAGGGTACTTCCCTGCATTTGATTCAAACCAGTCCAGTACAAATCGTGTACGAATGGACGTTAATGCATCCGGAGTAATCCCAGAGGAAGTTTGTGATTGAAATTTTCTTAATGAATTCAGAACAGCTTCTTCAAATGGAGTTTTTTTCTGAGCATTATATTGCTTAAAGACTTCTGAATCAGTATAAAATTTCTTATAAGATTCCAGCAGGAGTTTTTTTATTTCACTTGTACGTGCCGAATAACTTTCGGTATTGATAAATATTTCGCTATAAACCACGCTCCAGACTTTGTCGGCAATAGCATAATAATATTTGGCGGCGTGGTAATAATTTGAAGAAAATGCCGGGTCAAGTTGCATTCCTTTTTCCCATTCGCCAATTGCAGCTGCGGCTTCTTTTTTCGCCCAATATAATTCGCCAAGCTCGCTATGCAGTGCCCCGCTTGAAGGGAATTTCTTTAATGCTGTTTTATACATTCTTTCACAATCCTTCACTTCTTCCAAAGCTTTATAAATATTGCCCCCTATCTGGTAAGTCATAACATCAGCGTCTTCTCTCGATAACAAAGGTTTGACAGTTTCAAGAGCTTTTGCATAATCTCTTTGCAGGTAATATGTGTACGCCATATCCCGCATTGTTTCAAGATCATTTGGTTTTTGCTGAAGAGCCTTGTTGAATACCAGGATGGCATTGGAATAATCTCCCTGGCGCTGGAAAAGTCGCGCCGTTTCTTTTAACTGGTCGGTGGTTTGTTGTGCAAATATTTGCAGCGGCAACAACATAACAAAGCAAATTTTCAGCATCTTTTTCATAGGTGAAAATTAATATATCAAATGAGTGAGTAGCCCATCTCTCAGTTTTGGCTCAAACCAGGTACTCTTTGGAGGCATTACATTTCCTGAATCTGCAATGGCAAATAATTGTGGAATACTAACCGGAAATAAACTGAAAGCTACTTTCATTTCACCGCTGTCAACTCTTCTCTGCAATTCCCCCAACCCACGAATACCTCCCACAAAATCAATTCTCTTATCCGTTCTCTGGTCTTTAATATCAAGGATTTTATCCAACACATTATTGGACAAAATAGTGATATCAAGAACGCCGATAGGATCATGTGTATACGTATTTTCTATTGCATGTAACAGGTACCAATTGCCATCGAGGTACATACCAAATTCATGCAGTGATGCAGGTTTAACAGGCTCACCACAATAGGTTACCATAAAGTCATCGCGAAGAGCGCTGATAAATTCTTCCTTACTTAAACCGTTAAGATCTTTGATTACCCTGTTATAATCCATTATCTCCAGCTGGCTCGCCGGGAATAATGTAGTCAGGAAATAATCTGCTGAAGGGCTTGCATCTTTTCCTAATGCAGCTTTTACTTTGGCGGCACTGGCAGCCCTGTGATGACCATCTGCAATATAAGTACAGGGAACTTTTTCTCTAAACAGATCAGTGATTGTATCAACTGCTTCAGATTTATCAATGATCCAGATGGTATGACCAATTTTATCATCAGCTACAAAATCATAAACCGGTTGTTCATTTTCCATCCAGTTGGCGATCAGTGTATCTATTTCATCAACATTGTTATACGCCAGAAACACATTACCTGTTTGCGCACCTGTTGTTTTTATATGATTGATTCGGTCCTGCTCTTTTTCAGGACGTGTAAATTCATGTTTCTTTACAATGCCTTCATTATAATCAGCAACTGAAGAACCGCAAACTAAACCGGTCTGGCTCCTCCCGTTCATAATCAAACGGTATATATAATAACAGGGTTTTGCCTCCCTGATCAGAATCTTCTTCTCTTGCAATTGCTCAAGATTTTCTTTCGCTTTTTCATAAACCAATTCAGCATAAGGATTGATGTCTGATGGCAGATCTATCTCCGACTTTGTTATATGCAAAAATGAAAAAGGATTTCCTGCGGCTTCAACTCTCGCCTCCTCACTGTTTAAAACATCATAAGGCCTGGAGGCTACTTCGGCAGCCATTTCCGGATCAGGCCTCAGCGCATTGAAAGGAGAAATATTTGCCATATAAATAACTTAATTTTTTTGTACCCCAGGTAAATAAATACCGGTGTTAATAACGGGTTGCGAAACTTTTCATCAGTTGAGTCAGTGCCACAACACTTTCTAAAGGAAGGGCATTATATAATGAAACCCTGAAACCTCCCACGTTGCGATGACCTTTTACGCCTACCATTCCTTGCTCTTTGCATAATGAAAGAAATGATTTTTCTGCATCAACATCATCCATTACAAAAACAACATTCATCTTGCTCCGGTCTTCTTTTGCAACTGTTGGTTTAAATATGGGCAGGCTATCAATTGTATCGTACAATAAAGTTGCTTTCTGATTATTGATTTTTTCTATGCCGGCAACACCACCCATTTTTTTAAGCCAGCGCAATGTGAGTAAACAAACGTAAATCGCAAATACCGGTGGAGTATTCAGCATTGAATGATTATCGATATGCTGGCGATAATCCATCATGGCCGGTAACCTGCGACTTACTTTTCCGGTGATTGATTTATCCAGAATAACCAGGTTAACGCCGGCGGCCCCGATATTTTTTTGTGCCCCTGCATATATTAATGAAAACCGGTTAAAATCCATTTGGGTACTCAATATATCACTGCTCATATCTGCCACGAGGGGCACTGGTGAGTCGGGAATATGATGCATCTGGGTACCTTCTATCGTGTTGTTGGTGGTATAATGAAAATATGCCGCGTCCGATGGAATATCATATCCCTTAGGAACATAAGTATAGTTCCGATCCTTAGAACTGGCCACAATATTTACATTCCCAAATATCTTTGCCTCCTTTATACTTTTTACTCCCCATACTCCACAATCAAGATAAGCCGCTGTAGCTTTTTCATCTAACAGATTCATCGGTACCTGAAAAAATTGTGTACTTGCTCCTCCATGTAGAAAAAGAACTTCTTTATTTTCATCAAGAAACATCAGCTCTTTAATTAAGGCAATCGCTTCATCTAAAACTGCCTCAAAAATAGGCGTCCTGTGTCCTATCTCCAGGATCGAAAGCCCGGTATCATTGAAATTCAAAATTGAACGACTTGCTTCTTCAAATACTTCTGCCGGTAAAATACTGGGTCCCGCATTAAAATTATGCTTCCTGCCTACCTGTTCAGCTAAACTCATACATATAGATTTGATCTGTAAATATCATCCTGTGAAAATGTCTTTACAAGAATTATTTCAAGGAGGCGCAAAGGTAATTAATTTGTACAAGAGCGTTCCTGCGGACTACGATTTAACCACTGCTGATGGAGGCTGTTCCATTCCTGCTGATCTTCTTCTGTAAATATTTCACCCGATAATGAAGTCAGATCAGGTTGACCTGCATTGACCCATGCCGTATACCAATATGCCGCTACTGCATATATAGATTGGCGCATCCTTCTTTCCACCATATCATTGAGCTGACGTTGGTAAGCAGTCGTATAAGCAGTGCTGTATTGTTTGATCATTACGCCATTTCTTTCTTCAAATGCGTATTTAGCGGCTTCAGGAAAGCGGGCGCTTAATTCCTTTTCGCGAAACAGAACGGTATCCGCTGCCAGACCGCTTTCATAAACCCTCGCCCAGATAAATTCCAACGGATCACTTATGTATTCGGCCTTGCCAATTAAAAAATCAAAATGATGCTCAGCAAATAATTCGGGAATCCTGCTCTCCCAAAAACCATGAATACCGTGTTGCCCGGTTAATTGTCCATTGTGATTGCTGCTGGCATGCAGCGGCACATGAGCGTCGGCAATATAATGTCCTATTTCAGCTGATAATTTTAGAATCCGGACAGGGTTTTTCTCCTTAAATGCCGTGGTCAATCTTGCATGCATGATCTGGATCCACCAGGGTACAATGCCATGTTGCTGTAAGCTGTCGGCAGTGAAAATATCCACCGCCTGTTTCCATTTACGGGGTAAAACCTTTGCCACATCCGGTCCGTAGCGATCAAGATCTATATAATGTCTTGGTCCTTCGTCTGCAACGGCATACCTCCTTTTATCCGGATCCACTGCATGTTCCGTGAGATATTCAACATGTTTCTTATAAAAAATCATCATTCCCGGAGGTAATAGAAACACTGCCTGATAATTGATCTTTTTATGACCATAAAATCCCCAGCAATAACAATTTACCGAAACCAGCATCAAACCACACATCATCAATCCACACACTGCTTTTTTCATCTGTTTCTTGTTTTTGTAAAATGGCCATGTTCATCATCTATCTCTGCAACACCGCCTGAAATCGCAAATTTCATCGCGTCGGCAGAACCTATATCGGTAAGGATCTTCACCCGATCCGTCGTGACAAAATATAAATGCCCGGCGAAGGCATAGGATTGCGGCACATAAACTGCCACATGCTCTTTCAGCCCAAACTCCTCAGCGCTTTCAAGCGTTATAAATCCAATCCGCCACACGTCATAAGCGTCTGTACTTACCAAAACAGCTTTGTCAAACTTCCTCTTATTGCCAGCGAAAGCTTCAAAAAAGTCTTTTACCGTAGTATAAATGATTTTGATTCCAGGTGTCCTTTCAAGCAGCTGATCAAAAAGATCCACCAGTTTACCTACAATGAATGAAGAAGAGATATATCCAACCAGTAAAACGATAACAATCACCACCAAAAATCCCAGCCCAGGTATCCGCTGTGGAATACCATAAACATCTTTTTTAACCCATTGCGGAAACAATATCTGCATCAGATTAGGCAATATGCTATCGATCCAATTGAACAGAGATACCACTGCCCACCCTGTTATGAAAATGGGCGCGAGTATGATCAATCCCTGAAAAAAAATAGGGATGAGGCTTTTAAACTGGAGTTTTGGCTTCATTAAAAAGAGTTTCAACCGCAAAAGTAGTACTTAACCATTCGGCCTAAAGAAGCTTATCAGCCTATTTTTCGCGAAAATAACGCCATAGTTCAGGTCTTTTCCCTTTGTCAAGGAGAGCATCAAACATGAAAATCAATTCTATATGTTGGATTTTGATGAATTTCTCTGTCTGTAAATCTCAAAATCATCGCTTCCCTTTCAATTTCCACCCAATTGATACCTGTGTTAAACAATTATTATGAATGGTAAAATATTTATATGGAAACTACAATTACATTTAAAGTTTCCATAGTTTTGCTGTCCATTTTGAAGCAACTCCAGAGATGAAAGAAAGAATTCAGGCAAAAGCAATGGAATTATTCATGCAGTATGGCATCCGCTCCATATCAATGGATGACATTGCCACACAATTGGGGATTTCCAAAAAAACTATCTACCAGTACTTTGCTGACAAAAATGAATTGGTAAGCGCCGTAGTAGATGCAGATATTAACGATCTGCAAAACCGATGTTTGGATTGTGGTCAGCATTCCAATAACGCCATCCATGAAATTTTTCTCACAATGGATATGATTCAGGAATTCCTCATCAACATGAACCCAATGCTTTTATATGATCTGCGAAAATTCCACCAGGAAGCATACAACAAATGGATTCAACACAAGAATAATTTTTTGCTGGTAACAGTACATAACAATATTAAGTCGGGGATCGAAGACGGCTTGTACAGACCTGAAATCAATGCAGATGTATTGTCGAAATACAGACTTGAATCAATGTTGATTCCTTTCAATATAGAAGTGTTCCCGCCGGCTAAATACAACCTGGTAGATGTTACTATTGAATTGCTTGAAAATTTCCTTTATGGTTTGGTAACGCAAAAGGGATATGAACTCACCACAAAATATAAACATGAAAGAGCGATACATAATAAGAAATAAAACGTTGGGAATGAGACTAACAGCAACGGTTATCGGGTTAATAATAATAACTGCACAATCCGTAACTGCACAAAAGAAATATGCTTTCACTGTAAAGGATGCAGTGAGTCACGCATTAGAAAATGTTAATGATATCAAGAATTTAAAAATTGACAGGCAGATTCAGGATGCCAAAAACCGGGAAATTACAGGCCAGGCGCTTCCACAGGTAACCGGCTCCGTTAGCCTGCAGCACTTCTTTAAAATACCAGTGACATTATTACCCGACTTCGTAAGTCCGCAGGTGTATAATGTACTGGAAGAACAGGGCGTAAAAGATGGCAACGGTGCACCTATTGTAAAACCGAATGACCCCGTACAATTTTTTCCTGCACAATTCGGGGTACCATGGCAGGCTTCGGCGGGGCTGGCGTTTCAGCAATTACTTTTTCAGCCTGATGTATTTGTTGGTTTGCAGGCAAGAGGAACTGCTTTGAAATACGCAGATCTGAATGTGAAAGTGATGGAAGATAGCATTAAGAGTAACGTTTTCCGGTCTTATTACTCTGTGTTGATTGCAGAAAAAAGAAAAGTGTTCCTGGTTGAAGGCATCCAAAGGCTTGAAAAACTACTGTCTGATCAGAATAAATTATTTGATAACGGATTTGCAGAGCGTTTAGATATTGATAAGACACAGGTAAGCCTCAACAATCTGAAAACGACTAATACGCAGTTTGATAACCTCATCTATATCGGTTATGCGTCACTAAAATATGCATTAGGCCTCAGTCAGAAAGATACTTTAAATCTCATCGATACATTGTCTGTTGATTTTGTAAAAGAGAATATTCTTGAGGCGTCTGAATTCAGATATGAAGATAGAAACGAAGTGCAATTACTGAATACAGTAAAAGAATTGCAGCAGCTGGATGTAAAAAGAAATAAGCTTGCTTACATGCCTACCGTTTCTGCATTCTTTAATTACAGCGCCAATGCATTAAGACAAAATTTTA
The DNA here is from genome assembly GCA_031425315.1 of Chitinophagales bacterium. GTDB lineage: Bacteria > Bacteroidota > Bacteroidia > Chitinophagales > Chitinophagaceae > Pollutibacter. Next base: position 15,872 of record JANPJC010000043.1, read on the forward strand.
ATTTTTTCAATTCGGATCCATGGTTTAAAACTTCAGTCGCTGGTCTTAACGTCAATGTTCCGATTTTCGACGGTTTGCAAAAACACTATAAAATAAAACAGGCGCGGCTTACAGTTGATAAAACGCTTAACAACATTGAGAATCTTGAAAAAGTAATAGACTTTCAGCGGGAAGCTGCACTTCAGACTTTCAGGAATTCGCTGTCAACACTTGATGTACAGGAAAGAAATATGAAACTCGCGGAAAGAGTATTCAATACCACCAAGAAAAAATATGAATCTGGTTTAGGTTCCAGTTTCGAAGTATTACAAGCCGACCAGGAATATCAAACTGCGCAAAGTAATTTCTTCCAGGCTTTATTTGACGCTGTAACGGCAAAAATTGGTTACTACCGATCTCTCGGAAAACTTTAAAAAGCACATGATCACATATATAAAAGCACAAAGGATGAAACAGGTATTATTGATTTCAGGAATTTTATTTCTGATGGCTTGCGGCGCCAGTAAAAAAGAAGATGCTGCAGGACTGAATGATAAAAAAGCTGCATTGGAAGGACTTAAAAAACAAAAGACTGAATTGGATCAAAAAATCATTTCCCTTGAACAGGAGATTGTAAAAATGGATCCGAATGCAGTGGAAGAAAAAACTAAACTGGTAAGTGTTACAGAAGTAAAACTGCAGGATTTCGAACATTACATCGATCTGCAGGGTAAAATCGCAACTGAAAATATCTATTTCGTTTCACCTCGTGGTCAGGGCGGTCAGGTAAAAGCTATTTATGTAAAGCAGGGTGATAGGGTGAAGAAAGGACAGTTGCTATTAAAACTTGATGATGCTGTGGTAAGGCAAAGTATAGCTCAATTGGAAACTCAATTGAGTTTTGCAAAAAACCTGTATCAAAGGCAGCAGAATTTGTGGAATGAAGGGATTGGTACCGAGGTTCAGTTTCTTACTGCAAAAAACAATGTAGATAATGTAGAAAAACAGATGGCGGTCGTAAGGGAGCAGTTAAACTTGTCCAACGTTTATGCTGAAGTAAACGGTGTGGCTGAAACTGTATCCATTCGTGTCGGCGAATTTTTCACAGGTTCACCACAGGCAGGGATCACTATTGTAAATCCTTCTAACCTGAAGGCGACAGTGGACGTACCGGAAAATTATGTTTCGAAAATCAGGAAAGGAATGTCTGTGGTTGTAGAAGTACCGGATGCGGGGAAAACATTCAAAACACAAATCAGTCTGATCAGTGAAACAATCAATAATATTTCCAGAAGTTTTGTTGCAGAAAGTAAAGTGCCAGGCGATCCGATGCTGAAACCAAACCAGGTTGCGGTAGTAAAGATTCTTGATCATCAATCTAAAAATGCAGTTGTAGTTCCTGTTGAAACTGTTCAAACAGACGACAAGGGAAAATATGTGTATGTGATGGCAGATGAAAAAGGAAAAAAAGTTGCGCGCAAAAGGCAGGTGGTCATTGGTGAATTTTATTCAGATCTCATTGAGGTCCGGAATGGAATAGCAGCAGGAGATAAAGTGATAACGAAAGGTTTCCAGGGTTTGTATGAAGGACAGTTGCTTGAATTGACATCACTGTAAGCGGTAAAGATAATCAGCAGAAAAAAATATAAGAAATGGCTAATCAAAATAAAGAAGGCGAAATACATCACCTCATTAAAAGCGGTAAAACATTTTTTGCCACCAACTGGGCGATATCAAGCAGAACAGCCGTATACCTCATCACACTGTTTATAACATTATGGGGCGTTTCACTCTTCATGTCAATGCCTAAAGAGCAATTCCCGGATGTGGTGTTGCCTACTATTTATGTACAAACTGTTTATATCGGTAATTCTCCAAAAGACATCGAGAACCTTGTTACAAGGCCTATTGAAAAGGAGTTAAAGGGTATTACCGGAGTTAAAATAAATAAGATCACCAGTACATCGCTGCAGGATTTTTCTGCGATTATCGTGGAGTTCAACACTTCTGTAAAAACGGATGAAGCGCTGCAGAAAATGAGGGACGCTGTTGACAAGGCGAAAAAGGATTTACCAAATGATTTAACGCAGGAACCCACTATCCAGGAAATCAGTTTATCTGAAATCCCGATTATGGCCGTGAATGTGAGTGGAGATTTCGATGCCGTAAAACTTGGTGAATTTGCTGATATGCTGCAGGATAAAATTGAAGAGTTATCTGAAATCAGTCGCGTGGATCTTGTTGGCGCTCCTGAAAGAGAAATCCAGGTGAATGTAGACAAGTACAAAATGGAAGTAGCGAAAGTTGGTTTCGCTGATATTGAACAGGCTGTACAGCGCGAAAACGCTGATATATCCGGAGGCCTTCTGGAAGTGGGTGAACAGAGGAGAACGCTTCGGGTTAATGGACAGTTTAATTCTGCTCTGGATCTTAACCGGGTGATTGTAAAAAATATAAATGGTGCTCCCATTTATCTCAGGGAAATAGCAGAGATACGGGATACCATCAAAGAAAAAGAAAGTTATGCACGATTAGAAGGCAAAAACGTGGTGACGCTGAGTATCATCAAAAGATCCGGCGAAAACCTTATCGCAGCATCGGAAAAAATCAATGCTGTGGTAGATGATTTAAAGAAAAATCAATTTCCGAAAGACTTACAGATTATAGTAACAGGCGACCTTAGTATTAAAGCAGCCACTTCATTTAATGAATTGGTAAATTCCATAGTTATTGGCTTTATACTGGTTATGCTGGTACTCATGTTTTTCATGGGTGTTACCAACGCATTTTTTGTGGCTTTATCGGTCCCGCTAAGTATGTTCCTTGCGTTTATTTTCCTTCCTACAATGGATGTATTTCTCGGATCCACCGTTACATTGAACTTCATGGTGCTGTTTGCATTATTGTTTGGATTGGGTATTGTGGTAGACGATGCCATAGTGGTTATTGAAAACACGCATAGAATATTCACGCAGGGGCAAGGCGCCATCAGTTCAGCAGACGCGGCCAAATTTGCAGCAGGAGAGGTATTCATTCCTGTACTGGCAGGTACGCTTACAACACTCGCACCATTTGTTCCGCTACTCTTCTGGCCGGGTATTATTGGCAAATTCATGGTTTATCTGCCAGCAATGTTAATCTTCACACTCACAGCATCTTTGATTGTAGCATATATCATGAATCCTGTTTTTGCAGTTGATTTCATGACGCATGCCGAAGAAAAACCTGAACCAAAATCAGCGATATTTAAAAAACCACTGTTATGGATAACCGTAGGAATAGGTGTATTAATGGATATCATGGGATATTCACAAGACGTAGCCAGCTATCGCTTCATTGGTAATCTTCTTCTCCTTTTCGCAGCACTTGCAATTTTCAATGCATTTGTGTTGAGTGGAATGATACATTCTTTCCAGAACAAGGTGCTACCTGCAATGATGACTAAGTACGAATCAATGTTGCGTTGGGCATTAAAAGGATGGAGGCCGGCGCAGTTACTCATAGGTACATTTGCATTACTGGCTTTTTCATTTGTATTTTTTGGAATGAGAAATGTACCGGTGTTACTCTTCCCTACAGGTGACCCCAATAATATTTTCGTTTACTTGAAATTACCTGCCGGCACAGATGTGAAATACACAGATTCGGTTACGCGTATGCTTGAGTCGAGGGTATACCGTGTGCTGGATATGGAAAACGGCAAGAAGAATCATTTGGTAGAAAGTGTTGTAGCCAACGTAGCGGTTGGCGCCAGCGATCCCAACAGCGGTGACAGAAGTACAAGGCCAGAATTGGGAAGGGTGCAGGTTTCATTTGTTCCATTTGAAAAACGTGAAGGAGGTTCGACTAAACCTTATCTGGATTCTATACGAAATATTATTAAGGGAATACCAGGTGCAGAAATTTCGGTGGCACAGGAAAGCGCCGGACCACCCACGCAGTCGCCTGTGAATATCGAAATATCGGGCGACAATTTTGAAACACTCACTTCAACTGCTGTGGCCCTCAAAAATTATCTTGACCTGAAAAATGTGGCCGGAGTGGAGGATCTTAAAATGGATGTCGATTTGTCAAATCCGGAAATAAGCATCCAGGTTGACAGGGAAAGGGCTCTTACTCAAGGCATCTCAACAGGCCAGGTAGGTATGGAAATACGTACTGCTTTATTTGGAAAAGAGATTTCGAAACTAAAGATTGGAGAAGAAGAGTACAACATTCAGTTAAGGAATAATGAGATACAAAGGAAAACACTTTCTGACCTGCTGAACATGCGAATCACCTACAGGGATTTTACCTCGGGGCAAATCAAACAGGTCCCTATCAGCTCAGTAGTTAAAATTGATCTTACGAGTACTTACGGTAGTATCAAAAGAAAAAATCAGAAAAGGGTGATCACCCTATACAGCAATGTACTTACCTCACAGGGATTTACTCCGGCGGGCGTAAACGAGGAAATCAAAAAGGTAATTGATGAATTCAAGCAAAAACCTGAAGACGTTGAGATCACACAAACGGGTGAAGGTGAGCAGATGGCAGAGACGTTTTCGTTTTTGCAAACTGCATTGTTTATTTCGATTGGATTGATCCTTCTAATTCTTGTTTTGCAATTTAATTCACTGAGCAAAACCGTTATCGTTTTATCAGAAATAATGTTCAGTTTGATTGGTGTGCTTTTGGGGTATGCAATTACGAGGAGTACTGCATCAGTGGTTATGACAGGTATTGGTATTATTGGATTGGCGGGTATTGTGGTGAAGAATGGTATCCTTGTAATAGAATTCGCTGACGAATTGCGGGCACGCGGCATGCGTACACGCGAAGCGGTAATAGAAGCCGGCAAAACAAGAATTGTACCTGTACTGCTAACAGCACTTGCGGCTATACTCGCTTTGATCCCATTAGCTGTAGGCTTAAATATTAATTTTGTTACGCTCTTTACCGATTGGCAACCCCATATTTTCTTTGGTGGTGATAATGCAGTATTCTGGAAACCATTATCATGGACGATTATCTGGGGTTTGATGTTTGCATTCATCATGACTTTGCTGATGGTGCCAAGTATGTACCTGATTGCAGAGAGATTGAAAAGGCCGATGGGTAAGTTTTTCGGCGGCCGCTGGATTTCCATCTTCGGATTGCTTGGACCGTTCTTTTTCATACTCACTGGATTTACTTACGTCGTGAGATGGTTACAAGGAAAACCTGTATGGAACGGGGTACCGAAAGAGAAAAAAAATCTCTCAGTATAAATAATTTAAGAACTGCTTTTCATCCCCGTCCTGGTTCGCCGGAACGGGGATTTTTTATTTCACAAAACCTGAATTGCCCAGGCGTCGAAAAAACGAATACTTCTGCCACACCTATTGAAGGAGCTTGGGACATTGTATGGGGAAAATACAACGAAACCCTTCAGCCTATCAAAATATCATCTCAGTTTAAACATTTTAGCGATGGATTCTTTTCACACATTGCATGGGACACCTCTGGAAAACTTTCTTAGTGCGCTTATGGAAAATTTGAATTTTGAATCAAATTCCATAAATAATACATAGCTTGAAAATGAATTAAATAGTGATACACTTTATTCAAAGGGATTCAAAAAAGTAATTTCAGGAATGAACGTTGGGCGCGCTTGTCTAATAGCTATGATTGAATTCCGTAGCCCCGAAAGCTGGATGGTTGTACTAATCTGAAAATTGCAATACCATTCTCAGCATCTCTTGTTCTTGGTCCCCCTCCCGTTGAATTCTTCATGATAAATTCAGATATTAATTTATCTCGTTCTTTTCCACCTGTTCTAATCAACTATAAAATCAAATTTATGACACCCGAGTCAACCATCACTCAAACAAATAATTTAACAACTGTCGAAGTACACGCATTGGACGAACTCAAGGAAAGGCTCACTGGAAAAGTCCTTAAGCCGGGTGATGATGGATATAATGATGCACGCACTTTATGGAATAGCATGATTGATCGCAAACCTGCCCTAATAGTACAATGTTGTAAAACAAAGGACGTGGTTAATGCCATTCAATTTGCGAGACAAAACAATATGATCGTTTCAGTAAAAGGGGGAGGCCATAATGTAGCTGGCAATGCTGTTTGTGATAATGGCGTGATGATTGACCTCTCTCCAATGAAAAACATAACCGTTGATCCAGTTAATAAAACAGCCACTGCAGAAGCAGGAGTCATTTGGAAAGAATTTGATAAAGCGACGCAGGAATTTGGACTCGCCACTACTGGTGGTACTGTTTCAGAAACTGGTATTGCAGGATTAACGCTTGGTGGAGGAATTGGGTGGTTGATGAGCCAGTACGGCAGCTCAAGTGATAACCTGTTGGCGGCTGAAGTAGTAATCTCAACAGGCGAAGTAATTTTTACCGATGAAAACAATCACCCCGATTTATTTTGGGCAATACGAGGTGGCGGTGGCAATTTCGGAATTGTTACATCATTCACATTTAAACTGCATGAAGTTGACCCGCAGATTACAGGTGGTATGATTATCTATCCAATGGAAGATGCAAAAAAGGTTATGCAGTTTTACCGTCAATTTACACAAACCACACCTGATAAGTTGGTGATTTTTGCAGGCTTCATTAACACTCCGGAGGGCCTGCCGGTTTGCGTATTGTTAATTGGATGGTTTGGCCCGCAGGATCAGGCAGAAATCATGCTTGAACCGATTCGGTCATTTAGTACACCAATAGCCGATCTTATTTCACCAATGCTTTATACACAGCTTCAAACCTTTCTGGATGCAGCTGCCCCTAAGGGGATCAGGAGATATTGGAAATCAGGTTTTTTTAGTGACTTGAATGATAATTTACTCGATATACAATTAAAATTTATTGAGTCAAGACCTAATCCAATTTCACCGGTTTTATTCTTTCATTTAAAAGGAGAAATCACCAGAATTGACCCGTCTGCGACTGCCTTCTCTATCCGCAGCAATCTTTGGGACTTTGATATCGTTACCCAGTGGACTGACGCGGCGGAAGATGAAAACAATATTGCCTGGACGAGAAATTTCTGGAAAGCTGTTGAACCCTTTTCACAAGGTGTTTATGTAAACCATTTAGACAGAGACGACCACGGTCGCCTCTCTGAGGCGTATGGGAAAAATTATGAACGGCTATCCCGCATCAAAACAAAATATGATCCTCAGAATTTTTTCTGCATGAACAATAATATTACCCCGAAATAATACCATTCAGTCTCTGTTTCAATTTTGTAAAATTTATACGCTTTTGATTTTTAAAGTCGTGTTAACTGCAGCTTGTTACCGGCAATAATATCGGACTAACGTGATGATGTCAATCCAGTATCTTCGTAAAAAAGATTATATGAGTTATTCATCACGAACCAATCACGAAATCGATTACCGGATTTTTGGGGAGGAAATGCAGTATGTTGAAATTGAACTTGACCCTTCGGAAACAGCAATTGCTGAAGCGGGAAGTTTTATGATGATGGATGAAGGTATTCAGATGCAAACAATTTTTGGCGACGGATCACGGCAACAACAGGGAGGATTATTAGATAAATTATTTAGTGCGGGTAAGCGGTTGTTAACCGGGGAGAGCCTGTTTATGACAGCCTTCACCAATGTAAGTCATGGCAAAAAAAGAGTAAGTTTTGCTTCTCCCTATCCAGGAAAAATAATCGCGATGGATCTGTCGCAACTTGGCGGAATGCTGATTTGTCAAAAAGATTCCTACCTGTGCGCTGCAAAAGGAGTGAGTGTGGGCATTTCTCTTCAAAGAAGATTGGGTACTGGTTTATTTGGCGGCGAAGGATTTATAATGCAACAGCTGGAAGGTGATGGAATGGCTTTCGTACACGCAGGTGGACATGTATTTGAAAGAGAACTTTTGGCTGGTGAAACGCTGAAAATAGATACTGGCTGTGTTGTAGCATATACAAGGCAGATAAATTTTGATATTCAGTATGTAGGAGGAATCAGGAACACAATATTCGGTGGTGAGGGGGTATTTTTCGCAACACTGACTGGTCCTGGAAAAGTTTGGATTCAAACACTTCCCATCAGCCGGCTCGCCAGCCGCATACTTGCCTATGGCTCATATAATCGCAAAGAAGAAGGAAGTATTCTGGGCGGCCTGGGCAACCTGCTGGATGGCGATGGAAGATAAAAAAACCTAACAGATCTGTGACGACCTGTTAGGTAATATAACCATCCGATATTAATACCTTAACTGTTATTTGAAACGGGATCGTTTTAATAGCATAAATATTAAGCGTTAAAATCGAAAATCGCCATAGGGGTAACTGATATACGTTTCAGGGGCACAGTTGGTTTGCTCCCGTAAAAAATAAAAGAGGCCTTTTGGGCCTCTTTCCATTTAGGGTCAAAAACCATCAATCAAAGTACAAGAATTTTTTGCTGCATTACCTGCGTATTTTGCTGCTGTGTGATACGTATAACATAAAGACCTTTCCCAATTTGTGAAGGTAGATTTACGGTTAATCCGGCAGAACCGCCACCATTTGCATTAACATCAAAAACCATTTTGCCGGTAAGATTAAAGACCTGCATAGTATATTCTCCTTTCTCTTTTACAAATACATGAATAGCATCGCCAGGTTTTGCAGGGTTGGGGTAGGTGTGAAAATCGGCATTGTATAAAATATGACCGTTGGAACTCACGGATTTATTGGCGCTCAATTTGAAACCATTCCTGGTATCCACCATTTTCAATCTGTAAATATTTTTACCTGCAACAGGTTTGTTATCAGTAAAAACATACGCAGATGTTACACTGCTCTGAACGCCTTTGGCTTTGATCTCCCCTATTTTCTCAAACGGTTTATTATCAACACTACGCTCTATTTCATATTTAGCCAGGTTCGCTTCGAGTATTGTCGACCATTCAATCAGGTTTCCTTCCGGTGAGGAGAAAGCTTCGTAACCAACAAATACCACTTGCAGCTGATATGTTTTTGATACCACAGAATCACTATTAACCTGGGCAGAACTTTCAACAGCTCCTAATATCATGCTGAAGAAACAAACAAAGGCTACGGGTATTTTTGTACTGATCATAAGGTTTTTTTATTTTAGGCTACCATTTACCATTAGAAAAAATACGTGGTTAAATTGTAACTGTTACGTGAGTACAAAGTAAATACCCTATCCCCGTAGTTGCAAGGCAGTTTAGCGAATAAAAAAAGCCACTCATCGAATACGACAAGTGGCTTCTATTGAAAGTCAATTGATTAGTCTCTGCTGTTCAATTTACCAAGCAGTCGTAAGATTTCGAGGTATAACCACACAATGGTAACCATCAAGCCAAAAGCTCCATACCATTCCATATATTTTGGCGCTCCCATCTGTGATCCTTTTTCAATCATATCAAAATCGAGGATCAGATTCAAAGCAGCCACCACTACTACCACCAGCGAAAAAATAATTCCTAATGTGCTTCCTTCATGTATAAATGGAATATTGATACTGAACATTCTTAATACAAATGATATCAGATAAAATACTGCAATTCCCATTGTTGCCATGATAACCACTGACTTAAATTTCTCTGTTGCCTGAATCACCTTAAATTGATATAAAGCAAACATTGAAACGGCGGTACCAAAAGTTAAACCTACAGCCTGAATGATAATATAAGGAGCAATTGCTTCAAACTGAGCATTGTAATAGGCAGAGATGCCCCCCACAAAAAGACCTTCCAGCAAAGCATAAGCCGGAGCCAGGTATCCCGCCCATTGTTGTTTAAATACAATTATCAGTGCAACCACGAGCCCGCCGATTGCTCCCGTGAGCATATAACCCATTACATCCTGTCCGCCATTGAAAGCATTCCAGGTATAAAATGCAGTTGCCATGACCATAAGAAACATAAACCCGAATTTGTTCATCGTTCCCCGAACAGTCATGGTATGTTCAGCGCCTGCTGTAAGAGATTTCTCAAATAATTTTTCTGTAATAGTTGGATTCCCGGATTTAAAGAGTGCCATATTGGTTAGAGTTTAGTGCAACAAAATATAAAAATGAATGTAAAGTTCTGCTTTTCTGAGCGGAAAAAAATCACAAATTATTTTCAAAGGTCGTAAATTGAACCCTCGCCCCGATAACGTTCAAAACTGCATCGGGGTAACACTTAAACTGCCCAATTGATATCTGAACGTATCTTAATTTAAAACAAATCCTATTTGTATTATGACCAGGAAGGAAGAGGTTCTACAGGATGTAGTGATCAAATTTGCCGGAGATAGTGGCGACGGAATGCAGCTTACCGGAAGTCAGTTTATGAATAACACGGCCTTACTGGGAATCGACCTGGCCACTTTTCCTGACTTTCCTGCTGAAATAAGAGCTCCTCAGGGAACACTTCCGGGAGTTAGTGGCTTCCAGCTCCGCTTTTCTTCAGACAAGGTTTATACCCCGGGCGACGAGTGCGATGTGTTGGTGGCAATGAATGCTGCGGCGTTGAAAACCAATCTCAAATCCCTGAAAAAAGGCGGCCGTATTATCGCTAATACTGATGGATTCGATAGTAAAAATCTTCGTTTGGCTAACTATCCCGATGGAATTAGTCCCCTCGATGACGATACGCTTGCAGGATTTGAAGTGATAAAAATGGACGTGACCAAGATGACCCGTGAGGCGCTCAAGGACATCACCATGGGAGTAAAGGAAAAAGACAGGGCAAAGAATATGTTTATTCTTGGCTTTTTGTACTGGATGTATAACCGCGACATGGTAAATACGCTGAACTTTCTAAAAGAGAAATTTGGAAAGAAGGACGAGATCATGACCAGTAATATAAAAGCGCTCCAGGCAGGATACAATTTCGGGGACACAACCGAAACATTTACAACCCGTTATAAGGTTGAGAAAGCAAAGATGGATCCGGGAGTGTACAGGTCGATTATGGGTAACCAGGCCGTCGCTTATGGCCTCATTGCAGCATCCCAAAAAAGCGGTTTACCACTATTCCTTGGATCTTACCCCATTACACCTGCTTCAGATATATTACACGAATTGAGTCGATACAAAGGTTTCGGTATCAGAACATTTCAGGCAGAAGATGAAATAGCGGGAATTGCATCAGCCATCGGCGCAAGTTATGGAGGTTCGTTAGCTGTTACCACAACTTCCGGGCCTGGTCTCGCCCTTAAAGGAGAGGCCATCGGACTGGCCGTGATGCTTGAAATTCCATTGATCATTTGTAATATTCAAAGGGGCGGCCCATCAACAGGGTTACCCACTAAAACGGAACAGAGTGACTTGTTGCAGGCCTACTACGGCAGAAATGGCGAATGTCCAATGCCCATAGTGTCAGCCTCCACACCCAGTGATTGCTTTGATGCAGTATTCGAAGCAGTCAGAATTTCTGTTCAGCATATGACACCTGTTATTTTCCTTAGTGATGGCTATATCGCTAATGGCGCAGAACCATGGCGTTTTCCAAAATCGGCCGACCTTCCTGAAATTAAAGTCAACTTTAAGAAAAGTCTTGATGAAGGTGAGACCAAGCTTCGTCCTTATCTCAGAGATGAAAAATTAGTCCGCTCATGGGCAATTCCGGGAACACCTGGCCTTGAACACAGAATTGGTGGTCTTGAGAAAGAAGATATCACCGGGAACGTGAGTTATGATTCCGACAACCATGAACATATGGTGAAGACCCGGGAAGCTAAAGTTGAAAATATTGCAGATCATATACCTGAACAGCAATTGGACAGCGGGCCTGAATCAGGTGATATTCTGGTTATAGGATGGGGAAGCACTTATGGTTCCATCAGAAGTGCTGTAACTGTTTTACAGGAAGAAGGTAAGGCTGTTTCACATGCACATCTCCGCTATATCCGACCCTTTCCAAGAAATCTTGGGACAATCATCAGTAAATTCAAAACTGTTTTAATTCCTGAAATAAATAACGGCCAGCTCATTAAAATAATCCGTGATAAATATTTTGTTGATGCAAAAGGTTTCAACAAAATAAAAGGTGTGCCGATTACTAAAACAGAACTCGTTCAGGTGCTCAGAGATATGCTCTGAACTACAGACATCGTAAAGAAGCCCTCACTCAATTAATTAGTTTCCGGTAATCTAAAAAAATAAACAGCGTGGAAATTCCACGCTGTTTTAGTTTAATGGACAATTGCCCAGAAATTAATCCAGAATTCTTTCCAGTATTTTTCCGCTTTTCTTGTTTTTCAAAATGAGCTTTTTAGCCCCGTAGTGAGTCATTTCTTCTTTCACGAGATAATGATCTGAGTCGAATTCAACGAGATGGCTGTCCTTTGATACGCCTTCTCTTCCTCTCCATACTTCCAGTTGAACCGGTTCCCAAAGTTTACTTTTTGCTGAACGATAGGCAGCATCAAGTACTGCATTCACCACATACCCATCATAGAATGTTTCTTTAGGTACTGTACCTTTTTCTATCGCACTAAACATATCATTGAACATATGATTATATCCCAGTTCATTCAATTCATCGCCCACAGGAAACAACCACCCGGTGTTTGATTCGGCTTTTTCGGCTACATAATCTCCGCCTTTCCCAGTACTGAACATTTCAAATCCGGTTCTGAGGAAACTGTTGATCCAGATAGTACCCTCTGTTCCCATTACTTCATCCCGCAAATCAAGGCCACCCCTAAAAGTCCAGCTTACTTCAAATTGACCAATGGCGCCATTTTCATATTTCACCAATGCAATAGCGTGATCTTCTGCATCTATAGGTTTCACCTGGGTATCTGCCCAGCACATTACTTCCACAGGCCTGATATCTTTCCCTATATAACTCCGGTTGAGCTCCACACAATGACAGCCAAGGTCGAGGATACAACCTCCTCCCGCCTGTTCGATATCCCAAAACCAGTCGCTGTGCGGACCAGGATGCGTTTCGCGCGACTTTGCCCATAGCACCCGGCCAATTGCGCCGTTTTTTACACTCTCAATTGCTTTAAGTGATTTGGGAGTGTATACGAGGTCTTCCAGATAGCCGTTGAAAATACCAGCTGTTTCAACTTTCTCCAGCATCCGTTTTGCTTCCGCGGCGGTTCGACCCAACGGCTTGGTGGTGACCACTGCTTTTTTATGTTTGCAACACAAATCCACAGCAGTTTCATGAAGGTTATTAGGCAGTGAAATGCAAACAACATCAACATCGGGATGCGAAATCGATTCTTCCAGATTAGTGGTGTAATGTTTACAACCATAATCATCCGCAAACTTTTTTGCATTTTCTTCTTTACGTGAATAAATCGAAACTATCTTATCCTGGCTGCGGAGCCCCTGAATTGAATCAGCATAAAATCTTCCGATAAAACCTGACCCCAGCATAGCAATACGAAGCATAAGTACTATTTTATGTTAGTTAATAAATGAATATTATACGAGGGGGGAGGGCGACTTCTTATCTTTAAAAAAGAACACAAATAGAATCAGTACCACAGCAGCTATTCCGGCCGGAACATACCAAACATTTAGCCAGTTGGTGACATCTATTCCAGCTGAGGTTTTTGCCGTGTAGATGTCTTTCGTATATCCTGCTATAATGGAACCGATATACATTCCAAAACCATAAGTGGCTATTGTAATTAAACCCTGTGCCTGCGACTTAATTGTAGGCCCGGCTTTAGCATCAGTGTATATCATACCGGTTACAAAGAAAAAATCATAACATACGCCATGGAGTAAAATCGCGATATAAAACATCCATACTGTATGGCTCGCATCTCCATATCCAAAAAACAGGAACCGCACAATCCAGGCCAAAAGACCGATTATTAAAATGTTTTTTACACCGAGCTTTTTATAAGCCAAAGGTAGCAACAACATAAATAATACTTCTGATACCTGGCCCAGCGACATTTTGTTTTCAATATTAAAACTACCTGGGTCTGCCGTTGGGAATGCAAATTTATATGCATCTGTGAGTGAAGGATTTGCCCACGTGTAGTAAAATGACAGCGGTATACAAATCAGAATAGATGAAATAAAAAATATTACAAAAGATCTGTCTCTAAATAAAACGAAAGCATCTTTACCCAATATCTGCCCAATGGAAGTTTTTTGGTTACTTACGGGAGGGGTATTAGGAAGAAAGAATGAAAGCACTCCCAGTACACCTGCACTAATCATGGAGATCTGAAAAATAGTAACCTTATCGCCCACTCCCATAAATCCAACCAGATTTACAACTGCTATCCAGGCAATGGTACCAAACACCCTGATAGCCGGAAATTCTTTCTCCGGATTAACCATATGCCGCATCGCAATTGCGCTCGTTAACGCAATTGTTGGAGCGAATGTGAGACAATATAAAAACATCACCCATATAAAATTATCAGGATCAGTAGTTTTTACCAGAATAAATAATATTGCTGCACCGAGAAGGTTTAATACTCCCAGTACTCTTTGCGCTTTAAAATACCGATCGGCTAACAGGCCTATAAAAAACGGTGATAAAATCATTGCAACGGAAAATACAGCGTAAGCACTTCCTACCTGTTTTCCACTTGCCCCTAACTGGTCGGTCATATATTTACTCATCTGTCCATACCAGGCACCCCAAACAAAAAACTGCATAAACATCATAAAAGAGAGAGCAATACGCGTAGATAGCTTCATAAGCAAACGATAAGAAATCGTAATTTAGGTAATACCAGTAATATGGTAATAAAAGATAAAAAAATTCTCAGTTTGCTTATATAGCCCTGTCGATTTCTTCTGGCGATAGCGGATGTTGCTGATAATACCGGCATACCTCGCGAAGCCCGCATTTTCCGCACTTCGGCTTACGTGCTACACAAACATAACGCCCATGGAGTATCAGCCAGTGATGCGCTTTATGAATGAGGATTTTGGGAATGTGTTTGATCAGCTGCATTTCTGTTTGCAACGGTGTTTTTGCATTGCGTGTTAAACCAATTCGGGCAGATACCCTGAATACATGCGTATCCACTGCCATGTTTGGTTGCAAATCTATTACTGAAGTAATTACATTAGCTGTTTTTCGTCCAACTCCCGGGAGCAAAATAAGTTCATCAACGGTCATGGGTACCTGCCCGCTGAATTGCTCCACCAGCATTTTAGCCATGCCGAGTAAATGCCTGGTTTTATTACCAGGGTAAGAAATACTTTTGATTAATGAAAACAGATCATCGTAACTGGCCTGAGCCAGTTTGTATGGATCCGGATAAGCTTCAAAAATAGCCGGGGTGGTAAGATTTACCCTTTTATCTGTGCATTGCGCAGACAAAACTACAGCTACCAATAACTGGTAGGGGCTATCATAAATAAGCTCCGTTTCTGCTTCAGGGCTATTGGTTTGAAAGTACTGTATAACCCTTTGAAATCGATCTTTAACTGTCATTTTGTATAGCAAGCGAATACGAAGCTATAACAAACGGGAGTAGAATACTAAGGCTGTCCAACTTTTGCGTCTTCGGCATATTGCATAATTGCAAATATTGCCTGGGGGCGGGGAGAGAATTTAAGCGTGTCAAGGCTCTTTACAGCTGCTTTTAGCACTTCAAATTTTTCCCTAAGTGTCCAGTCTGACTCCATAGCCAGTTGAATCGCCGATTTTTCTTCAGCATTCATTTCATTGTACAAAAATCGAATCATGTCTTCAGGCGTAAAATTGTTCATAATCTTTGTTTTCCGGTTAAGTGGGTTTAATCCGGGGTAAGCCTGGTTCAACTAGGATATAAGGAATAGATCTTTCAAAGGGAAGAGGAGGATTGGGCTAAACTGGCCCGTAACTATATTAAAACGAAGCTGTAATGCAAATATTGCAGTGAAAACTAAAAATTTTCGTAAAGCACTTTATTACTTATCTACAATAACAAATAAGTCTTCATTATCTTTTTTCATCAGATATTTTTCTCTGGCTATTTTTTCCAGAGAGCTGGCGCTGGCTTCAATATTTTTAAGCTCCTGCTGTGTTTTTTCGATCTGATCCTTGTAAAATGCTTTACTTTCTTCTAAATCGGAGAGCTCACTTGCGCGTGCCTGTTGTATAAATAAATCATTGTGATCAAAAAAAATCATCCAGGTGGCAAATACTACCGCCGTTATCAGGTATTTATTTTTCAGTATTGAGGGTATCATCGGAAGTATGGACATATAAAAAGGTTCCTGGTAATAAAATTAAGTTTTTATTTCAGGAACCTTCGTTAAAAGACTTCACATTATTTTGACAGTATCGCTACATCTTTGTTTGCATTAAGTTGTAATCCGTTGGATGAACCTTTTACTAACATTGCTTTGCCAGGAACTCCGCTGTTATCACTGTTCCAAATTACACCTGCAATTACATCTGCATAACCATCACCATTAATATCGCCTGCTGAAGACACCGCCTGGCCTACAGTTGCAGTTTCATTATTCTGCATATTGATTTCTACAATCTTACCAGTAACTCCTTTAGCTGACCCGCTGTACACATAGGCCTTACCCTGAGGCTGCTCTATATTATACAAAAACGATCCAACAATAAATTCCCCAAATCCATCTCCATTGATATCACCTGCGCTTGCTACAGATAATCCAAGATTACCATCCATTACATTGCCTGCATATGACCAATCAGGAAACATACTTACACCACCAGCAGAACCGAGATATAAAAATACCTTTCCAACATTACTTTGGCCTTCATCATACCTGTTGGCACCTACTATAATATCTGAAAATCCGTCGCCATTCACATCACCGGCACATGCTACTGCATTGCCGTAATTTGCTTCTGCCTGGTTAACCTCACCATGCCATCCTGCTGACTGTGTTAACCCGGTAGGAGATCCGAGGAATATAAATGCGCGGCCTTCATTAGTCTGTCCATTGTCATAATTGGGAGCACCAACAATAATATCAAAGTATCCGTCTTTATTTACATCACCCGCGGAAGCCACTGATTTACCGAAATTAGCGCCTACCTGGTTTCCTTCGGAAGTCCAGAATGGAGTCTTTGATAAACCATTTGCAGAGCCGAGATAAACATATACTTTGCCTTCATTGGTTTCACCATTGTCATAAAAATGTGAACCTACAACCACATCAGCAAATCCATCTTTATTGACATCACCCGCAGTGGATACGGATATACCATAGAATGCATTTGACTGTCCGCCTTCTATCATCCAGGAAGGTTCCTTTTCCAACCCCGATGGAGAACCGAAATATACAAAGGCTGCCCCTTCATTTTCTTCACCATTAGAGTAATGAGATGCGCCGATAATTACATCAGCAAATCCATCACCGTTGATATCTCCGGCATTGGCTACACCTTCCCCGAAATTTGCATTGTCTTGTTTATTGGTAGATGACCAAACAGGATTTGCAGACAAGCCATTGCCTGTTCCATAATAGAGAAAGACTCTGCCCTCTTTACTCACGCCAAATTCTAATTTGAAAATACTTAAGATCACATCTGAATAGCCATCGCCATTTACATCGCCGGCAGGAGAAACAGCATAACTGAAATTATTGGCAAAATATCCGCTGCCATGTTTAAAAGAAGAAATTGTAATGACTGCTGCTATCAATATAGCGCATCTTTTCATCAAGGAAGTAAGGTTAGAATACATACCGGTCTTTTTTGTGGTTTGTAAAATTAGACTGGTCTCGTAAGGATGAACTGGAGTTGATAACTGGGAATTCGAAGGGGATTGGGACAAACAAGATACAAATCAGGTTTTGAATTTGAAAGTAATATGGTGAAAAATTTATATGATTTTATATAATCCAATTCATTATCAACACATTAGCTGCATAGTAAAAACCACAAAAAAGCCCGCCTGAAAGCTATTCGGGCAGGCTTTGTATAAATATTTAAAAATTAAAATGCTATTTTTTGAAGCGGATTTTGCCTTTTGGATAGATGGCATTTCCACCCAGTGATTCTTCAATACGGATTAGCTGATTGTACTTCGCCATACGATCGGTGCGTGAAGCAGAGCCAGTCTTAATCTGACCACAATTCAATGCCACTGCAAGATCAGCAATGGTGGTATCTTCTGTTTCACCACTACGATGACTCATTATTGAAGTGTATCCATTTGTCTGCGCCAGTTGAACAGCATTGATGGTTTCAGTAACCGTACCAATCTGGTTTACTTTCACTAAAATACTGTTCGCAATTCCGTTATCAATTCCCTGCTGCAGGCGTTTAACGTTGGTTACAAAAAGATCGTCACCCACAAGCTGGCATCTTTTACCAACTCTGTCAGTTAGTTTTTTCCATCCGTCCCAATCATCTTCAGCCATGCCATCTTCAATTGAAATGATTGGATATTTATTCACCCATGATTCCCAATAGTCCACCATTTCATCACTGCTGATCACTTTGCCTGAGCTCTTATAAAATTTGTACGACTTGGCTTTATCATCAAACATTTCACTGGTGGCAGCATCCATCGCAATTCCTATCTGTTCACCGGGTTTATATCCGGCAGCTTCGATAGCGGCCAATACAGTTTCAATTGCTTCTTCATTGCTCTGAATATCAGGAGCGAACCCGCCTTCATCACCAACATTGGTGCTGAATCCTTTCTTTTTCAATACAGTTTTTAAGTGATGGAAAATCTCAACGCCCCACCTGAGTCCATCACTGAAGGTTTCTGCACCAATGGGAACAATCATGAATTCCTGAAAATCGATCTTATTGTCAGCATGTGCGCCGCCATTTAAAATGTTCATCAATGGGATGGGAATGGTTGTGGCATTTACACCACCCAGGTATCGAAACAACGGCAGATGGCTGACTTTTGCGGCAGCTTTTGCTATGGCCATAGATACAGCCAGTGTAGCATTGGCTCCCAGGTTTCCTTTATTTTCTGTACCGTCAATTGAGATGAGCATACTGTCGATATAGGCCTGCTCATTTACATTCAACCCTATAATCTGATCGGCAATAATATCATTTACATTGTTTACCGCCTTCTGCACACCCCTTCCCAGAAATACTGATTTATCTCCATCACGTAGTTCAACAGCTTCGTGTTTTCCGGTTGAAGCTCCTGAAGGTACCGCTGCGCGGCCCATAATTCCATCTTCTGTGGTAACATCTACTTCAACAGTAGGGTTTCCGCGGCTATCTAAAATCTGTCGGGCATGTACATCGGTAATGTAACTCATATTATTTGATTTTTTTATCAGGCCGGGGCAGGCATAATCGCGTTCAGACTGCCGCCGGTAATGGTTTTGAAGTTAAATATCCTGGTTTGTCAGTTGCCTGAAAATATCTTCAAGGTTCCTGCTTTCGGATTGCAAAGAAACGATATTCAGATTATGCTGCAAAGACATCTCGAGGAGTTGTTTCTTCAACTGGTCAGGATCTTTTGTTTGAAGCATCCATGACAAACGGTCGCTAGTGTATGAACTTTCTACCATACTTAATCTGTCAAGCCACTCCTGCTCAAGCGCTTCTCTGAAACTCACTTTCACCGCCTGGTTGCCATCACCCGATCTCAGCACACTCAATTTTTCATCAGCAACGAGCTCGCCTTTATTTATGATTATCACCCTGTCGCATAATGCTTCCACTTCCTGCAATATATGCGAAGAAAAAAGCACTGTCTTATCTTTCCCCAACCGCCGGATCACTTCCCTGATTTCAATTATCTGGTTGGGATCAAGACCTGTGGTAGGTTCATCCAGAATTAAAACTTCAGGATCATGTATTAGCGCTGCAGCCAGCCCCACACGCTGTTTGTATCCTTTTGACAACTGCCCGGTTTTTTTTGAAGATTCGGGTACAAGCCCTGTTAGTTCAATAACTTCTTCAATTTTGGATTTTTTCTTTTCAACCTTGTACACTCCGGCAATAAAGTCAAGATACTCCCTTACATACATATCGTAATACAAAGGATTAGCTTCAGGAAGGTAGCCGGTTTTTCTTTTGGATTCAAGCGGTTGCTCCGCTACCGATATTCCACATACTTTGGCTGATCCGCCATCAGGAACCAGATACCCTGTAATCATTTTCATGGTGGTAGACTTACCTGCACCGTTTGGTCCCAAAAAGCCCACAATTTCGCCCTTGTTAACCGTAAAGCTCACATCGTTTACCGCTTTTTGCCCGCCGTACTTTTTTAAAAGATGGTTAACCTCAATTGACATATCAGATTTTTCAGTACAAAGAAAATGAAATCTGTGCGGTTTGCAGCCGAAAGAAATTGTTATACTCTATTTATCTTTCCATCTAAGAAAAATAATCAAACGAAAACTGTTCAGTAAAATCATATTTCGTCTGAGCTCTCTGGTAAATGATCATAATCTCCTTTAAAAGCTAACCATCCAAATAGCGAAAACCCTATTGCAATTGGAATGAAAATAATCACAAACACACCCCATTGAATTCGTGTATCCATTACCGGATTTTTGTCTATTTCAGCCAACGCCGTTTTTATTAAGAGAAATATCAAAACGGGCCCTGCAATTATCCATATCAAACCAGCATATCGCTTCAATGCATTCATACAACTATTTTAATCATTAACATTTTTGTCAATTCTGTTCTGCACGTAAATACTTCCAATTACCAAACATACTGCAGCAACAATAATGGGATACCATAAGCCCATCAGCGCATCATTCGCATATACCGTAGTAAGCAATAAAGCAATGAAAGGTGTAAGTCCGCCGAACACCCCGTTTCCAATGTGATAAGGTAACGACATGGAAGTATACCTGATTTTTGTCGGAAAAAGTTCAACTAAAAACGCCGCAATTGGACCGTAGACCATTGTTACATAGACAATCTGAACGAAGATCAGCAACACCATTTGCCAGTAAATGCTATCAGGTAAAACCTTACTCGTTTTTATCACAGGGTTTATTGCGGAGGACCCACTTTTGTAAAGGGTATCCTTAATTACTTCTTTTTCAACAATTCCATTTGGAAAATATTTTTCAGTGGTCATATTGAGCAGATCAAAATTTTGACCCTCCATTGGTGTGATGGTCCTGTCTACCCTGGTCAGTGATTCATCTGCCTTCAGGTTTGTAAGATCAGTTATGTTAATCATCTGCTGGTATATCGGTCTGTAAGTGATAGCCGCCAGCAGTAAGCCCGCCATCATAATCCACTTTCGGCCTACCTTATCACTCCAGTGTCCAAAGAAAATAAAAAGAGGTGTAGCTAATACAATAGCCCATATCAAAATTGTACGCGATTGCTCAAAATCGGCTTTGCATGTGGCCTCTAAAAATGTTTGAGCATAAAACTGCCCGGTATACCACACCACGCCCTGGCCCATCACTGCACCAAATAATGCCAGCAATACCATTTTAAGGTTCGAACGTTTTGTAAAACTTTCTTTTAGCGGATTAGTTGAAACCTTGCCCTCCGATTTCAGTTTGGCAAACATTGGCGACTCTTTCATCTTCAGTCGGATATAAACTGAAACGCCAACCAGCAATATCGATACCCAGAATGGAATTCGCCATCCCCACTCCTCAAACTTTGCGATGGACACGTTTAATTGAGGGTCCAGACTTTGTCTTGTTAACAAAATGATTCCCAGTGATAACAGTAATCCTAATGTTGCGGTGGTTTGTATCCATGATGTATAAAAACCTCTTCTTCCGGGCGGCGAATGTTCAGCGACATAAGTGGCAGCACCGCCATATTCTCCACCTAATGCGAGGCCCTGCAATAATCTCAGCAATAAAACGATCAGCGGTGCTGCAAATCCGATTGAAGCATAACCAGGTACTAATCCAATAGCAAAAGTAGATCCGCCCATCAGGATCAGAGTTAGAAGAAATGTATATTTCCTGCCCACCAAATCGCCAAGCCTGCCAAAAACCAGCGCTCCAAAGGGCCGCACAATAAAACCCGCAGCAAATGTTGCAAGCGTTGAAAGCAAAGCAGCAGTCGGATTGGTTTTAGGAAAAAACTGTAAAGCAATAATCGGTGCAAGACTTCCGAAAATATAGAAGTCGTACCATTCAATTAAAGTACCAACGGAAGATGCCGAAATAACCTGCCAGATAGTTTTTTTTCCCCCTGCTTCAATTATTTGAGCCATTCGCCTTAAAATTGTTTTTAAAATAGAATTCGTCCTGAACGGATAAATATAACTGATGTTGCTAAAACTTAAAGCGTATATGTTGAACTTTTTCTGCCGCCGTAACTTAGCATTGTACCGGGCCATGGTATATTTCTGCTGCTGCCGCGTTAATAATGACTATTTTAACTTGTAATAATATTAATATGCGTGTTTTGACTTGTGTTCGACCAGGTAAGATGGAAATGACAGGTAAGCCTGTTCCGGTTCCGGCTCTTAATGAAGTATTACTGAAAATAAAAAAAGTAGGTATCTGCGGCACTGACTTACACGCATTTTCAGGGACGCAGCCCTATTTCAATTACCCCAGGGTCCTGGGTCATGAAATTGCCGCGGAGATTGCTGATCCTAATGGCAATGCCGGTTTTAAAACAGGAGAGATTGTAACAATCATGCCTTATTTCAATTGCGGTAATTGCAATGCATGTTTAAAAGGAAAGACCAATTGTTGTGTAAACTTGAAAGTGGCGGGGGTACATACGGATGGCGCATTGCAGGAATATTTTACGGTACCGGCAAACTGTGTTATTCCTAACTCCTCTTTGAGCACTGACCAACTCACATTAGTGGAACCTTTTTCGATTGGACAACATGCATTAAGCAGAACAGCATATAATGAAGATGATACTATTTTAATTATCGGAGCCGGTCCCATTGGAATCGGCCTCGCACAGCTGGCAGTTCAGAAAAAAGGCAAGGTTATTATCGCAGATATGGATGAAAACAAAATTGACTATTGCAATAAAATAAAGGGATTACAAACAATCCTTATTCATTCAGGAAATATGAATAAAGAAGTGATGGCACAAACATCAGGGGCCGGTGCTGATATAGTTTTTGACGCCACCGGTAATTTAAAGGCAATTGAATCAGGATTGTCTTATCTGGCGCATGCAGGCGCCTATATACTTGTTGGATTACAAAAACAACCGTTTGCATTCAGTCATCCGGAGTTTCACAAAAAAGAAACTACGTTAATGAGCAGCCGTAATGCAACCCGCAGAGATTTTGATGCGGTGATTGATTTTTTTATGCAATCAAAAGCTGCTACAGCTGATTATATTACTCACAGGCTTTCTTTCTCAGATGCAGAAGAAGCCTTTCCTGCCATCCTGCATGAAAAATCAAAAGTGATTAAAGCAGTTATTGAATTTTGATTTTACGCTAAGCGCTTTATTCAAGGGAGAAAATTTGCTAACTTCCGTTTTTTCTGATTAAACAAATGATTGTTATGTCTTACCCCTATCAGATTAAGTCATATGAAGAATATAAAACTGCCTGGCAGAAAAGTGTGGATGACCCTGAAGGATTCTGGGGTGAAATTGCGGAAACTTTTAGCTGGAGAAAAAAGTGGGATAAGGTATTAAGCTGGAATTTTAATGACCCTGATATTAAATGGTTTGAGGGCGGCAAATTAAATATAACAGAAAATTGTTTAGACAGGCATGTCAAAGAAAGACCCAATACACCTGCAATTATTTGGGAGCCTAATAATCCCGAAGAGCATCACCGTACATTAACTTATAAACAACTTCATTTTAAGGTTTGTCAATTCGCCAACGTCTTAAAAAATAATGGCATTAAGAAAGGCGACCGGGTATGTATCTATATGGGAATGATTCCTGAGTTGGCCATTGCAGTGCTGGCTTGTGCAAGAATCGGCGCTATACATTCTGTCATATTCGGTGGATTCAGTGCTCAAAGTATTGCAGACAGGCTACAGGATGCAAAATCCGAATTTATTATCACATGCGATGGTGCATACAGGGGCGGTAAGGATATATCTCTGAAGAATGTAATTGATGATGCGCTTGTTGCCTGTCCATTTGTCAAGCGGACAATCGTTTATACACGTACACGCACTCCGGTAAGTATGATCAAAGGAAGAGATGTATGGTGGGAAGACGAGATTAATAAAGTGGAAACTATGGGTAATCCGGATTGCCCTGCTGAAGAAATGGATGCAGAAGATGTGCTGTTCATTTTATATACTTCAGGTTCAACTGGAAAACCAAAAGGTGTGGTGCATACCTGCGCAGGGTATATGATTTATACCAACTATACTTTCGTAAATGTTTTTCAATACAAAGCAGAAGAAATACATTTTTGCACGGCTGATATTGGATGGATTACCGGACATTCTTATATACTTTATGGCCCACTCAGTGCAGGCGGAACCTCACTAATGTTTGAAGGAGTGCCTACATGGCCGGATGCGGGAAGATTCTGGCAGATTGTTGACAAATTCAAAGTAAACATTCTTTATACTGCGCCAACTGCCATCCGCAGTCTTATGGGTTATGGCACCGGGCCTTTGCAGGGAAGAGACCTCAGCTCTCTTCGTGTACTCGGCACCGTAGGCGAACCCATTAATGAAGAAGCCTGGCATTGGTACGACCAGCATGTTGGTAAAGGCAGGTGTCCAATCGTAGATACCTGGTGGCAAACGGAAACGGGAGGAATATTAATCAGTAACCTCGCAGGTATCACTCCATCAAAAGCCACATACGCCACATTACCAATGCCTGGAGTGCAGCCTGTGCTGGTAGATGAAAGCGGGAATGAAATTGAAGGCAATAACGTAAGTGGAAATCTTTGCATTAAAGCGCCATGGCCGGGGATTATCCGCACAACATATGGTGACCATGACCGATGCAAAAAAACATATTTCAGTACTTATCCTGAATTATATTTTACCGGAGATGGTACGCTTCGTGATGAAAATGGATTTTACAGGATTACAGGCAGGGTAGATGATGTATTGAATGTTAGTGGACACAGGATCGGCACTGCGGAAGTTGAAAATGCCATTAATATGCACGCCGGCGTAGTTGAGAGTGCTGTAGTTGGCTATCATCATGAAATTAAAGGACAGGGAATTTATGCCTTCGTGATTTACCAGGGCCACCATGGCGATGATTCACTGATAAGAAGAGACATTACAACAACAGTAAGCCGCATTATCGGACCCATTGCAAAACCTGATAAAATCCAATTTGTGCAGGGCTTACCTAAAACAAGAAGTGGCAAAATCATGCGCAGAATTCTCCGCAAAATAGCAGAAGGGGAAATGGATAAACTTGGGGATACCACTACCCTGCTTGACCCTGGTGTTGTAGATGAGATTAGTAACGGCCGGTTAAAATAGTTATTATTCCTGCACTACCACTTCGGTACCCAGCGGAATAAGATCGTACAATTCAAATATATCGCTGTATTTGGTTGAGATACATCCGTTTGTCCAGTTGATGAATTTATCGACAGCATATTCCTCATTCGGCCGTGTACCATGAATGCCGATGCCACCGCCGATGGTTGCAGATTTTGGAATAGCGCCTGCTTTTTTTCTTTCTTTGAATCGCTGATAACTTTCTCCGGTGGGATAATCCAGTAACATAAAACATCCCCATTCTTTATGATACTTCTTATAAGTGATTTTGAACTTGCCATTTGGGGTAAGACGGTCTCCCTCCATCCTTTTATCTGCCTGCTTTTTATTGCCAAACACTACCGGATAAGTTGCCAACCAACCTTCTTCATCATAAACCTTTAACTCAAAATCTGATTTGTCTATTACTATTTTGTATGGGGAAGGTGGAAATGCGGCTGATTTTTCTTTCTTCGAATTGGAGGCTATGTTTTTAACTGCTGGCCCCTGCGCATAGGCAGGTTTTACAAAGCCTGTAATAATTGTTAAAGAGCCAATAAGAATTGCCAGCATTGCAAGTTTTCCGGGTAGCTTGTTCATAGCCTGTAATTAAACTTTAAACGCCCGAAGGCATCAGAAAATTTTACAGAGAAGGCAGGATTAACTTTATCTTGATTAAAAAATTAAAAAGCTGCAAAAACGCAGCTTTTTAACATTTTTATTTCATCAGTGTGTAATATTGGATACCAGTGTCTTAGCATACTCCATCATTTCACGTAATGAATCTACCGATGGTACTTTTCCACTCAATCCATATTCTGCATTTACGGCTAACAGCTTATTATGCAGGTTTTCAGGATTACGCGTTGCAAATTCTTTTACTGAATCAACCCCGGATGCCTCCAGCAGTTCTGAAAATTGACCTGCTATACCTTTTATTCTGAACAGATCTGCATGATTGACCCAGGTGAGTATCAAAGATTCAGGAATACCGGTATCTGCCGCAATCTTCTCCCTGTTTCTTTTTGTACGACCCTTCTCAAGAAGATCACCTGTCGTACTGATTCCGCAATGCACTTTTAATTTCTCCGCGTAATTAGGACCAATTCCTTCAATATCTACCACTTTATAGCTCATGTCTGTAAAAAGTTTGGTTCAAGGTAATAAACCATACTTATTTCAGAAAATTTTTTACCAATTGCTTAAACGGATACCAACAGTGTATGGAAATTGTTCCAGCCCATTCTGATGTAAAGTTGTTAAGCTATATGATCCATATAACTTCACTGGCCCTAATCCCAATTCACCTATGTAAGCAATTTTCCACTTTTCAAGATTGAAGTCGGTTTTATTCTTTTGCTTTCCGCGTTCATCACTGATTTGTTTCGTTTTAGCATCAAACAAATACCCTGCACTCACGCCAAAGCTTACCTGTAAACCACCATGCCGCTTATTCGGATGGGTACTGAAATTAATCATCAGGGGAACTGTAAGATAGTTGGCAGCTAGTTTGTTTTTAGAAAAACTTACTGAATCCCTGAATGTGTGAGGGCTTGCCCCATCAACATAAGTAATCGGTGTTTTGTAGTAATAATTATTCCATTCTGCCCCAAATCCATACTTCAAATTGACAACATGCTTAACAAGGTTGAGGCGCTGCATAAAAAACCAAAGATTGAAATTTGATATACGGGTTCCTTTAATTGCATAATCACCTTTGATAGCTGGTTGACCCTGTTGATCGCGCATAAATGATTGCGCCTCTGCGCTGGCATAATTGGTTTTATCATTAAATCCCGCATACCCAATATCAAGCACCAACCAATTTGTGCTAATATTCTTGCGATAATAATTAGACTTGTACCGTCGGCCGTCGTCGTACACATTGTAACTGCGTGAACCGGGCGATCCTTTCTTGATAATTATCATACTTCCCACTCTGATTGTATCGCCGTCCTCTTTCTTTTCGATATTGACGATAGTGGTGTCGTTTTGGGCAATACCCTGCAATGTACCTGCTGCTGTGAGCAGGAGTAATAATACCTTCTTCATGATCTTTTACTTTTTCGATTTAATCCTTATGTTATTTGGCTAATGCAATTTCGAAGCTTGCAACTTTTACTGAGGGACCGTTTGAATCCGGGTTGGTTACTTTATTTACGAAACGGTTGGCTTTGCGCAATAAACCCCTGAATGCACCTTTACGGGGACTGTTATCCTGAACCAACATCTCCTGCTCTTCAGTTGCGTTATCATTCAATAACGCTTCCGTTGCATAATCTGATTTTACAATTGACGATGATGGCATATCCACAATTTCTTTCAGTGTCGGAGTGTTTAGCGTTGTGGTTGCAATTTCTTCAGTTGATATGCCCTGCTTCGTTTCTGATCCGATTTTGGAATTAAATGCGGGTTGCTTTACAACAGCAACTCCCTGGGTGATTTGATTATTAGTTTTGTTGCTTACAGACGGCAATCGCTTTACCATTTCTGTTTTTATTCCCTTTTGAGATTGCACAGTATTATTGTGACCCTTACCGGCCTGGTCATTCACCGTTGCATCGCTTAATTTTACGCCAGCATTTTCAGTTTTTTGATTGGTAGTGCCGTCTGCATCATTCTTATCTCCTATCACTATACTTTCAACTTTTTTTGCATTTTGCTGATCAACGGATTTCAATTCAGGTTCGCTGACTTCCGCAATAATTGGAACAACCGCGGTGGGTTCTGAAGTTTTATTCATAAATAATAAACCCATCATTAATACAAAGACCGCAGCAACTGCAACTCTTATCCAGGTTATTCTTATAATGCTGGCTGGTTGTTCTTCTTTTTTATATAACGACGCTTTATCAGGATGTACAATCGATAAATCACTGGTCATTTTCAGTTTATTCAACAGCTCAAATTCTTTCCGGAGGATTGGATTAACTTTTAATTCGGATTCCAGCTTTACTTTATCCTCTTCATTCATTTCATTATCTATAAACAGCAAGAGTTTTTCCTGATCTGCTGTAGGCTGTAATATATTATCCTGAAGCGTTATTGGTTTGTATAAAGAGGATTTATCAAAGCGAATTTCGTCTGCAGGATCCAGTTTCAATTCCTTCATCAACTCAAACTCTACTCTCAAATCAGCATTCAGTTGTACAAATTCTTCAACCATCAGCCTTTCCTTCTCTGTCAACTCATTATCGTTGTACAAAAGAAAATATTCTTCGTAATTATTTCTGTTAATAATCATGGCTACACAACATTTTCGGGTTTAACCAAAAAATTTTTTAATTGAATTCTGGCGCGATGCAGATAGACTTTTACCTGGCTTTCATTTAACCCCGTTATCTTACCGATTTCCTCATAACTATACCCTTCATAATCTTTCAGCATAACCAGTGAACGCTGAGTTTCGTTGAGTCTTGCCAATGCCTCATTCAAAACCTGTTTCATATTATTATGAGGCTGATCTACTATCCGGCTTTCTTCATTAAAACCTTCCCGCAATGAAATCCTTTTCACTTTCCGGATATGATCTATCATTTGGTTGTAGGCAACTGTAAAAAGATAAGATTTACTTCTTTCAGCATCCACGCTTTCCCTGCTTCGCCACATTTTTTCAAATGCCGATTGTACCACATCACGGGCATCTTCCTCATTCCTGAGGTTTTTTACAATAAACCTGTACACATTGTCAGCATACTGGTTTACACATTGGTTATACTCTCTTTCAGTCATAAGTCAGTTCTGATTCCGTTCTCAAATGTATCTATCTTGCTGAAATTCGTTCCTTATTCTAATGTGATACGGATGAAGAAAGACTTTGTTACATCCCCGTAAAGTTTTATCCAAAAAAAAACCCGGCATAGCCGGGTTTTTATATTTTAGAATGTGTTTATCTGGATACTCTGATCAAATGCCTGGACAATGACTCCCATATCGGAAAGCCTGATTTCACTTTTACAACCTCGGTACCTTCAGCCTTTTCAGCAACACACAATTGCTTTTTAGTATTGACTTTATTCGCATTGTTATAGCTTACCAAAGCTAAAATCATGATTATCAATATAAAAGGTAATGCCTGCTGAAGTCTCGCCACGTTTCTCATAAAATTCATTTGGATAGTAAGACGAAAATAATTTAAAAACGTTACAGTATTTTTTAAAAAAGTTAAATAAACTTTAATCCTCATGTGTCAGCGGAAGCATCCCATACTGCCCGGATATTGAATTTTCCCTTAGGTTTGCCCCATTAAACAGACAACTATGAACGAATCGCTGGTTGAAAGATTGCAGGCGGAGTTGGAAGAGATTAAAAATGCCGGTTTATTCAAAACGGAACGTATTATTGAAAGTGCGCAGGGTCCCGAAATAAGAGTGAGCGGTAAAACTGTAATAAATCTTTGTGCAAATAATTACCTTGGTCTCAGTTCCCATCCTAAAGTAATCGCTGCGGCCCGCAAGTATATCGACCATAGAGGATATGGGCTGAGCAGCGTGAGGTTTATATGTGGAACGCAGGATATCCACAAAGAACTGGAAGCTAAGATCTCTAAATTTTTAGGTACAGAAGACACAATCTTGTATGCAGCTGCATTTGACGCCAATGGAGGTGTTTTTGAACCACTGTTTAATGAGCAGGATGCAATTATTTCCGATGAATTAAATCATGCCTCACTTATCGACGGTATTCGCCTATGCAAAGCGGGCAGGTTCAGATACCTGCATAACAATATGGACGACCTGGAAGGGAAGCTTATTGAAGCGGCCGGTGCAAGAAATAGAGTGATCGTCACTGACGGTTCGTTTAGTATGGATGGAACTATCGCGCAGCTTGATAAAATATGTTTACTGGCGGAAAAATATAATGCCGCTGTTTTAGTAGATGAATGCCATTCGTCAGGATTTCTTGGAAAAACCGGTCGTGGTACCCATGAATACCGCGGTGTAATGGGAAAAATTGACATCATTACAGGAACATTGGGTAAAGCGCTGGGTGGCGCATCAGGTGGGTTTACGAGCGGCAGAAAAGAAGTTATAGAAATGTTGCGGCAACGAAGCCGTCCTTATCTCTTTTCTAACACCCTGGCGCCCAGTATCGTTGGCGCTTCAATCGCTGTACTCGATATGTTAAGTGAAACAACAGAATTGAGGGACAAACTGGAGTGGAACACCCGTTACTTCCGGGACAAAATGACCCAGGAAGGTTTCGACATCAAACCTGGTGACCATCCAATTGTACCAATTATGTTATACGAAGCACAGATCGCGCAGGACATGGCCGCAGCCTTGCTGAAAGAAGGCATCTACGTAATTGGATTTTTCTTTCCTGTTGTACCAAAAGGAAAAGCAAGAATCAGGGTTCAACTTTCAGCAGCTCATGATAAACAGCAACTCGATAAAGCCATTGCTGCATTCACTAAAGTAGGAAAAGCGCTGAAAGTTTTGCCTGAATAATTCTCAGAATCATTTTCAGGATTTTGCCTTGCTGAAGTCTAGTGATTGCGCCAGAGATTTCAATTGATCATAAGAAGTATTACGCCCTTCCAGGCTTACCAGGAATCTTTCTGCAGTTACATAAGTAAGCGTATAGTTCTTGGAGCTTTTATCAAAATGTTCTATTGCTTTATTACCAAGAAAATCAACTGATTTGGTATAACCGTTTTCGTCTTCCTGTTCCATACTCAATCGTGTGAAGTAATTCATGCTATAAAATGCAGAACCGGCCTCACCAACACAATCATAAATGATCACCTTAATTTCGCTGTCATCCGAAACCTTGTACTCCGCCTCTCCCATTGCAAAGCCCATATTAACCATGTTGTACCCGGTTCTTTTTAATCCATTCAGCTCTTCAGGTAAAATCGCTTTCAGACTTTCATTGCTGACAGGCTTTAATTTTTTAAGTTCATCAATTTTTGCTTCAGTCTTATCAGCTGAAATGGTAACAGGTTCAGGTTCACCTTCAGCTGCTTTTTCATTTACTGCAGTCTGAATTTCATCTTTTTGCTTCTTATCCGAACTACAGGAGGCTAAAATCAAAATTGCCGAAAAGATTGCAATGTATTTTTTCATAACAGTTGGTATTTAATTACTGAATTTATGTATTTGATACTGAAAAAAACCTGACGCTGGTTAGCTTGACTTTCAAAAAAACACTGACCAGCCTCCCGGCTATCAATTAAATTCATGAACAATGTTTCGGTAGTCATGTTTTAAGTTATTGACCAAAGTTTTTTATTTGGATTTACCTTTGCCGCTTTAGTATTAAAATAGTCCAGTTCAATAACAGACTCCCGCGAGGGAATAATGTGACAGACTGGAAAAACATTTCTGATTTATTCAATCAGTTTTATAATGAATATTCGTTTATCAGCCCTGAAATTGACCGCAGCATTCATTTGTTTCTTATTCCTGAACCCAGGTTGCTCGTTGAATAACGTTAAAACAGATGAATCGTTGAAAGTACATTTTGAAAAATATTCAGCCAATGGATGTTTTGGAATGTTCGACAATAGTCGGGGCATATTTACCATTTATAACCTGGAAAGACTCAAAAAACCTTACACACCCGCCTCTACCTTCAAAATACCCCATTCGCTGATTGCTTTGCAAACAGGCAGACTTTTGGACGATAGTACAAGAATAAAATGGGACAGTGTGGTTCGTCCACGAACAGAGTGGAACCAGGATCTTTCATTATACAGGGCTTTCAGAGTTTCCTCAGTGCCACATTTTCAGGCTATTGCAAGATTGATTGGCAGAGATACCATGCAAGCCTGGTTGGATACTATTCAGTATGGCAACAAAAAAATTGGTGCTGCGGAAGACAGTTTCTGGCTGGATCAGACCCTTAAAATTACTCCAGACGAGCAGCTGGGAATGGTAAAAAGACTTTACTTCCGTCAGCTGCCATTCAGAAGCAGTGTACAGGAATCGGTCAAAAAAATGATGATCCAGGAGAACAATTCAGTATATCAGCTGGCGTTTAAGACTGGGTGGGGTGAAACCGAAGAAGGAAAGCCCATGGGTTGGATGGTGGGTTGGATAGAAGAAAACAGGCATATCTACCCATTTGTATTGAATTTTGAAATCAATAAAGAAAAGGAGAGCGAATTACCTGTGATCAGGGAAGCTCTTTTAAAAGACATCCTGACCGATTTAGGTTTTTTTAAGGGAAGAATGTGACCGAACGCTGTCAATGCATTTACTCTGGCTTTCTTTTTGTAACTCATCTGAGCCTAATCTGAACCACAATTGCTAAGATTTGAACATACATGGTTTCTTATATCACTTGCCGCAGTTCCGGTAATGATTCTGCTGTATCGGTTAGTACTGAGATGGAAGAAAACCACAATAAAAAAGATCGGTGATGAAAAACTTGTCAGCCAGCTTATTGCCTGCTACTCACCGAAAATGTTTTTTCTGAAATTTTTGCTGATCGTTACTGCCTTTATTCTTACAGGACTTGGTGTCGCTAATCTGCAATCACCGTCGCAGATAGAACAGATAAAAAGGCAGGGAGTCGATGTAATGATTGCGCTTGATGTAAGTAAGAGTATGCTGGCGGAAGATGTTCAGCCTAACCGCTTAGAAAGATCAAAACAGCTTGTAAATAAACTCATAGACCGGTTAAAGAATGACCGGATCGGGCTGGTAATTTTTGCGGGAAGAGCATATCTGCAGATGCCACTCACCACTGATCATGCTGCAGCAAAGATGTACCTCAATACTTCAAGTCCTGCAGCAGTTCCCACTCAGGGAACGGTAATCAGTGAAGCATTGACAATATGCAATAATGCTTTTGGTGAAAAGGAAAAGAAATTTAAAACTGTTGTTTTAATAACCGATGGCGAAGACCACGATGAACAAACTCTAACTGTTATCAAAAGGTTAGCTGAAAATGGAGTGCTCCTCCACACTGTTGGCGTCGGCACCTCTCAGGGTGCGCTACTTAACGACCCAGTAACCGGAGAGCCAAAAAAAGATGCGGAAGGCAATGTGGTAATCAGCAAATTAAATGAAGCATTTCTTCAGGAACTCTCTCAGGCATCAAATGGAACCTATCGTTTACTGGAAAATACGGATGAAACGGTGAAAAGCATTTTGGAGCAGGTAAATAGTATGGAACAAAAAGCTATTACTGATCAATCATTGATAAACTACCGCAGTTTTTTCCAATGGTTTTTAAGTATTGCGGTAGTATTGCTTATCCTGGATTTATTTATTGCCGAGAAAAAACCCAGGGCAAAAACAACATGAAAAAAATCATTACAATAATATTTAGTTTCTGTCTTGTACTTGCAGCCAATGCGCAAAAAGAAAACGAACAAATTGCCAAAGGCAATAAAGCTTATAAAGAACAGGAATATGAAAAAGCAGTAAGCGCATATAAAAGTGCTTTGATGGTTGCCCCGAATAATAATATTGCAAAATTTAATCTTGGCAATGCAATCTTCAGGAACAGTAACCCGGCCGACGCTGAAAAGATATTTGATGAGACAATAGAAAGTAATCACTCTCGTGAATTAACGGCAAATGCATGGTATAATAAAGGAGTAACGCTCACTAATCAGAAAAAACTGGAAGAAAGTATTAAGGCTTACAAACAGGCCTTGCGTTTAAATCCGGCTGATACTTTGGCAAGGGAAAATCTTGTAAGGGCACTGCGTGAATTACAGAAAAAGCAGGAGCAGGATAAAGATCAAAAGAAAAAACAGGATCAGGAAAAGAAGCAGCAGAAAGAAAAAGAGAAGCAGAATCAGAAGATGAATAAGCAGCAGGTTCAGCAATTATTGCAGGCACTGGAAGAACAGGAAAAGAAACTACAGCAAAAGATGAATCAGTCAAAAATACCTTCGCCATCGCAACCTGACAAAGACTGGTAAAACGAGACCGCGAGTACCCTTTTAAATGTTAAGAATTAGAATCTAATAAAACAGTATCAATGCAATTGTATTGTGAATCTCTCACAGAATATAAAAGGCTGGCTACCCGTGAAGTGAAGATTGGAGATCTCACACTGGGTAATTTTAATCCGGTGCGGGTTCAAACCATGACTACAACCGACACGATGGATACCATCGCCACAGTTGAGCAAACAATCAGGTGTATTGAAGCCGGTGCAGAGCTCGTGCGGATAACAGCACCTAGTAAAAGAGAAGCAGAAAATCTGCTGAATATAAAAAACGAATTAAATAAAAGAGGATATACGGTTCCACTGATTGCAGACATACATTTTACCCCGAATGCAGCAGAAATAGCGGCGCGTATTATTGAAAAAGTAAGGGTGAATCCCGGCAACTATGTCGACAAGAAAAAATTTGAATTCATAGAATATACTGATGCAGATTATCTGGAAGAAATAGACAGAATTCGCGAAAGGTTTACACCGCTTGTGAAAATCTGCAAGGAGTACGGCACAGCAATGCGCATTGGTACCAACCATGGTTCATTGAGTGACAGAATCATGAGCAGGTACGGTGATAGTCCTATGGGAATGGTGGAAAGTGCCATGGAGTTTTTGAGAATTGCACGGGACGAAGCTTATCACAATATTATTTTAAGTATGAAATCCAGTAATCCGCAGGTAATGGTGCAGGCCTATCGTATGCTGATACAAACCATGCAGGATGAATTCGGAGAAATTTATCCGTTACACCTGGGAGTAACAGAAGCAGGTGATGGTGAAGATGGCAGAATTAAATCAGCAATTGGTATAGGTACTTTACTTGAGGACGGCATAGGCGACACCATTCGTGTTTCGCTTACTGAAGATCCTGAATTTGAAATCCCGGTTTGTAAAGACCTGGTAAAAAGATATGCGCTTCGCACACAGAAGCAATTGTCGTCCTCAGCTGTTGCGGCGTCATCAGGTTCGTTTGATTTTTCGTACGGTGAATCGGGCATACCCCCAATTGAGCATCTACCCTACTCCGCGTTCTCCTATCAGCGAAGAAATTCGAACCCTGTGGCAAACATTGGTGGCAAAAATGTGCCGGTGGTGGTAGCCGATTATAAAGATACCAATGCCATCACCCATGACAGTTTGAAAAGCATCGGTTATAAATATGATACCGGCACAGACAAATGGAATATCAGCGACGGCGCTGCCGATTATATTTACACGGGAAACGATGTACTGACAATTGCACTACCCGGTACTTTGAAAATAATTGCCGACTATACAACCTGGCAGGAAAATGCAGGCAATGATAAATTATTTCCGATCCTTCAGGTTGACGAATATCTTTCATTAACGGAAAAAATTGAAGTCGAACATTTTGTTGTAACAGATATTACTTTTACAAATCAGTGGGAGCAATTATTTGAGGCACTTGTCAATGACAGTAATATCATTCTTTGTGTCGAGTCATCAGGCGTACATCCAATGGCTGCTATCCGGAGATTTATTGCAGAATTGATGGAAAGAAAAATCAACTGCCCCATCATTTTATGCGTAGAAAGCAGGCATCAAACAATTGACGAACAGTTAATCCAGTTTTCAGCTGAGGCTGGTGCTCTCTTTTTAGATGGAATGGGCGATGGAATTTGGCTGTGGAATCACACGGCATCGCTGAGTAATCAACGGGTAAGCGGACGAACTTATCTGGAGGTTAATGATAATCAGCAATTTTTAAATAATACCGCATTCTCTATCCTCCAGGCAACAAGAACCCGGATTTCCAAGACTGAATATATTTCTTGCCCAAGCTGTGGACGTACCCTCTTCGATCTGCAGGAAACCACTTCAAAAATCCGTTCAGTTACTCATCATCTGAAAGGAATTAAGATTGCTATTATGGGCTGCATTGTTAACGGCCCCGGTGAAATGGCTGATGCCGATTTTGGCTATGTAGGCAGCGGGCCCGGAAAAATCACTTTGTACAAAGGGAAAGATGTCGTGAAAAAAAACGTAGATGCTGAAATCGCAGTTCAGGAACTCATCGATCTGCTCAAAGAAAATAATGCCTGGATCGAACCTTAGGTGTCAGACACTTTCGCTGTAATTCACACATTCATCATGGCGCGAAGTGTCTGACACCTCGCAAACTGCGGCAAAGTTCGGCCTTTAAACTTGCGCCCCCAGGTTTTTTCACCCCGTGATTTTGTTTTTTTCCTGCATTAATCAGTGTAACTTCCTTTTTCTAAATAAGGGAAAATTGTATCGATGGCTTTACTATAACGTTATCTTCATTTCCATTCTGGCCATTACATTCATCCATAGTGAAAACCGGGTCATAGGTTTCCAACACTCTCAACAATTAAAGAAAAACAGATTTAAAATTACAGACCTTTTCGAAAGTAATGAAATGCTCTCTATTACAATCGAAGGTGATATTAAAAAACTGATGAGGGACAGAGGAGATGACGCATCCCTTCATTCCCTTTCGCTGAAGTTCAAAAACGGTGACAGTTCAGAACTTTCAATTCCTATAGAAGCAAAAACCAGAGGAAATTTCAGAAGGAAACTTGGTAGTTGCATATACCCACCAATCATGCTTTATTTTACTGAAAGCGATGCACGCGAAACTTCTATTTTCGCAGGCCAGAAAAAATTAAAACTTGTAATGCCTTGTCGCAACGATGAATATGTAATTAAAGAATGGTTGGCTTATCAGATGTACAATCTCATTACACCTCAAAGTTTTAGGGCAAGGTTAGTAAAAGTTAAATTGAAAGACAGCCGCAAAAAAAATGAAGATCAGATTTTTGCAATATTGCTTGAAGATGAAGATGATATGGCCAGGCGAAACAACAAGAAGTCTATTCCAACAATGAAGTTGCAGCCCACTCAAACAGATTCTCTTGCATTTCACCGAATGGCATTATTTGAATATTTAATCGGCAATACAGATTGGTCAGTTCAATACCTGCAAAATATTAAACTGATTGTAAATGATTCATCCGGCAGTGAATCACCAGTGGCAGTGCCATATGATTTTGACATGTCTGGATGGGTGGATGCACCTTATGCAAAACCTGCTGATGCTTTATTTCTTCAGTCAGTTAAAACAAGAAGGTTCAGGGGGTATTGCGTAAACGACATTTCAGTATATACGCCTGCTATCGATCAATTTCTGGCAATCAGGAAAGACATATATGCATTGATTGATTCGTGCCAAAACCTTTCAGACAAAACAAAGAAATCTCAAATTGACTTTCTCGATTCGTTCTATAAAATTCTTGAAGATCCTCAGAAACTAAAAAAAGACCTGCTTTATCCATGTGATAAAAATGGTACCGGAAACGTAGTGATCGGCGGATTACAAAATAAAATTGAATAGTATAATTATTTATTCATCGATTTAGAAAGGCATTACATTCCTGATACAATTCATCCATTTCATGTTTCTATTTAATTCAAATGACCTGCAGCTGCAACGAATCAATGATGTGAGGTGTCTATGATTTTGCGGTTAATAACAGTATATAGCCAGTCATACTTTTATAGCCGGATTTATTACAATTTGACTATATTTCACTTCTACTAAATTTTATTGATGAGATTGCCTGCCAAACTGCTCTTTCTATTGATATTATCCTTAAGCATTTGTTCTTCGTTATCGAGCCAGGTCCATTATGTTGTAAAGGGACGTGTTATTGATTTTGATACCCGTCAGCCATTAGCAAGTGCAAGCGTTACAATAAGAGAAAGTCAATCAGGAACTGTAACCGACGACAGTGGTTTTTTTTCGATTAATGTTTATATGGAGGAAGCCACGCTTCAAATCAATTCCATTGGCTTTACATTCTATACAAAATCATTGCATTTGAAAGATGACAATCGTTTTCTGAATGTGTCATTAAAGCGAAAGGCAAATGAAAAGCTTGACGAAATTGTAATCAATGCATTCAGAGATAATGCAAAAGTGCGGGGAACAGAAATGAATATCGTACGGTTAAATCCAGAGTCGATAAAAAGAGCTCCGTTATTATTTGGAGAGGCAGATTTGATTCGTGCATTGATCACACAACCTGGCGTAACCAATGCTGGCGAGGCTGCTGGGGGATTTAATGTTCGCGGTGGAAATGCAGATCAGAATCTGGTATTGTTGGATGGCGCGCCTCTATTTAATACATCGCACTTATTGGGTTTCTACACTGCTATCAGTCCGGATATGATCCAGGATGCCACATTACACAAAGGAGGAATGCCGGCGGAATATGGTGGCAGAATTTCTTCGCTATTGACAATGAGGGTAAAGAATGGGTTTTCAGATAAAATGAATTATTCAGGCGGTATCAGTCCTGTTAGTGTGCGTTTTAATGCAAGCGGGCCGATTATAAAAGATAAATTAGCAATAACCGGTGGTGTAAGAGCTGCTTTTCCGAATTTGATTTTAAATCAATTCAAAGGCAGTTATGGAGATAGTAAAGCATTTTTCTATGATGCATTGCTTAAGCCAGAATTCCAGTTCAACAATACGACAAGGTTATCGCTGACAGGATACAGAAGCTATGACAAATTCCGTTTCGATCAGGAAACAGAATACGAATGGCAAACTGATTTACTGTCGTTAAATTTCACATCTGAGCTCAGTAAAAAACTCAGTTTAAAGATTAATGCAAATACAGGCAAATACGAATCGTCCATTAATGGTATCAGGAAAGATTATGAATCATCTCTTAAGTCTTCAATAAGTCATAGCCAGGGGAAAGTTCAAATGGAGTACAAAATGGGAGAGCACAATAAAATCGAGGTGGGAGGAGATTACATTCTTTATGGCATTTCCCCCGGAACGCAGCAACCTACATCCTCATCAAGTAATATTAATTTTAGAAGTATAGAAAAAGAACAAGGTACTGAGATGGCTGCTTTTATTAGTACTGAAATTGATATAACCAGTAAGATTTCTATTCAGGGGGGCCTGCGGTATGCTGCCTATCAATACAGGGGCCCCAAAAAGGTGTATCAATATGAGGAGGGTGTCCCTTTAACAAAGGAAGCGATTACCGACTCGATACAATATGGAAAGAATGATAATATTCAAGGTTATGCTGGACTGGAGCCGAGGATAGCTTTAAAATTGGGCGTTAATGATGATTTCTCATTTAAAGTAAGTTATAATCGTGGCCAGCAATTTCTGCATTTGATTTCCAACACTACAGCGATTTCACCTGTTGATTTTTGGAAACTGAGTGATAACTATATCCGTCGGCAAATCGGCGATCAATTTGCGGTGGGAGTATTTAAGAATTTCAAAGATAGAATGTATGAATTGGCAATTGAAGCATATTATAAAGTTGCCCGCAATGTAGTACAGTATAAAGATGGTGCAACTCTTCTGCTTAATCCATTAATCGAAACAGGTTTATTAAATGCAAGAAGCAAAGCATACGGAATAGAATTTAGTCTGTCAAAAACTACAGGAATATTTACAGGTCAATTCAACTATACTTATTCCAAAACGCAGGTCCAGGTACAAACTCCGTTTCTTACCGAAGTAGTGAATAATGGTGAGTATTATCCCTCAGATGCAGACAGACCACATAATCTTGCTGTATTGACAAAATTCAATCTTGGCAGGGGCTGGAGCTTTAATGCCAATTTCATTTTCACTTCTGGAAGACCAGCCACATATCCTGATGGATTCTATGCCTTTAACAGTTCTCTTGTAACCAATTATTCGCAAAGAAATCGTGACCGGTTACCGGCATATCATAGACTGGATATAGGATTTTCGTATATTACAAAAAGAGCTGCAGATCAAAAAAGATATAGTGTTTGGAACATTTCTTTTTACAATGTCTATATGCGCGATAATGCATATTCAATTTATTTCAATAAGGTAAACAACAGATTGAAGGCCTATCAGCTTTCAGTTATTGGAGGAATTATTCCTTCGTTAACGTGGAACTTTTATTTTTGATTACTATGAAATTTCTAATCATTCTTTTTTTAGCATCATCAACATTCATTTATACTTCCTGTATAAAAGAAATTAATCCAAGGTTGAGAAATGCACTACCTGAATTGGTTGTTGAAGGTTCCATTAGTACAGATTCGACACTTTATAATATCAGGATAACTTACTCCGGACAAATTGAACTAATTAATCAAATTCCTGATGAACTTTTAGAAAAGAATGCGTCCGTTTCTATACATTGCAGCAATGGTGATAGTACTTTACTCCGCTATATCGGAAACGGGTATTATGAAACTACCGATTCACTATTCATAGGATTGGTGGGGCTATCATACTGGGCCGAAATTATTCTTGCTAATGGGAAAAAATATGTTTCGGTTCCTGAAAAAATGAATGAGATCGTTCCTGTAGACAGTATAAATGTTTCATTCATTCCTGATTTCAATCTGGAACATCCAGCATATTTCAGAGCTTTTGTAAATACTTCAGACCCAGTGAATCAGGAAAATTACTATAAATGGGAGTTTTACAGTTATACAAGACGGCAAACTTACGGAGTCTTATGCGGTGGCCAGTGTGTAAAATGGGAATTCTGTTTGCAGAAAATAAGTGAGAATGAATTAAATCTTTTTTCTGATGCGTCTGTAAATGGCAATTCGATACTCGGGCAGGGAATTGGTAATTCATACATTTACACCTACGGTGTTCAATATTTCAATGTCACGCAGGTATCAATAACCAGAAATGCTTTTCAGTTTTGGAACAGTTACAAAGAACAAACCACAAGAACCGGCGATTTGCTTGATCCCCTGCCGGCAGCAATAAGGGGAAATATTGTTAATTCGGATGATCCTGCCGACTACGCGCTGGGTTACTTTTCAACCAGGGCATTGTATAATAAAAAGCTTGTCATAAATCCTTTTCATATAACAGAGTATTTATTGATTATTTCAGCTAACTCATTTATTCACCCTGAATATGTAGCTTGCTTTGAACATTTTCCAAACTCATTGAGTTATGGCTCTCCACCTGCTGACCCGGTTCCACCACCCCCCGGTTGGGAAAATGCAGATACGTTGAAAGTTGTTTTTACACTATAATAAAATGACAGGATCAATTTGAACAGTAGTAGCTTCTGAAAATTAATAATCTTCATTTTAATCATTTCTAGAATATTCAGTTTTACATAAATAGCAATTTAAAATAGTTGAACGCTTTTAAAATAAAATGTTAAGTCAGAAAAAATTTACTTCGCCGATAAAAGACTTATGTCACCTGTAACTTGTGTTATGAGAATTCTTCCTTTTTTATTAGTCTTCATTTTACAATCCTGTATCAAAGAAGTACAGTTAAACTTGAGAATTGTAAAGCCTATCCTGGTCGTTGAAGGAGCTATAACAACTGATCCCGGGCCATATAGTGTAAGGGTGACCTACTCTGGCTTGATTGATCTGGCCAATCAGATTCCCGAAGAAAACCTGGAAAAAGATGCGGTAGTGATAATAAGAGATGATCTAGGTAACGCAACACCAACTGCCTACATCGGTGAGGGGTATTATCAAACCACTGACCTCAGTTTTGTTGGTGTCCCGGGTCGCACTTATCACGTTGAAGTAACACTGAAGGATGGGCGAAAATACATTTCGCTCCCGGAGAAAATGCGCAGCCCTGTTCCGGTGGACAGTGTGACTATTAAATTTATTGACGACTTCAGTATAGATCATCCAACCTACCTGAGAGCGTATGTTAATACCACGGACCCAGGCGGTGAAGAGAATTTCTATAAATGGGAATTTTTAAATTATACCCGCAGACAGACACCTGGCGTAGGTTGCGGGATCGGTTGTATAAAATTTGAATACTGCTTTCAGAAATATGTAGGCGGGGAGTTAAACATCTTTTCAGACGCATCGATAAACGGAAATACGATACTTTCACAAGGAGTAGGGAACTCATATATTTTCACCTACGGCAGTCATTATTTTGATATTTCTCAAATTTCCATGAGTAGGGAAGCCTATCAGTTCTGGAATGTTTACTCCGAACAAACTAACAGAACGGGCGACATACTGGATCCATTGCCAGCAATTATCAGGGGAAATATTATTAATTCATCAGATAAAAATGAATATGCGCTTGGTTTTTTTTCTGCACAGGCAATCTTCCATAAAAAAGTCATTGCGATTCCTTTCAGTATCACAGAATACCTTTTGAATATCTCAGCTGTTTCATTCCGACCTACTGAGTTTGTAGCATGTTTTGATTATTATCCCAATACATTAAGCTATCCAGATCCGCCGGCCGATCAGGCACCGCCACCGCCTGGCTGGGAAAATGCAGAAAGGATAACGGTTTATTGGTAGGTTAATTTGTAAACCCTCAGTCTTTCAATGAAAGGTTATTCTATTTTCAACTGAAACTTTGCAGCCTGGTTTCTTAAAATCTTTTCTACTTCCATTTCAAGCGTTTTTTCTGCAACTCCTTTCGCAGACTGCCTCTTTTCATCTTTCAGATATGTTTCTCTCTGCATGGAAGTAGTTGCTATTTTCTTTTGTACATCGATTCTTTTTTTTCTATTCAGTTCAACAATTTGCTCAAGTTCTACTTTACTTTTTGTCCTGAGCGAATCCGGCAATGAATTCAAATCAATTGACGAAAATATTTGATCATCTTCATTTTTTGCATCTACAAGATCCCATTCACTATTTTTATAGAGTTCTGTTTTACCCTTTACCGTTACTCTTTTAGCGGCCGAAGATCTGTTTAACTCGTAATTAGATTTATCCAAACGTGACTGCATAGCAGCTTTTTCTGCCCCCTTTGTTCCGTATGAAATATAAGTTTGGTTGAGCTGTTCATTAAGGGCAAACAATGTAGAATCATAAGGTGTGGGAATATCTTCTAACTCCGCATCAGGATTTATATTTGTGTAACTGCCATTACCGCATTCTGCGCCTATATTCCAATGTTCACTTAATCCCTGCATTCGATCACCACAATAAATGGTGTTTACAATTACACCTTTATTCTTTGCTTCTTTACACGCCTTTGTATAAGCAACATTGCCCTGTAGAAAATCTTCATTGCCAGCGATAAAAATCACTTTATAATTCGCCATAGCTGAATCCCATTCCAGTTCGGTGAGTGAATTGTAAATAACATGACCACAATACTCTTCGCCACCATCTGTTTTCAATCCAAACAAATTTTCGGAAACATCATCAAGGTCGCTTGTAAACGAATTGATTTGTTTGACGTATCCCAGTTTCTCGTTATTTGTAGTACGGCCATATTCATACAAAGCAATTTCGATTTCGGGAGTTAATTCACCATACCTCGCTTTGCCTAATACACTAACCATGTTCCAAAGCTGGGCTTTTGCCTGTTCAATGAGTCCATCCATGCTATTACTAACGTCCAACAAAACAGCAACCTGGATCTTGGGTTTGAAATTATAAGAAGCTGGTATGGCGTGCTGAACTGG
Source organism: Chitinophagales bacterium (assembly GCA_031425315.1). Classification (GTDB taxonomy): domain Bacteria; phylum Bacteroidota; class Bacteroidia; order Chitinophagales; family Chitinophagaceae; genus Pollutibacter. Next base: position 59,423 of record JANPJC010000043.1, read on the forward strand.
TACAGGAGTAATCTCTTCATTTTGAATTGACTGATTACAGGAAAAGCAAAGGGATACTAAGATTAATGCAGTTGATCTGGTAAATGAAAACATAAAGGAGAATTTCTAACAGGATGCGTGCTTTTATATTTTACATATTTCGTAATCATCAGTTCCCTGTATTTTTAAAACATTTAACATTTATAAAAAAGGAATGAGCTTTTGCTTTGCTCATTCCTTTTGCATGTTAATCCATCGAAAGGGGCAGTTAATTTTTGGCAGACAACATTGCATGAAAATTACGTATCTGTCTTTTCATTCACGAACGATGGCGTCACTCAAACGACGGCTGTTAATTATCCAATTGACCCATTCACTTATTCACCAGAAAGCAAGAACAGCCAATGCAGCAGTGTTGAAGTTGTATCGGCACACCGTCAATCTCTGATACCTTTTGCACTTCTATCTTCAAATGATGGCCTTGGATATAATTTTCTTGGACTTGATGGTAATAGTTTCATTGCTTCTTCGACTCCTCTGATCAGCTGCGGATCTTCTCCTTTTGCCAATTTAGCCGGATCATCCCAGATTTCAATTTCAGGTTTGATACCATAACCTTCTGCAAACCATTTTCCATCAGCGCTATACAACCGCGCATCTGGAACAGTGATGTAACCTCCATCAATTAAAGTATGACCGGTAGCAGGGCCCACTAAAATACCAAGTGTTCTTTCACCAACAATCGGTCCCAGTTTTAATTGCTGAAAAGCCCATGGAAAGGCATCTCCGCCGGATCCTGCCCAACCGTTGATCAACATCACTTTGGGGCCGTTATTGCCTTTATTTGGCCATACAGTTACGTCGGCGTTACGCCAGGCGAGGTTGTACAAAACCGGTCGGTTCAACATTTCAATAAACCGATCAGCGAGCTGCCCTCCTGCATTAAAACGTTCGTCAATGATAAATCCCTTTTTATCAATCTGCGCATAAAACTGTCGCATTAATTCCGTTTGTCCCTGACCACCGGTATTAGGCATATACATGTATCCCAATTGGCCTCCTGATAACTCATCTACTTTTTTACGATTCATTTCAATCCACTCCAGGTGCCTCAACCTGCTTTCTTCAAACGGTGTTAATGTTTTGACCAACACTTCTTTTGCTCCTTCAGGAACAGGCTTACTATTCACAGTGATGAGTACTGTTTTTCCAGCCTGGCCTTCAAATGCAGCGTAGGGATCTTTTTCATTATTGATTGTAATGCCATTCACGGCAAGTATATAATCACCTTCCTTTACCTGCACACCTGATCCATCAAATGGCGACCTAACCTCATGATCCCATTTCGCCGGTCTTACAATTCTTTTAATTCTATATGCACCATTTTCCAGCGCCCAGTCTATCCCGAGAAAACCATGTATCCTGAATGAAGATTGCTCCACATCACCGCCGCCTGCATAGGTATGACCCGCACTTAATTCAGATATCATTTCCACTTGTATATTAGAAAGGTCCCATCTTGTTATGGCATCATCAACCATTGCACCATATTGTTTTCTGATTGCATTCCAATCAACTTTATGCATATTGGGATCATAGAAAAAATCACGATACCTGCGCCATGTGTCGTCAAAAATCTGTTTCCATTCATCCCGGGGACTGAGTACCATCTCCATTTCGCTTATCCGTAGTGGCTTCTCTATTCGCTGGTCAGGATTAAGTGTTACAATTCCGAAACCCGGGCCAGAGCGCGCAAGCAATGATTTACGATCGGCAGATACAACGAAACCACCGGCACCAGCCAATAAAGTTTTTTCTTCCTTTTTTTCTATATCAAATAAATAGATGGACCCAGGCCCCGGAACCGCACCGGTATTCGGATATCTTACGTATATAAGTTTGCCCTCTGCTGCATATATCTGCCCGTAATTGCCTGCGGTTACAGGAATTAACTCCATCCTGTTTTCTAAAGTTTCGGCCATTATGATAGCCTCAGGTATCGGAGGTGTTAGCTTTTTAGCTGTATCGGACGACTTCTTTGCGGCATTATCTTTTGACGATGTGTCGATTATTTTTACTTCGTCGTTTTTAGGTGGCATCAGTGTTTTCACATCAGGCTCAACAGTTGCATAGGCAAGCTGTGTGGTATTGGGATAAATCCAGGTTCCATCAAGGCCGCTATAACTGGGTGAAAAATTTCGGTCAGTTGCAAAGAAGATATATTTGCCTGTAGGATCAAATACAGGCCGGCTGTCATTATAGTAACCTGATGTAGCCTGGAATAATTTTTTCTTTTCCAGGTGATATAAAAAAAGCGCCTCATTTTGATTACTTAAACCTTTTGAGTATGCCAACCATTTGCTATCAGGGGACCAACTCATTTCAAAACCCTGCAATGCAGAGAAAGTCAATTGAGTTGTTTTATCGATTACCGTAACAGTTTCTGATTCAACTGTCAGTACATTGATTTCCTGACGGTCATTAATAAACGCAATTTTTTTACTGTCAGGCGACCAATACAAATTCCATCCCATTCCCTTTTCAAACGATGTTAATTTTTTAGGGCTGGCCGAAGTCTGAATGTTTCTCAGGTAAATTTCATTTTCGCCTGACTGGTCGCTCCAGTATGCTATATATTTTCCATTTGGCGACCATGCAGGACTCCTTTCAAAATACCGGCTTGAATTTGTCAGATTGAACACGACTCCATTTTCAGCGGGTACACTAAAAAGTTCTCCTCTTGCTTCAAAAACGGCTCTTTTTGCATCAGGCGATAGATCAAAGCTGGTAACCCGGTTTGCAGTCGAAACAGTTCGGTGCATAATCCCTGCATTATCACTCAATACATTAATTTTCACCTCAGCGTATTTATTTGAAGCCAGATTCATTGTATAAAGTTTACCCCCGGCTTCAAATACTAGATCATCTGCTCCTGCAGACATATAATTCACATCCTCCCGATCAAAAGAACTCAATGTTTCATGCGATTTTTTTGAGCGATCATACACATATACGTTTCTCCTTTTGTTTGCACCACCATCAGAAACATAGTAAATCCTGTTTTTATACCATGCAGGCTTGCCTTCAGTTGCGGGAGTACGTGTGATATTTTCAGCTGATTTATTTTTCAGATCGAATACAATAATATCTGATGCCATACCCCCACGGTACCTTTTGAACGGATAATTTTCCGTAATACGGGTTACATACGCGAGATGATTTCCATCTGGCGAAAAACTCGCTAATTCACCATAAGGAACAGGTAGTTTGACGGGAAGCCCTCCTTTTTTATCCAGGAGATAAAATTGCCTGAAAGCCTGGCTGCCGCTTTCCCTTGCGGACGCAATTAAAATGCTGTTCCCATCGGGATGCCATTCCACCACTCTGTCGTGCATTGCATGCCAGGTCAAACGGGAAGGTACTCCGCCAGTAACCGGGATCGTGTATACGTCCGCGTTTCCATCATAAGTTGCTGTGAAGGCAATTGTTTTTCCATCGAGCGAAAACCGGGGAAATGATTCTTCTCCCGTGGATGAAGTGATTCTTAAAGCAGTGCCGCCTGTTTTGGCAACAATCCAAATATCCCCTCCATATACAAAGCAGATCTGCTGTTGAGAAATATCAGGGTGCCTGAATAATCTTGCATCAAGCTGGGCATGAACTGTTTGCACTAAAAAGACAAAAGCCGGCAGAAAAAACATTTTTCTCATACATATAAGATTTAGAGTAGCCTGATCAGGTTACCTATCTTAAATGTATATGGTTTGCAGAAAAAAATTGATATAAAATGAAGAATGGTTGTAAATACCCCTTCATTATAACTGTAATATTAATTCTTCAAAGGCGATGACTCTGGGAACGCCTCATGCTGACTTTTTTAACGCTGTCCGGTGTTTATTCTGGAGGTATTTATTATAGATGATTTCACTCATTGGTTTCGCATACACCTTACTTTCCACCCACGATACGATATCGAGGTACGAAAATGCACGGGTTTCGAAACGGTTGTTTTCAAATTTCCTGATTACTGCCAGAAATTTTTCCAACTCAGGTTTAAGCTGTTTTGACGGAATATGAAATGAATGTTTTAAGAACCGGAAAATCTCTTCTTCCACAACAGTAAGATTTTTCATCTTGGCCATAAAGCGAAACACTGATTTTATCAATGAGTCAATAATATCATCATTGCCCATTTCGTAATGTGCAAGCAGGTGTAACAAACGGGCATAACATTGCAAATCGTTACGGAGGTCGCCGGGACCGTTGATAATTTTTTGCAGATAGTCAATAGATGTTTCATAACTACCATTACCAAAATACAGCGTTGCAATTTTGTAATTGAACACTAATATTCTGTGCGTATCGAGAAACAGTTTGTATTCCTCAAGGTTTCTTTCTATCTGTGGTACCAGTTGAAGGCCTTCTTTAAATGTACCCCGCATCAGGTGGAAATTAATTTTTGCACCGTCAATATACACAGCAGTATGTGATCGGAAATTATCGTGTTGCAACGCTTCGGGATCTTTTGAAAAAGCTTCGAATCTCCCCAAAGTTTCTTCAAACCCTTTAAAGTCGCGCAGTACAAAGTGCGCATTTAAAAGATTATGCATTCCTTTTATATAATGGCCTGGCTCAACAGTTACCATTAAAGGTTCAATCCGGTACAACACAATCCATTTGCGGCTATAGCGATAATACATCAGGAAGTCCTGGCGTATATAAGCGTACCAGCAATAACTTTGGTAGAGATAAAGTAGCTCGTAAAAGTCGGTTATGGTTTCAGGATTTGGTGGGAGATGTTTTGTAAAAAATTCTTTTATTCTTTTTTCATCCTGCTCATTTCTCGAATGCCCGTTTTGTACATACCAGCGATAAAGTAATAACGCGAGATTTGAAAGTTTTACCACCCTATCTATATGCCCACTAATCATCAATGCTTCGTTAGCAAGTTTTTCGGTTTTTTCAAGAGAGCTTCGGGTAATATGAAGAGTTTCAATTTTTTTCTCTAAAGAAATTACCTGTGCGAGATAATTGAATTTGTGATTGGCCTTCGCCATCTCTTTTGCCTTCTCTAAAATTTTCAGCGCCTGAATCTTGAGACCTTTATTATATAGCACACGCGCATGATCAAGCAGTTCACTCAATTGCAGGTCGGTATTCTCAGAAGTTTTCAATAATCTTAAACTCGCAAGTAACTGTTTGTATAAATGCGTTTTTAAATTATTCAGTTGGGGCTTTGTTACACCAGAAAGTTTCTTCAGCAATTGTTTCTCATCATACTCCGGAAGTTTATCCAAAGCATCAAACAGTTGAATGATTTTTAGGTCCTGTTTACCTGAACTTCTGGTGATATATAGTTTAAAATGGCGCTTCTCTGACTTTTCAAGGGATTCCACCAATTGAAATAATATGTCGTTTGAACGGTTGGGCATCATTACAATATTTTTCTGGAAAGCAGTACCAATAAGGCTTACAGAAAATCACAACCTCTTTTGAGGTAATGATTTCTGCAATAAGTTGGTTTGAATGGCCGAAGAATACGACCTACTTTCGATCTATCAAAGAAAGGCAAACATACAGCAGGCAATCGTTGAGGAAGTTGGCAAGATAATCGAAAAGGTCGTTCAAACTAAAGAAAAGGCTGAGTAATCAGCACAAAGATATTACGAAGAATTTCATATGGCAAGCAATCGTTGAGGTCACTCCGTTTCTACGGCGTGGCTTTTTTTTATGGCAACACGAATATAATTGTAAAATTCTCATTCCAATTAATTTTCTAAAGATTTTTTTAATTTTCCTACTAAAAGCTGCTCATTCCTTTCATTTGTTAGGCCATAATTAAAGTATTTCTAATTATATGGCCCTTTCTCTTCGCAAAAATCCAATACTAAAACGTTTAACCAAAAATAACGTTTGTTTAACCCCAACATTTAAAGTCAGGTGGATCGATCAGATTTCAATTTAACAATCGAAGGCTTTGTGGCAGCAATGTCAGTTTAAAACAGACGAACCCGCATAAAAATGTGTGCTGCTTCACGTTCAACCGGTAAATTTCAGCGTTTGCCGAAAAAATTAAATCCAACGCCCAGGTACGGGTAGTTTTACCAGCAAACGACAATTATGAAAAGAAAATTGATATGCTGGATGGTGGCCATCTCCATTACGCTGGGTGGTTGCCTTAATACCTTTTACCCGATTTATCAGCCGGAAGACCTGGTTTGGAATGAAAAAATCTTAGGTACCTGGCGATTTGAAGACAAAACGCTTTTATTCACGAAACTCCCGGAAACCAACACCCTGCCCAAACCACTATCAGCATTTAAGGAGAAAATTATACTGGTACGCGAAATAACCGATAAGAATACCGAGACATCAAACGATATCGCTCTTTTAATAAAAATCGGAGATCATTATTTTCTTGACCGATTTCCGGTGCCAAATTCTTCAGAACAAAGATTAAGTCCGCTGTATAGCAATCTTTTTCTTCGGCAACATTCAGTATACAGAGTTGATTCCTTTCAAACAGGCGAGAAATTATTTTTACAAAGAGTAAGTGATACCCGTTTAAAAGAGCAGATAGAACAAAAAAAAATTCGCATTGCAACTATTGAGCGAGAAGGAGGTTCACTCATCCTCGCATCCACAGAGGAACTTCAAAAACATATCCTAAAATATTCCTCCGATCAGGGATTTTACGAAAATGATAATAGCCATACATACAGGAGAATAACTAAAAAATAATTTATGAAAGCAATTGCCTTTACAATAGCATTTATAATGTTACTAATGCTAAATAGTTGTTTAAATGTCTTCCAACCATTTATCACGCCAGACAAATATTTCAGGGACAGCAGACTTGAAGGAAATTGGAAAGCGGGCGCGCATAACATAAACATCACCGAGTATTCAAAATCGCCACTTTCTTCTCAGAAGATAATGGACACCGGAGCAAAAGAAAAGAAATCAAAAAAAGATATCCAGGATTCAATAAACGCATACCATAAATCTTATATCCTCTCTTTTTCTGATACAACTTATACTTATTATTTTCATATGCAGATGACACTAAAGAGTAAATCATATTTCTTTCAACTGGCTCCAATTATCTATACAAAAACTTCAACTATCGATACTCACATAATTAATGATCAGAATGTCCCGGAAAGCCGTTTTAATACTTTTGGAACCGAGGGAATTATGAGTACGTATTCGTTTGGCAGGTTAACATTTGTAAATAGCAGCCAACTACAACTTCAATTCTTCGATGGAGATAAAATAAAAGATCTTATATTAAATGGGCAGTTAAAAACTAGTTATGCCTTTGACAGACTATATGATAACTTCTTAATTACAGCCGACTCAAATGAGCTCGATAAACTTATTGGCAAATATGGAAACAATGATGAGTTGTTTAGTAGCAAGAATAATTATTCATTCATAAAAATGAACTAGCTGGAATGCTCATTAAACCTTTTTTACAAAAGAAGGCCAGGGCAGGTTTACACCTGCTCTTCTGGCTTGTTAGTTATTATATACTCTTGAATTTTTTTGGATACGAATCTTCATTCTCAAAAATTGACTATCTATATTGTTTTCTCTTTCACTTGTTTTTAATACCAGCTGTGTATTTGAGCATTCGCATAATATTGCCGGGAACAGGAAAAAACGGGAAATGGATTTTATATTTTCTTTTTAATGCATTACTGGGATTGATTTTATCATGGTTGAATGTAATGTTTTTTAACAGTTGGTCTGCAATTCTTTTTCCAGGATTCTATTTCATCTCTTATTTATCATGGCAACAGGTTGCTGGTATCATAATCACTTACATTGCGTTGAGCACCTTGCTTAAATTATCCGAGTCATGGTTTCAATTAAATGATCTCCAGCGAAAATTACTTGAAGCAGAAAAAGAAAAAATGGATTTTGAGTTACGAGGTTTAAAAACGCAAATCAATCCTCATTTTTTCTTCAACACCTTAAATGGACTATATGCATTATCGCTGCAAAATAACCCGGTATTGCCGGCTTCAATTCTTCAACTTTCGGGGCTCATGCGATATTTTATTTACGATTCAAAATCAGCTACAGTTACGCTCGACCAGGAAATTGCAATGTTGAAAAATTATATAGGTTTGATGAAGCTAAGAGCAGAAGATAATACTGACATTCAATTCGATATTTACGGGGACACAGAATATTATGCCATTGCTCCACTGTTGTTTATCAGTTTTATCGAAAATGCATTTAAGCACGGCATTCAGGAAGGTGACAAAATGATCAGTATTAACATTCAGTTACACATCCTGAATAAGCAGATTTTATTTCATGTTAATAATAAAAAAGGAAAGGTGGTGGAAGAACAATTTAAAAACAACGAGGGCATCGGCCTTGAAAATGTAAAGCGAAGATTAAGCCTGCTCTATCCCGATAAACACATCCTTGAAATAAACGAAAATGAATATGAGTTTGAAGTTAAGCTTGAAATAAAGGTCTCATGAAAACCATACAATGTATAATTGCAGATGACGAGCCGTTAGCCCGAAAAATTCTCGAAACATACATTCAGGATCATCCACTACTATCGCTGATGGCCACCTGTCATAATGCATTTGAAACACAGGCAGCTCTAAACGTTCATCAATGCGACCTGTTATTCCTTGATATCAATATGCCGGCATTGTCTGGTATCAATTTATTAAAATCACTAACCCATCCACCGCTGGTGGTATTTACAACCGCTTATCCGGAATATGCTGTTGATGGGTTTGAGCTCAATGCGGCGGATTATCTTGTAAAACCTTTTTCCTTTGATCGTTTTATGAAGGCTGTAAACAAGTCGATGTTACTCCTAAAAATGACGATGAATGAAAAAGCTTCATTCGTTAGTCCTTACCTCTTTTTTAAAGTTGATAAAAAGTTAAGAAAGGTGAGTGTCAATGAAATTTTATACCTTGAAGCGACTGGTGATTATGTAAAACTGTTTTTAAAAACGGAAATACTATTACTCAACGACACATTAAAAAACCTAATTGATCAGTTGCCCGCCGGGATGTTTGTCCGCGTTCATAAATCTTATGTTATTTCATTGGAACATCTGCAATTTGTTGAAGGTAATTATGCACGTATAACAAGTATTGATATCCCCGTAGGAGCAATGTACAAAGAAGAATTTATAAAAATATTAAAAGAGCAAAACAGGAATATGAAAGGTTAGTTAATCCTGGCTGTTGTTCCTCCACCACCTGAATCCAACGAATCCCATAATGGCCAGAGGAGCGATCATCAGGTAAATTATTCCGCTGTTTAATCCTTTTGCCGGTTTATGTCCCATCTGTTGCGCTGTTTTCGTACAGATTGAACATTGCGCCGCTGCATCAAGTGAAAATGCGAGACTAAAGCTTAAAACGATTACCAGGAACAATTTTTTCATTTAACAGCTATATTTAAGCAAAGTTATGTGATCGGTTACTAACCTCATTGGTTCTTATTAAATTAACAAATACGACGACAATGAATAAACTGATACTTGCCTTAGACGAAGCAACAAGGCTGTTGAAACAATTAACTTCTGCAACACTCACAGCCGAGCAATTAGAGTTAACAAAAAATGGACTTTCAGGTTTAAACGGAGAGGGCCTTGTTGACAATTTTTTGGATATTCATAATGCCAATAATGCAGGAGATGATACATCCATTAATTCAATTAATAAGAAAGCAGATGAGTTTAACGACGAACTTCAAAGAATTAAAAAGATCAAAAATACCTTAAACCTTGAAGCGCTGGAACCGGTTATTTCAGCGGCCAGTTATTTCATACGACCCGTATATCAATTAACCGCTTCCATGCATGACGAATACGATAAAGAGGAGTAGGATCGCTATAAAACGAAACTGCCGGCCATTTACAGGTGACCGGCAGTTTAACATATTTATTTATCCCGACAGCTATATTAAACCGCTTCTGTTTTCATTTGCTTCGCTAACCTGTTTCTTTCAGTTTCATCAAGAACTACTTTGCGCATCCTGATATTCTTTGGTGTTACTTCGATACACTCATCCTGTTGGATATATTCCATACACTCTTCCAAAGTCATCAATGTTTTAGGAGCAATGCGGGATGCATCATCACTTCCACTTGCACGATGGTTGGTCAATTTCTTAGGTTCAGTTGCATTTACTACAAGATCACCCGGCTTGATGTGCTCTGCAATAATTTGCCCGGTGTAAACTTCTTCACCCGGATCAACAAAGAATGTTCCCCTATCCTGTAATTTATCGATTGAATATCCTGTAGTTTTTTCCTGGTTTTTAGATAATAGCACTCCACTGTTTCTCCCGGGGATCGGACCTTTCCAGGGTTTGTATTCCAGGAACCGATGAGCCATTACAGCTTCGCCTGCCGTATTGGTTAGCATATTGCTACGCAATCCAATCAGCCCTCTTGAAGGTATTTCAAATTCAAGATGCTGCATTTCACCTTTCGATTCCATCACCAGCATTTCTCCCTTACGTTGTGTAACAAGGTCAATTACCTTACCGCTAAACTCACTTGGTACATCTACAACCAACACCTCATATGGTTCATGTCTTTTACCTTCAACTTCTTTAACCAATACCTGGGGATTGCCTACGGTAAGTTCATACCCTTCGCGACGCATGGTTTCAACTAAAATACCCAAATGCAAAATGCCACGGCCAAATACCAGGAAGCTGTCTGCACTGTCAGTATCTTCAACGCGTAATGCCAGGTTTTTTTCGGTTTCCTTCATTAACCTGTCGCGTAAATGTCTTGAGGTCACAAATTTACCATCACGCCCAAAGAACGGCGAGTTGTTAATCGAAAACATCATACTCATCGTTGGCTCATCTACGCTGATTACAGGAAGCGCCTCCTGATTTTCAGGATCGCAGATAGTGTCACCGATATTAAAATCTTCAAGACCAACCACAGCACAAAGGTCGCCGGCAAGTACTTCTGTAACCCTGCGCTTTCCCATTCCCTCAAATACGTAGAGTTCTTTTACTTTTTGTCGTTTTACGGTTCCATCAGCCTGTAATAGCGCAATAGACTGATTTTCTTTAATAGTTCCTCTCTGCACTTTCCCAACTGCAATCCTTCCGAGAAATGAAGAATAATCCAATGATGTAATCTGCATCTGCAATGTTCCTTCTGAAACATTTGGCTCCGGAACATATTTTAAGATGCCATCCAGCAAAGGAGTAATACCCTCCACCTGTGTAAGACTATCATTAAACCAACCATTCTTGCCTGAGCCATAGAATGTTGGAAAATTCAACTGTTCTTCTGTAGCATCCAGATTAAAGAATAGCTCAAATATTGCGTCATGAACTTCATCAGGACGGCAATTAGGTTTGTCGACCTTGTTTATCACTACGATGGGATGAAGATTAAGTTGTAGCGCTTTTTGCAGAACAAACCTGGTTTGCGGCATTGGTCCTTCAAATGCATCCACAAGAAGAATTACGCCATCGGCCATTTTCAATACCCTTTCCACTTCGCCACCAAAATCGGCGTGACCTGGAGTATCGATCACATTGATCTTTACATCATTATAAACTACCGAAGCATTTTTACTGAAAATGGTAATTCCCCTTTCCTTTTCAAGGTCATTGCTATCCATGATGAGGTCACCAGTTTCCTGGTTATCCCTGAACACTTTTGTAGCGTGAAGAATCTTATCTACCAGGGTGGTCTTTCCATGGTCAACGTGTGCGATTATCGCAATATTTCTGATTTGCATATTTGATGATTAAAGTCGGCAGGGGCCGGATTTTTCAGTTTGCAAAAGTACTACAATCCTGCGTGCGGGGCAAATGTAAAAACGGTTGAATACCGAATTCACAAAAACTTCTTAATCGAATGGAGCAATAGTGAGAAGAGTAAGCTAGCTCAAATCAGGGTGGTAAACGGAAAATAAAACTTAAAATTATCCTTTTCAACCCTTATATCCCCTGGTAACTGCCCAGCCATGTTAATTTATCAGCGAAAAAATATCATATAACTCCTATGACAGTCAGCACAATACCTGAAAAAATCAATATTCTTGCAACGTGTTGGTCCCTAGTTCCAATCTGCAAGTAAATTTCGGCTTAATTTTATAAATATAAAAACAGCTGCATGAAAATTTTTAGAGTCATCCTTTCCATTCTTGCTGTTTTAACCATTGTTTATCTTTTTGGTCCACGCCCGGAGACTCCTGTTTACTCCACCGAAATGCCTGCTTTGCCTGATAGTGCTGATTTATTAGAAAAATATATTTCTGCTAAAGAAGCAGCCCATCCGGTAAAGCCTGATAATGAATCGAAAATTATATGGTATAATGCATCCCTGAAAAACCAAACCGAGTATGCAATCGTTTATTTGCACGGTTTTTCCGCTTCTCCTATGGAAGGAGATCCTGTTCATCGCGAATATGCAAAGGCTTTTGGATGTAACCTTTATCTGGCAAGACTCTCCGAACATGGCCTGGATACTCCGGACGCGATGATTAATCTTACTGCCGACAGTTATTGGGAAAGTGCAAAGGAAGCGCTTGCCACAGGCAAAAGACTGGGCAAGAAGGTTATTTTAATGGCTACTTCTACCGGAGGCACCAATGCATTGCAATTGGCCGCAACTTATCCTGATGACATTGCTGCATTATTGCTGATGTCGCCAAACATAGCCATCAACGACCCCGCAGCATTTGTTGCAAACAATCATTGGGGGTTACAAGTGGCTAAAGTGATTATGGACGGCGATTACTATGTGGACAAGACGCCCGCTGAAAGCACAAACCGGTTCTGGTACAGTAAGTACAGGCTTGAAGGCGTTGTGGCATTGCAGGAGATGTTGGAAACAACAATGACGGAAGAAACTTTCGCTAAAATCAGTCAACCGTTACTCATGCTTTATTATTATAAAGATGAATTACATCAGGATCCGCAGGTCAAAGTATCTGCAATGAAAGAAATGTTCGACCAGATATCAACCCCCGATTCATTAAAAAGAGCTGTTGCAATGCCTGATGCCGGAGCGCATGTGCTCGCTTCACCATTAAAATCTAAAGATGTGTCGGGTGTAAAAAGAGAAATGTTCAATTTCACAAAAGAGATATTACATATACCATTGGTTGAGTCAGTCCGATAGTTGCGTTTGAAACAGTTTCATTTCGTACGTATTTACTGATTTTACCTAATTTCCCAAGTTTATATCAATTATTGCCAAAGTATGAAAAGATCAATTATTGCCGGTATAGGCATGTATGTACCTGAACAGGTAGTGACCAATAACGACCTTAAAAAATATATGGAGACCAATGATGAATGGATAGTGGAAAGGACTGGCATCAAAGAAAGGCGTTACGCTCACCGGACAGATGAAACGACCACCACGATGGGCGTTGAAGCAGCGAAAATTGCTATGCAAAGGGCTGGAGTTACTCCTCAGGATATTGACTTTGTTGTTTTTGCCACACTGAGCCCCGATTATTATTTCCCGGGCTGCGGCGTACTGGTGCAGAGGGCGCTTAAAATGAAAGAAGTAGGTGCATTGGATGTACGAAATCAATGTAGCGGTTTCGTGTACGCATTGAGTGTAGCTGATCAGTTTATAAAAACCGGTATGTATAAAAACATACTTGTTATTGGTAGTGAAAAACATTCTTTTGGTCTTGACTTCAGCACCCGTGGCCGAAATGTGAGTGTGATCTTTGGTGATGGAGCAGGGGCGGTAGTACTTCAACCTACAGAAGATCCGGCAAGAGGGATACTCAGCACTCATCTACATAGCGATGGGGAAAGTGCAGAAATTCTCGCCATGTACAATCCGGGCACTCACGCCAACCACTGGCTTGACCACAAACTAGCCAATTTTAATGACGCAGAAGTTGGGGAAATGTTTATGAGCCATGACATGATTGATCAGGCGCAATTGTATCCTTTTATGGATGGCCCATCTGTTTTCAAGAAGGCGGTAGTTAAATTTCCGGAAGTAATAAGGGAAGCACTGGATGCCAATCAACTTTCTACCACCGACATTACGATGTTGATTCCTCACCAGGCAAATCTGCGCATCTCCCAGTTTGTACAACACCAATTAAAACTTACAGACGACCAGGTGTACAATAATATACAGCGATATGGAAATACAACTGCTGCTTCGGTTCCATTGGCGCTGTGTGAAGCATGGCAGGAAGGAAAAATCAAAGAAGGCGATCTTGTTTGTTTGGCAGCGTTTGGAAGCGGCTTTACCTGGGCGAGTGCGCTATTAAGATGGTAAGAAATATTCAGTGGTAATTCTCAGCCCGCAGAATTATAAAGGCCTAACCTAATCTTTAAGAATGAAAAGAAAGATAGCTTTTCTATCAAATCCTGTTTCAGGCACCACTGGCAAATTACATTTAAAAAAAATTATTCAGGAAGAGATGAATACTTCCGGTGTTGAATATGAATTTTTAGATACGAATGCACAAGGGTCTTACCCTGATCTTGAAAAAAGAATTTTAAGTGATGAAATTACCGACGTAGTGGTAATTGGAGGCGACGGCACTATCAGCAGTGTATCGGCAGCGTTAAGGCATACCAATGCAAAATTTGGTATCATACCGGCAGGTAGCGGCAATGGACTGGCTTTTGCTGCAGGTATTTCAGATGATCCCAGGAAAGCGGTGAAAATTATTGTTGATGGGTATTCGTCATTAATTGATGCGTTCACTATCAATAATCATTATTCATGTATGCTGAGCGGTATAGGTTTCGACGCCAAAGTAGCCCAACAATTTGCTGTTGCAGGCAAGAGGGGCTTAATGACTTACCTTAAAATTGTTGTGAAAAATTTTTTCTCCGCTGATCCATATACTTTCAAGGTTCATTTCCATAACAGGTATCTTTTAACAGAAGCATATTTTATAAGCATAGCCAACAGTAATCAATTCGGCAACCAGTTTACCATTGCACCAAAGGCAAAATTAAATGATGGTTTACTGGATGTAGTGATAGTTCAAAAAATGAATAAATTCCAGTTATTGATTTCAATTATTCAACAAATAAAGTTCGGAGATATTAAAGAAAACATATTTGAGGATCGCGGGATTGTATATACACAAACGGATGTAATATCTATAGAAAATCCTGAAAAAGCTCCATTACATATAGATGGCGATCCATCAGAGACTTCTGCAAGATTTGATATCAGAATCATCAGAGATGCATTTCTTTTGATTCAGCCAAGGCCTATGGCTTTCTTAAATTAGTTTCCGGATTATTAATCAACGGAGATGTATCCTGAATTTTATTTGATTCCTGCTGCAGTATCAACCTGCCAATTCTAACAAATCCTGAGTTATTTGATTGAGACCTGAGGGCATCTCTAATATCCTGCTTTTCTTTAGTGGTGAGATGAAAATTGAGTGCTGCGGCCTTGCTCATCTGAGATGGAACATATGCAAAGTTTATTTTCTCAAAAGGGAACTGAAATCTATCATTGCCAAGGCTTACCAATTCTTCCTGATAATAATCCTGCAGCTTCATCCAGTTCAACTGAATGGCTGTGATGGGTTTAATCAACAAATCAGTAATGCCTGAACTCTTGTTTTGATCTTCCCAATCACCCGGCTTTCTATCCCTGATTTGAATGTATACAACACCCGATGTATTATCTTTTAACCAGTCGTTAAATACCTGTAAAAAACGAATCATTGTTTCCTGCCCATAATTATCCCTTACTCCAGCATCCATCACATCAACTACCGGGTTAGATGGCAACCATACATTGGGCAAAACATATGGGAAAGTGGCGTTAATTCTGAGCGCTGACAATAACTTTAAATTGTATGGATCCTGTTTTTTAAAAAAGCTGCAGAAATCAACACCATCCGGTTCGCCTAAAACACCACTTGAAGTATCAGGCCAGTTACGCATCATAAAACTTACAGGCTGACTGGAAATCATCATTTTTCTACCGTCTGCTGAATTTGTGGCGTTAAATAATATCAGCGGGATTCGCGCTTTGTACTCATCTTCAATATAGTCTTTCAACTGATGATCCAAAATTCCACCAGTGTTTTCGTTCAGCTGCATTTCGAAAGCATAAGCCCGGTCTTTAATATATTCCTGGTCGCCGACAGAAAATTTTTGTGCAGGGGCAAAAATATCGCGGGTTACCATTGAAGAAAATAATGGATTCAGCAGATCTTTTGAAACATACTCGATATAACGGTTATCAGTTAATTTTATCGCCTTTCCCTTTTTTCGCAATCTGAATAACTCACGATAATAGGCGGCTCCTAACATACCGCCCGATGCACCGGTTATTAAAAATGTTTTATCAAGCAACTCCCCGTTCATCATGCTATCGAGTCGCTGCAAAACATTCATTGTAAAATTTGCTGATCTGGTTCCTCCACCACTTACACTGATCATATACATTACCGGATTGGGATCTTTCTGTTTAGCCTTCCAGTTATTCAATATCTCAATCATTCCGTCTTTATCATTTTGCATTTGATCAACAGAACACAAATCAAGTATTGATGCCCGTGAGTATACGGGTCGGTCCTGAATGTTGGAATAATTAAGGCCATATGCCTTATTTCGGGGATCCACCCAATCAAGATGTAACATCAGATCAAAAATCAGCACTGAAATAATCAGAACAACAAACGACCAGCTCTTCAGCCAATACACCAATGCGCCCGATGCGGCAATTAAAACTGAAAACAATAACAATATGGCGGCCGCTGCAGGTATTTTGAAAACACTATAATCCTGAAACATTCCTAATGCTGCCAAAAAAATAAACGCCAGGATGATAGAGATAACAGCGGAGAAATGATGACGCTTGAAAATAGTGATGATAAACTCCTGTGAGTAGTGCGCTATCTCCCGGGGTTTTTTAAGTTTAAACCGCGTATTAAAAAACCATTCAACATGAATCAAGCCTTTTTCGTGATGATGACTGCCTCCCAATCCAAACTGACCAGCATACAAATGGGGTGCTGAAATAACAGGTTCCATTTTTCTGAGCATAGTTTTCTCTGCACCAAAAAAATAAAATAGAGAAACTATTAAAGTCAACAGCAAGCCAGAAAAAAATCCACTTAGGAGAAATACAATATCGATAGCATTAAGCAATTCACGGGTGTGGTAAAACTCTATTGACTGAATTGTATAGTACAGTACAAATAAAATAGGAATTACTGCATTATTAATAAAGTATTTGAGAAAAGGTTTAGTAGTGGTGGCCAGGAACTTAAAATGTTTACTGTGTAAAATAAAAGTGGTGATGTTCCAGCTCATGATAAAAATCCCGAGCCCTATGCCAACCAGCACCATACTCACTGCGTTAACATCACCAAGGTATTCTGGTCCCAGGAAAAGGGAGTCAGCACCAAAAGTCTTTAAAAAACCGCCTTTCACTGTTGCAAACAATATGATCCAGAATAACAACAGAATCTGGTATTTCCTGAAGTGCAACAAAAAAAGCTGCACCGGAAATGAAAAGTAAAAGCCTTTAAGAAATGTTTTGCTGATCATGGATTGCCCTGAAATGAGCTTACATACGGTAAACGCTTAACAAGATAGTAATAATATCATCAGAAGTTAAGCCATTCATGCCTCATATATACAGATATCCGTAACTGCTTGCACATACCACTACAACACCCATGTTTACTTAGTGATCTGCAGGTTAAATTAAAGTGAAAATTCCTTACATCACGCTGCTGATTTTTTAGTAACAAGGTACAGCGGAACAAATAACGACAATACCAATAACATGGCTACAAACTGATGCATTACGCCCCACCATAATAAATTTGAAGGAACGGGCGATTGCAACACAGTAATTATTCCTAAAATAACCTGCGCAATCACTAACAATACCGGAAACTTTTTTGCTTTGCTCAACCATTCTTTTGATTGAACACGGG
This sequence comes from Chitinophagales bacterium, assembly GCA_031425315.1. Classification (GTDB taxonomy): domain Bacteria; phylum Bacteroidota; class Bacteroidia; order Chitinophagales; family Chitinophagaceae; genus Pollutibacter. The sequence continues at coordinate 77,335 of JANPJC010000043.1, forward strand.
AGATTTGTGTATACCAGTAAATTATAAATAATACAAGCAGATAAGCCAACAAGCGGTGAATAAACTGAACAGCAATTGGATTGCTGACAAGATTTATAATTCCATCCTGTTGACCAATGCCCGCAGGCCACCATTCGCCATTAATTGTTGGCCATGTTGCAGCAGCAGCACCCGCTTTAAGACCGGCCATAAACGCACCATACATTAACTGGACACCTATTATACACAATAGTAAAATAGTTAGCCTGGAGATAAATACATTTGAAATACGCCGACCTGCTGGTACCATGAGAGACAATGCAAACCAAAAAGTATAACAGAGTAAAAAAAATGCGGCAATGAAATGAATGGAGAGCCGGATATGATTAACCCTGACGTCATTTACATTAAGTCCGCTTTGAACCATTATCCATCCAATTGCAGCCTGTAATATTCCCAATAGAAATAAAATAACCATGGGTATTACCATCTCCCTGTTAATTTTTCGCTTGTATATGAAATAAAAGAATGGAATGATAAAAACAATACCAATCAAACGTGCCCACAGGCGATGAAACCACTCCCAGAAAAAAATAAATTTGAAATCATCAATTGAATAATCAAAGTTTATATGTTTAAATTGGCCAATTTGTTTATACTTATCAAATGCAGCCTGCCATTGTGTGTTATTTGTTGGAGGAAGGATTCCTTTAATTAATGGTTCCCACTCGGTGATGGACAGTCCGGAGCCTGTTAAGCGGGTAATACCTCCCAATACCACCTGAATCATTATCATAAAAACGCCGATGATCAGCCACCACCCTACCTGTGTATTTTTCTGTTGATAAATTTTTTCGTTCATGATCATTGCAAAGGTATTACAGCAGCGCTGCTTACAGTATATTTGATCGATTTTTATAGAAAGAATACGTGCCATGCTTAAACCATATTTTCAGAACGAACTGATTGAGGCCGGATGTGATGAAGCAGGCAGAGGTTGTTTGGCGGGACCGGTATTTGCAGCGGCTGTAATTCTTCCCACACACTTTTCAAATCCTGTTCTTAATGATTCAAAACAGCTATGCGAAAAAGATCGTTATGAACTGCGTGTTGTCATTCAGCAAAATGCAATTGCATGGGCAGTTGCACAGGTAGATCACGAAGAAATTGACCGCATAAATATTTTCAAGGCATCATTTAAAGCGATGCATCTTGCACTCGATCAACTTACCCATCATCCTCAGTTGATTATAGTTGATGGTAATCATTTTATTCCTTATAACAGAATTCCACATCGTACCATTATAAAAGGTGATGGCATTTACGCTTCAATAGCAGCAGCCAGCATCCTCGCCAAAACTTACAGGGACGACTACATGCTCGAAATGCATCGCCAATTTCCATTGTACAAATGGGAAAGCAATAAGGGCTACGCGACAGAAGCTCATCGCACCGCCATAACGCTGAATGGATTAAGTCCTATCCACAGAAAATCCTTCCGATGTTTTCCCGAAGACCCGAACGCCATCCCGGCTTTGAAATTCTGAAAGAAATGCTAAAGCCACAAATACCTTAAACTTCCCTGCGTTATCGCAGTCCATATTGTGTAAGTATTTTTTTACAGTACTAATTATTTGAAAATGAAAACAAAATTTGCACTTGCTATGGTGTTTGCGATAACACTGTTATTTTCTTCGGCTTATGCGCAGAAAGATTATAGAGGCCACCGCGATAGAGACCGCAATTATGGTTACAATCATGGAAAAATTTGTAAAGCCGACCAACATCGTCTCAATAAAAAGCGGCATGCATTGAAAAAAGATATCCGTCGCTCCAGATACAATGATGGACGTATCAGTCGCGCAGAAAGATTAAGAATAGAGCGTGAATGGAAAGCGATGAACAGAGATATGCATCGCTACAGAAATAACTCTTATCGTTGGTAATTTGAACTGTCATGTTTGTAGTTTGTCCGGATGCGTCTGCATCCGGATTTGTTATTGCTCATAAACCCCGGCACCTTGCCTGAGAATAACCGGCTCTTCCGAGGTTAAATCCAGAATTGTCGAATATTCCATTCCACCTGTACCCCCATCAATAACTATATCCACCAACTTTTTAAATTTTTCAGCTATGAGTTCAGGATCAGTATATTCTTCCACCATTTCGCCAGGTAAGGAAGAACTTAAAATGGGATGGCCAAGCTCCTGAATAATCGAAGATGCAATTGGATGATCAGGCACCCTTAATCCAATTGTATTTTTTTTGCTTTTTAAAATTTTAGGCACCTCCTTACTGGCCTGCAAAATAAAAGTAAACGGCCCCGGGATGTAATGTTTTAAAATTCTGTATTGGGGAGTGGAAATACTTTTTGTGTAATTGCTCAAGTGACTTAAATCATCGCACACAAATGAGAATTGTGCTTTTGCAGGATCTATTCCTTTTATTCTGCAAATCCTTTCAACAGCTTTCTGATTATAGATATCACATCCGAAACCATAGACTGTATCAGTGGGATAAATGATGATTCCGCCGTCGCGAAGGCACTCCACCACTGTGCGGATAAGCCTTTGCTGCGGATGTTCCGGATGTATTTTTACAAGCATTACAATTTATTTGAACAAAAAATCATTCCAACCTTAATAAGGTGTGGATTAAATTTTTATTCTTTTTGAAAGATTGAAAATCAGCGTCTTAACACGAAAGTAGAATTCAAAAATGCGAAATCCACCTTTTTCTTTTAGAATTTACTTTGAAATATAAACTACAGGTATTACTTTTACCATCACCTACGATACAGGACGTTAGCGCCTGATTCAACCTGAAAACCATCCAATTTCCCCCCGTCAGTCCAATTCTCTTGATTCCATTTTTTTAAGCATTTTTTTGATTTCAACCTTAAACAATAACTCATTTTCAATATTGAGGTGTTGCATAATTATAGTTCAATCCACTGGATTGTACAATAGATAACTATGCGTGGTATGTGAGATTGATCACCTTTCTTTTTGTGGTTTCAGAGGTAAGCACAGGCCGGCGATTTCCATCGCTGGCTTCATTTTTTACGGGATGTTTTGACATTCAGAAAATATTATCCCGCAATATAAATGATCAATCTATTTCTACGGTTTACCAGATTGTTACACTAATTACAAAGGTTGCGCGTGAGTAACAGCTATACATAACCGTAAAAAGTATCTTCTTTTGTTTAACGTACCCGCGACACAACAATCTATTGATCAAAAAGTCAGTGAAATAAGTATAGGAAATTTAAGTTGTGGTGTGTTTATATATGCTATATACATGTCGTTGATAAATTGTTCAATCCTGATGTAAATACAATTTATTTGTTAGCTAAATCAGGTTGTTAAAGGCTATATTAAGATTCTCAACAAAACCCGGGAGAGTAGTTCTTATACAACACATTAGCCTTCAGGACCAAACAAACTATTCAACACCATACTATTTAAATATAATGCGGAATTCAGTCGAAAAAACTAAGCAATCCTCCCGAACTCTTTACAATAAGATTCCTATTGAATAGTCCACACTTCACTGCCGCGAAGTAATTTATCGAGATCCCCTTTTCCTTTTTTAGCAATAACTTCTTCAATTTGCGCCGCCATCATATCTTCATAACAAGGCCTGTCGGTTTGATAAAATACACCAAATGGTCGTGGTAGGTGTTGCTCTTTTTTGGGATCATCGAACATCCGAACCAATATCTGGGCTTTATAAAAATCGTTTTCGTCATGAATCCAGCAATCCTCAGCACTAATATTCTCACCAATCTGCACTACTACCGGCCTGAATCCATCAAGTTTGATTGCCTTATCCTTATTGGCCCCAAACACCAGCGGCTTACCCTGTTCAAGAAAAAGAGTTTCTTCAGGTTTAGAGCTTTTTTCTGTAAAAATTTCAAATGCCCCATCATTAAAAATGTTGCAGTTCTGATATATTTCAAGAAATGAAGATCCTCTGTGTTTATAGCTTCTTAACAGAGATTCCTGTAAATGTTTTGGATCGCGGTCCATGGTACGGGCAATGAAAGTAGCATCTGCACCCATTGCCAGTGCAAGTGGATTAAACGGATGATCAATACTTCCAAAAGGTGTTGACTTTGTAACTTTCTGTTCTTCGGATGTGGGAGAATATTGCCCCTTCGTCAAACCATAAATCTGGTTATTGAAAAGCATTACATTGACATCAAAATTTCTCCGCAATAAATGAATAGTATGATTACCTCCGATACTCAGTCCATCGCCGTCTCCTGTTACAATCCAAACACTTAACTCAGGACGTGTTGCCTTTAGTCCACTCGCAATTGCAGTAGCCCTGCCATGTATGGAATGCATACCATAGGTTTCCATATAATATGGAAAACGGCTTGAACATCCAATTCCGGAAATGATCACAATATTTTCCCTTGGTATACCGAGGGTTGGCATAATTTTCTGCACCTGTGCGAGTATTGAGTAATCTCCGCAACCTGGGCACCAGCGCACTTCCTGGTCGGTTTGAAAATCTTTTGCGGTTAGGGCCGGGGCAATGGTCGTTGGTTGAGTCATACAATCAAAATAATAGAGATTAAATTTAATGCAAATTTTTTATGTACCACCGTTGATATTAATCAGGTTTGGTTAATTCTTCCCAATATTCCGCTGCTCTCCGGGTATGCGGTATAACGATTGTACCACCAACAATATTCGCTACGGCAAAAACTTCGTACAATTCTGCATCATTTACTTCCAGCTCAAAACATTTTCCCAGGTGATATTTTATACAATCGTCGCAACGCAATACCATACTTGCCACCAGGCCAAGCATCTCTTTGGTTTTCTTATCGAGTGCACCTTCTTCGTAAGTATTTGTGTCAAGGTTCCATAACCTCTTTAACACAAGATTGTTTTTACTGAGAATGACTTCATTCATTTTTTCCCTGTAAGTATTAAATTCATTGACTGTGCTCATATTGCAATATTTAAGACTACCCGAATCGCGTTATAAATAGAAAACAGTAAAATTAAACAAATAAAAAACCCCTCTTTGGGAGGGGCTTTTTTAAAGTTTTTGTGTGGGCTATTACCAACGGTTGTTTCCACCACCGCCAGAAAATGAGCGCCTGTTACCGCCGCCGCCGCCGCTGTTACCGCCGCCGCCACCACTTCTTTCTTCACGTGGTTTAGCTTCGCTAACTTTGATAGCACGACCTTCTACAGTAGCACCATCCAATTCCTGGATTGCCTTCTGAGCAGCTGCGTTGTCAGACATTTCAACAAAACCAAAGCCACGGCTGCGGTTAGTGAATTTGTCCATAATTACTTTAGCTGAAGATACTTCTCCGTACTCAGCAAAAAATTCTCTTAAGTCTTCATCCTGAACGTTGAAGCTTAAATTTGAAACATAAATGTTCATGCGTAAAATTGATAAATGATAAAACATTGAGAAAAACACAGATGTAACGAAGACTAACTATACTAGTAGCAGTGTATGCTTAGCAGAAAAAATCGTTCACTTACTATTTTGCTGTACTCAACTCAAATTAACATGGCGAAGTTAATCCAAGAATGTGATATGGACTAATTTATTATTTAAAAAATTGTTATTAAACCGCTTAGCTACGATCCTGAAACTGCTCCGAGTCGATGATGGTCTTTTTTCAGCGCCAAATAAGCCAACACAGAACTGATGATAAAAAGTATCGCACCCATAACAAATGGTGCGCCGGGAAAATATATGGGTGCGTTGGCTTTTGTAAAATATGAATAAAGTGAAGCCATTAGTACAGGGCCAAAAATTGTCGTAAGGCTCATCAGGCTGGTTAATGATCCTTGTAATTCGCCCTGCTCATTGGCCGGTACATGACTTGAAATAATTCCTTGTATTGCTGGTCCGGCAATTCCTCCCAAACAGTAAACAATACAGAATGCAAACATCATCCATGTACTGGCAGCAAAAGCAAATAAGAGCACACCCAGGCTATAAAGGAACAGTCCGATATAAAGACTTTTCTCCTGACCAATTTTCGGAATAATATACCTGATAAGTACTCCCTGAACCAATGCGATCATTAATCCAATAAAAGCAAGAGAGTATCCAACCATTTCTTCCGACCATTGAAACTTACCAATATTATAGTAGCTCCAGGTGGTTTGTACAGCGTGAATACCAATATAAACAAGTGTAAGAGAGATAACCAATCCCGATACTGCAGGATATTTTGTAAGCTGTTTTAATGAAAGGCCGGGGATAGTTTTTTTCCAGTCTAACGGTCTTCTGTTTTCTTTTGATAAAGATTCAGGCAAAACAAAATAGCCGTATAAGCAATTTGCCAGACTTAATCCTGCAGCCGCAAAAAATGGAATGCGCGGACCAAATGATCCCAATAATCCACCGATTAAGGGCCCTATAATAAATCCCAATCCAAATGCGGCCCCGATCATTCCAAAGTTCTGGGCACGTTTTTCAGGCGGACTTATATCAGCGATATATGCAGAAGCAGTAGAAAAGCTGGCCCCTGTTATACCAGCGACGATTCGTCCGAGAAAGAGCCACCAGATAGTGGGCGCAAAAGCAACAAGGAGATAATCTATTCCAAATCCAAAAAGCGAAAACAACAGCACCGGTCTCCTTCCGTACTTATCACTAAGATTGCCAAGTAAAGGGGCACACAGGAATTGCATAGTGGCATAAGCCGCCATTAAAATCCCACCCCATCTGGCTGCTGTACTCATATCTCCGTGGATAAGGTCAGCGATCAGTTTGGGCATCACAGGAATGATAATACCAAATCCGATTACATCTATCAATACGGTAACTAATATAAATCCCAATGCCGCTTTCCCGTTGCCTGCCATTTATCCTCGTTTCTGTAAAAATAGCATTCCGCTTTTGAAAATGGTCGCCTTCAATCTGTCGGGATGTATTTTTACTGGACAAATTGAAGTACAAATGCTCATTTTATGCAAATCCCCTCACATTCTATATAAAATTGATGGATTAACCGTTTAAGCTATATCACCCTTTAAAAACCCTTGATCCGATGGAATTTTTTCAACCAATGATGATCCTGATCGCGGGACCCTACCGATCAGGTACTAACGACGATCAGGTAAAAATTGCCCTGAATGTCAAAAAGATGGAAGATGTTGCACTGGGAGTTTACAAAAAAGGCCATTTACCCGTTCTTGGCGAATGGCTGGCATTGCCCTTAATCACCCGGGCAGGGTCGTTGGAAACAGGAGATGATGTATTTACAGAAATGTTTCACCCTGTTGCATTACGATTACTTGACAAATGCGATGCCGTACTGCGCATTGGCGGTCCATCGTATGGAGCAGATCAAATGATTCATTTAGGACAGGAAGCCGGAAAAATCATTTTCCTGCATCCACAGGATGTACCCGATGCAAAAGCGCTGGTGTACTCTTAAAATCAAACCGCGTCAATAGTATCGTATACCACAACCTTTTTCCATAGGTTACTGCATTCCTCTACAAATTTGAGATGTACCGGATCAACCTGGTATAAATCCTGATCTGCCCTGGAATTAAAAAACAACAACCAGCTGACTGAATAAGAACTATCGATAACTTCTCTCTTCGTATCGGCAGGCTTACCGATATAAAAATCTTTTATAGATTTAACCTTGCTTAGTTTTTGTAATCCTGCTATCAGCTTATTATAGTCTTCCTTGCTTTCAGGATTATTCAACCAAAAATAAACGTGATGGATAAATGGGGTAGATGCGTTCATGCTTTCTGCTTTTGCAGCGGCAAATATACCTAAATTGCCCGCAGCTGTTAACAATCCTGCGTGCTTAATAAATCGGCGCCTTGAATTTGATTTTTTATCCATCATTCATTTTATTTTAAAGTTTTCAACCAGTCTCTGATCCCGGCTTCAATTTTCGCGGCCACAGCTTTATGAAATTTCGGGTCCAGTATCTTCTTTTCATCTTCGCGATTACTCAAAAAAGCAACTTCAACAAGACAATTGGGATACTCGGTGGGTCCGTTAAGTGCGAAATTAAAGCTTCCGGTGTTTCCATATTCAGCAAGTTTTAACTGCAGCATTCTTTTTAAAACGGCTGTCGAAATTGTTTTATATCCAATATATCTATAAAAGGTAGAAGCACCTTTTACTGTATCCAGGCCAGATGAATTTAAATGCATACTGATTAAAAGATCCGGATTAATTTCTCTCAATGCATACACCCTCTCTGGCATTGACAATGTAGTATCCTGGGTTCTTACCATATAAATTTTTCTGACCCCCGATTTTTTTAGTTGAGTTGCCAGGGCTTTTGCCATTAGCAGTGTGTAATCTTTTTCCAGTACTTTACTGGTTACTCCGCTTGCCCCTATATTTTCTCCACCATGACCGGCATCTATGGCAATGGTGAGGTTTTTAATATCTGTTTTAACGGGTTGACGTTTGACCCTTACTGTTAGTTTCGTTGTGGCAGTATCATAAAATATAAAGTATCCCCAATGTTGGGGATGTTTTAAAGATATATAGACCCTCAGCACATCATCTTCAATCTGCTCATACCAGGCTTTTGTGATTTCTTTGGCCGAACTGAGCTGTGTAATCCAATTGGTATTGGATGTAATACCATAAAGATCAATTACAATTCTTGAAGGTTCCAGTTGCATCATGCTTTTGTATGGTAATTTTTCCGGCATTGATATAGTGAGATAGTCGCTGACACTATCCCCAAAAATTTTCCAATTGCCACTGAGATAATACGGCCGTGCAACTACACCTGATGCAGGTACAACATTTTCTTTAGGTATAAAAGCTTTGTGTTGATTAGAAAGCCTTACGATGTAATCTGTTTGAAAACTGTCTACCACTGTCAGGATTATATTGGTATCGAGATAGGTCATTTTAGCTCCTCCCAATCGATCGTCACCGGGGCCATATTCCAGGTAGGGTAATTTGCCTGCTGTTTTTACCTGCCGAAAACTCGCGGTATTTTGGGCGGTTGCCGCCTGAGAGATGATTAATAAGCAGAGAGTTAGGGTTTTGATAGCCATCATTTCTGTTTTTGGATACCCATTATCCTTAGGGTAATTATACTAAGCCGAAAAAAGCACTTTTGCTGAATTTTGCCGGAATGCCCTATCAATTACAACTTGCGCAGCCATTAAGCGTTTATATGTAGTACTCTGTTCCAATAGTAACCCAACCTTATGAACAACATATTATTTACAATTGGCGGGCACGACCTGAGCCTGTTAACTACAATAGTAATATTGATTCCTGTTCTTGCGATGGTAATCAATAGAAAAATGTTTCATTACAGTTTTCTTGCTCTATCTGCGGGTTTAATTTTATTCTTATTGTCGAGCCTAACCAGCAAAGAAGTGATCAATACCCCAGCCAGCACAAAATATACATTAAATACTTTAAGTGCATTACTTCAGCCTCCATTTATGCTTCTATTTCTTCTCTATTTTGCACAACATGAACAGATGAAGAAAACGATGAAGGTGAGTGTACTTTTTCTATTGATTACAGGTGTATTGATTCTCTCCAAAAAAGAAATACAGGATGCCGCCGCCCCGGTTTTATTAGGAATTGGATTAGTGCTTGTCCTGATATTCAGTATCATTTTCTTTATTCATCAGGTAAAAGCCAATGTGAATCAGCGGGCAGAAACCGGTAAATCATTTATGATCAGCGGAGTGCTGTTTGGATACTTCTGCTACATTTTTATTTTTGTTATTCATTATATTTTCCGCTCAAATAATACCGAAGATCTTATAACATTATTTGAGATAGGAACATTCATCTCTACTTTACTTATCATCCTTGGAATATTGTTAAATAAACCTATTCCTCAGGAAAAGCCTGTAACGGTAAAAGAGAAAGTACCGAATCTTACGGAATGGGAAGAATTCACCTCCTATAACTAAAAAAATCCCCGAAGGGATTTTTTCTCTCATGTCTGATTATACAACCTGAAATCAGATATCGTATTTATTCGAACTGGTAAGATGTGCTGCAATTCTTCTCCGGGCATCTTTTGAGTTGAATGGTTCAGCTTTCGTAAATCTTTTAATTCCTAAAAGCATCATTCGTTGTTCATCGCCCGATGCAAATGCGTTAATAGCATCCTTGCCAGCTTTGTTCACTTTATCTGCAGCATCATACAGATACGTTTTTGTAATGTCGATTTCCAGCGTCGCTGCTGATTCGCCGGCTAAACCAGTTTTTTTCATCGTACGCAACAATGCACTTTCTGCATGAAATACTTCAATAGCCATATCAGCAATATTCATTAAGATTTCCTGCTCATGTTCAATCTTCATCATTAATTTTTGCACTGCAGCGCCAGCCACCATCAATATCGCTTTTTTCATATTGGCGATAAGTTTTTTATCAGCAGCGAAAATTCCTTCATCATCGTTTCCAAAATCAGGAATACTCATCAGCTCTTTTTGTACACTCATGGCAGGACCCATAAGGTCGAGTCGCCCTTTCATTGCACGCTTCAATATCATATCTACCGTCAGCAACCTGTTAATTTCGTTTGTGCCTTCGTAAATGCGGTTAATTCTGCTGTCCCTGTATGCCCTTGAAATATTGTACTCAGCACTAAAGCCATTTCCACCGTGCACCTGAACCCCTTCATCCACAGCATAATCAAGTAATTCGCTGCCGAAAACTTTCAGCATGGCACATTCCACCGCATACTCTTCTGCAGCACCTAACAACGATTCATTGAAAGGTTTGCCCTGAGCCAGCATTTCCTGTTCTTTTTGTTCAATCCAGGCAGCTGTACGGTAAAGGGCACTTTCAGCTACCCATGTACGAATCGCAACATCAGCCAGTTTAAATTGAATGGCTCCAAATTTTGCAATAGGTTGATTAAACTGTTCCCTAGTATTAGCATATTGAATCGTGATATCCATCGCCAGCTTCGTTCCGCCCAGAGCTGCTGCGCAAAGTTTCAATCTACCGATGTTGAGAATATTAAATGCTATAATATGACCCTTACCAATTTCGCCCAAAACATTTTCAACAGGCACCTTACAATCCTGGAAATATAACTGAACCGTTGAGGACCCCTTAATTCCCATCTTGTGCTCTTCTGGCCCCTGGGTAAATCCTTCCATCCCACGTTCAATAATAAAGGATGTGAATTTATCGCCATCAATCTTCGCGAAAACAGTATAGACATCTGCAAACCCACCATTAGTGATCCAGCACTTTTGGCCGTTAAGCAAATAATATTTTCCATCTTCGCTGAGCTTCGCAGTTGTTTTAGCACTCAGCGCATCACTTCCACTGTTAGGCTCTGTTAAACCATAGGCACCTTTCCACTCCCCACTGCCCAGCTTCGGTATATATTTTTCTTTTTGAGCAGGAGTACCAAAATAAAGAATAGGAAGTGTTCCAATTCCGGTGTGGGCTGCTACCCCTACAGAGAAGGAATGACCTCCTCCTAAACCTTCATTCACAATAGTGGAGGTCACAAAATCTTTACCCAGTCCTCCAAACTCTTCAGGTATTGAGGTGCTCAATAACCCTTGCTCCCCGGCCTTCACAAGCAGCGATGGCATAAGCCCAGGCTCCAGGCTGTCTATCCTGTCGAGTACAGGCATTACTTCTGCTTCGAGGAAACTATAACACATTTCCATAACCATTTTTTGTTCTTCATTGAAATCTTCGGGAACAAAAGTGTTTTCGGGCACGCTTTCTTTAATAAGCCATTCAGCCCCTTTAATAATACTGGTGGTTTTTAGTTCGGCAGCCATAATTGAATATTTAATTGTTGTTATTTAAGATTATCGTAAACCTGTTGCAAAACAGATTTAGCCAGTTCTATATTAATGCTCTCCACACCGGCTAAAGCTTCATTTAATGTCTGATCTGCAATATTCATTGTTTGATCTTCCAGTCGTTTGGCAGTATCTGTAAGAAAAATCAGATTCATTCTTCTGTCTTCTTTTGATGATACTCTCCTCACAAGCTTTAGTTTTTCAAGATTGTCCACCAAACGTGTAATGCTTGGCTTATCCCTGAATGTAGCATTACATAATTCCTGTTGACTAAGTCCATCCTGTTTCCATAGATGATACAAAACGCTCCACTGTTCTATTGTAATGTCAACGCCCTGCTGCTTAAAATTTTTCTGTAATCGCCTGGCAATTGCAGTAGATGCTTTACCGGTGATAAAGCTGTATAATTCCCCTTTCTTAAAATGGTTGTTTGGCATATTGTTAGTTATGCAACTAATTCGAAAATAATACTTTTTCCTGATTTTTTCCCATTATTTTTATCCCTTTCAGTTGATTTTTATAACGCGACCAGAATTAACATTTTACATTTTATCTCTCTTTCCGGAAACTATAAATCTGTATTATTTCATTGATCTCTTCTTTCATTCATACCAGTAATACTAAAGTGCATTACCTCTGTTTTGGGGATGGCCCACAGATCCTGGTATGCTTTCATGGCTTTGGCGAACATGCAACGACGTTTGAATTACTTGCCGGGCACTTACCCGCTCATACGATAGTTGCATTTGATCTTCCATTTCATGGCAAAACAAATTGGGAACAGGATTCTCCATTCAGAATAGAGGAACTGTTAAACATCATCACACTGTGCCCAGAGATAAAAGAAAAAAAATTCGGGCTTTTAGGATACAGTATGGGCGGACGAATTGCGCTTACTATTTATGAAGCTGTGCCGCAGAAAATCGAATGTATTATCTTACTTGCACCGGATGGTCTTGTTGTAAATCCCTGGTATTGGTTTGCCACTCAAACAGCAGCCGGCAAAAAAATATTTCATTATACCATGCATAATCCGGCATGGTTTCTTGGATTATTGAATTTCTCTAAACGATTGCAACTGGTCAATCAAAGTGTATGGAAGTTTATACAGTCGCAGGTTGGTGATGCACACATGCGAAAAAAAATCTTTTCTGTATGGACAGCTTTTAGAAAATTCAGTCCGGATCTGAAAAACATCAAACTAAAAATATTGTTACATCACACACCGGTTTATATGGTATTTGGTCAATACGATCGAATCATTACTCCCGGCAAAGGAATCAATTTTGTAGTATCGATTCAACCTTTCGGCAAAATAAAAATTATTGAATCGGGCCATCAGTTACTCCATCCACGAAATATCCAGGTTATCACAGAAGCAATATCAGATTGTTACCGGGAGGAAACATCCCGCCTATGATTTTAGCATACATCAGTTCCGGATTGTCAATTGTCTATTGTGTACTCATTGTATACTACAGTCGTTTATGGAAGGCTATCCCAAGGTATAACGTACCCAAAGATTTTATCCCTTCAACAAAGATTTCAGTTATTGTACCCGCCCGCAATGAAGAAAAAAATATAGCAGCCTGCATAAATAGTTTAATCAATCAGCATTATCCATCTGAGTTATTACAAATTATTATTGTGGATGATGAATCAGAAGATGGTACATGGATAATTGCATCTTCATTGAGTGACAGCAGATTGCTGATATTAAGTTCTGGCGATAATAAGGCAACTCAAATTCCACAACTGCCGGGAAAGAAACGTGCCATTGCCACAGCTATTGAACATTCTACCGGTTCGTTGATTATAACAACGGATGCAGATTGCCTGCATCCTGTTCACTGGCTTGAAACACTGGTTGCGTTTTACGAAGAAAAAAAACCTGTATTCATCGCGGCACCGGTAAAATATTCAAATCCGAAAAACTATTCTGCAATTTTCCAGTCATTGGATTTTATGTCGCTGCAAGGTGTAACAGCAGCAGGGGTTTATCATAGTAAACTTATGATGTGTAACGGGGCCAACCTCGCATATGAGAAACAAGCGTTCCATGAAACAGGCGGATTTACAGGCATCGATCAACTTGCATCCGGAGATGATCTCCTGTTAATGCAAAAAATTGCAAAGAAAGAAAAAAGAAGAGTGATGTACTGCCTCGCTGACGAGGCAATAGTTTCCACATTGCCTGCCGGCTCATGGTCTTCCTTTTTTCAACAGCGTTTACGATGGGCCAGTAAAGCAAGATCTTATTCAGACATAAGTGTAACTGCTGTACTTGTTTTGGTATACTGCTTAAACATGTCGCTTTTGTTTTTGTTGATAACGTCTCTGAAGTATCCCATGCTTTTTATCTACTGGATAATTTTATTGGCTGTCAAGACAGTTATAGAATTAATTTTTTTAATTCCGGTTGCCCGTTTCTTCAATCAACAATCATTACTTTGGTATTTCTTACCATCACAGCCTTTGCACATTATTTATACTGTGTTGGCCGGCTTTTTCGGACAGGTAAAACGATATGAATGGAAGGGTAGAAACGTGAAATAATATGGAAGAAAATAAAAGGACATATTTAAATACTGCATGGAAAAAACTGAAATTTAATAAAACGGCGATGGCTGGTTTGATATTTATTTTATCTGCTGTGTTCGTCGCAATTTTTGCTTACTGGCTGGCACCCGACCACTCCCCTTTTGCAAACAGAATGATAGTAGAAATTGGTGGTAAAAAGCCTGGTTATCAGCAGCGCTTTTTAGTTTTAACAGACAGTGTAAAATCAAAATCCAACGTTTTCATCCGAACGTTTTCCGGCGAAAAAGATTTCAATCAATATATCCCCATAACAAATTTTGAACTAAAGGGAGACAGTATTTCGGTAGATGTATTTCTTGATGAAGGAGTGGCAGGACGGGCAACATATGGCGTAGCCCAAGTAAATTATTCAATCATTAACCGCACATTTTTATTGGGTACGGACAAATTTGGTCGTGATATTTTAAGTCGGTTAATTATCGGAACAAGGGTGAGTTTAAGTGTTGGACTAATAGCAGTAATTATTTCCCTACTGATTGGGGTCACACTGGGTGCATTGGCCGGTTATTACAAAGGGGAAACAGATAGTGTAATAATGTGGCTTATCAATGTGATCTGGACGATGCCAACACTGCTGCTGGTGTTTGCCATTACAATGGCACTTGGAAAAGGTTTCTGGCAGGTTTTTATTGCAGTGGGTCTTACGTTATGGGTAAATGTTGCCAGGCTGATCCGGGGGCAGGTTTTAGGCATCAGAGAGTTGGAATACGTAGAAGCTGCGCGTTCGCTCGGTTATTCAAACAGCAGAATAATTATCAGGCATATCCTTCCAAATCTCGCTGGTCCTGTAATTGTAATTGCGGCATCAAATTTTGCAAGTGCGATTGTTATAGAAGCCGGATTAAGTTTTTTAGGTGCCGGCGTACAATCGCCGCAGCCGAGTTGGGGTTTAATGATCAGAGAGAATTACAATTTTATTATTACTAACAATCCGTTTCTGGCTATTGTTCCCGGAATAGCAATCATGATGCTAGTTCTGGCATTTAATATTTTGGGGAATGGTTTAAGAGATGCACTGGATGTAAGAAATTAATTGAGCTGCAAAATGTGATTATTTCTCTTCAAATAAGTTAATCACCTGTTTAATAGTCCCTCCTGCCTTGTAAAAAAAGATTGTTGCAATTATCACCGCTGCAACTGCCGCACTCAATAAAATGTTCCATTCATAATAGTCAGCAGTTTTCACAATAGAAAAGAATAAAATGCCCCCGGCGATATACAGGGGTATAAAAGCAAGGGCGAGTCGTATCCCTGTTTTTATCCGCGCAAAATAAATGACTGATAAAGAAAAAAATGATTGAATACATACTGCTATAACTGCAGAGGCCAGTGCACCATACATCGGTATAAAAATGATGTTCAGTATAAAACTTGTTAGTGCAAATACGATACTTAATTTCAGAAATATGTTCATGTTTCTTGTTGCCGTTAATGCAGTTCCATAAATATGAATCATAGATAATCCGGGAAGTGCAAACAACACAATCATGATGATCTGTGACAGATATGCATCTTTTTTATGATAGAGCAGATTAGCAATAAAATCCGGCGAAGCAAGTGCAAACCCTACAACTATCATACTTCCCATTACAAGCAGGTGTCGGCAATTAAGTAACACTGCTGAAAACTTGCTGATATTAGGCCAGTTGCGAGATATAAACGGGAGTAGAAATCCTGCCATTAAAAAACCAACCATATTAAATGCATCCAATAATCTGAATGCAGCGGCGTAAATACCTGCCTGTTCTGCGCCATTTGGCAACATGTATTCCAGCAAAAATCCATCTGCTCTCGACATCAGCGACATGAAAAAAATATTAAGCGCAAACGGCAGGGTGGCCAGTAAAATTTCTTTATTAAATCCGGGAAACGGTTTCAAAGAAAACCCGCTTATGTTTTTCACCAGAAAAAAAACCGACATCAAAACAGATATACAGATACCGGCCACCTGGATCAGTACAAATTTATATACGGTGATTCCTCCAATTACTGAAGGGAAAAAGATCATGGTGCCCGCTACTACTATTACAAACAACTTATCCATGATACTTACTACGGCATCTGATTTAAAGTGTTGAGTCGCCGTTAAAAATGAACGGAGAAGAAGCAGCAAACTACTTCCCACTTGCATCAGCACCAACATCAATAACAGTAAGTGATCGTTGATACCAGTAATAATTGCAACGCTGATGGTCAATATCGTATAAAAGATACTAAGCACCATCTTTCCGGAGAGGGCCTGCGAAAACAACGACACCCCGTTTTCCTTCCCTGACGCCACTTCCCTGTTAAAAAATGACGATATTCCCAGGTCCAGCGTAAAATTGAGGATGATACAAAGATTCAGCAATGCGAAATAATGACCGTATGCTGAAAATCCGACAATATTTTGGACCTGTCTGTCTATAGCAAAAATCCATACCGGTTTCACCAGCAGGTTGAGGGTAACCAGCAAAAACAAAGACCGGAAAAAATGCTTTGACAATGGGTTGAAGTTTAAACTGCGAGGAGCAATGCAGTATCTTCCGGTAATTTACAAAAAAGTTGGCATCGTTGAAAGAGGGCAATTATTAACCAGCTACCTGAACATTCCTGTTTAAACTTTCATCCAGCGATATAAAGGTTTCTGTCCTCTCAATTCCTTTAATTTTTTGCAACTGGTCGTGTAATACAAACCGAAGCTGATTAATATCTTTCGCCACCACTTCCAAAAACATACTGTAATTACCGGTTGTGTAATTCAACCTAATGATTTCGGGTATTTTTTTGAGATCTTCAGCAACCACGTCATATAATGAACTTTTTTCAAGATATATTCCAACAAATGCTGTAATATCGTAGCCCAATAATTTAAGGTCTACATTGAGTTTTGTACCCTTAACGATGCCCATTTCCTGCAGCTTTTTGATGCGAACATGAATGGTACCTCCGGAGACGAAAAGTTTTTTACCGAGGTCGGCGTAAGAAATTCCCGCATCATCCATCATCGCGTGGATTATCTGAAGATCGAGTTTGTCAAGATTTAATTTTCCGGCCATTTCTAAAGTGCTGTTTAATTCTTTTCAATAATTCATGCAAATATTTGAATAAATTCGATAATTACAAAATTTATATTGAATTATTTGTAACAATTAGGCGTTTTTCTTTAATATTGCACTTGCAAGCTCTTTAACAACACTGTGGGGTGATGAAACTTTCGGCAGACATGCCCTCTTGTCTCGGGGGTGAAGATAAACGGATAAACGCTGCATAACGCCGATCCTGTCTGCAGCAGGACCGACTAGGGTTGACCACTATTCGGCCGGATTCGCAATTCGACTTCGATGTGCGGACGCTAACGTCTTCGTGGAGGTTCGACTCCTCCCCCTACAGCTAAATTAAGCCGCAATGGATTTAATCCCTTGCGGCTTTTTTGTTCCCCTCTTCTTCTAACACTTCCTGCCTTATAACATTGTTCAATCTGCTAAAAACTCCAGTCTACTTTCAACAGAACATATCGCTTCATCAATTCAAACCGCTGTTCACCATATTGTGAAGCGGTTACGAATTGTTGTACCAGAGCAGGCGAATTAAACAGATTGTGGACATTTACAGAAAACCGAAGACTGGGACCTACTATATACTGTCCAAATAAATCCATCGTTTGAAAACGGGATGGTTTAGCCAACTGTCTGTATTGATAAAGCACCGCGATGTACAGTTTATCAGATAATTGAACCTTTACTTTAGACGACGCCTGGTATTGCCAGAATTCCTGAGCAATCCAGTCACCATTAACAGGCCTGGTTTTATTCCGCACATACATAGCAGTTCCAAATAACTCAACATTCACTGGCCACTTGAGGGCTGTGATCATTTTCCCCATGAGCCTGGTTGTCGACATATTGTTATTGCTGCTAAGTCCATTAATTATCATATTCGTTCTGAAAACCATCATTGAGGGCTGAGCAATAAATTTCACCTTCAAAGCACCAACATATTTCTCTGTATTAACTAACACATTCATATGCCTGTTCCCGCTTATTGGGAAATAACCAGTTAAAATATATGAAGGATATACATCAGTTGTCTGGATATATTCTTTTGAAGCGTAGGAATAAGAAAATGTTACTAAAAGCGAAGATGCCTTATATACATTGTATGATACAAACTGAAGATTTATGCTGTTAACGACAGGCGCCACTAATGTATCTGCCGGTTGCATAACTGACGCATTCCCCGAAATCATACTGTCTGGAAAAAACATATTGAACCGAAGATTTCCACCAGACGATTGAAACTGTGCATTCAGAAACTGATTGGGCTTGAAGGAATAAATATATTTTAATACCGCAGTAAATACAGGTAATAATCGATTAACAGTTTTCTGGTTGTCGTTGATATTGAACTGTTGCAGGCCTATCATAGCTGTTATGTTGACTACCTGTTTACGACTGATCTGTTTAAAAGATGTTCCTGTTATGCTGTTATTTATCGAAGTCGCCTTGCTTTCTTGAGATGAAAGCTCCGATGAATTGTTTAGTTTATCAAATGCTTTGCTTTGAGAAATATAATCAGCATGTACAAATGCAGTTTTCCATTTTATGCCATAGTCGATTTTCTTTTTTCGAACGAACCAGCCAACCTCAGTCATTGCAGTGAAATTTTTTCTTATCAACTGCTGTAAAAACTTTACCCTGGACGAATCAATTTTAAAGTAGTCAATATATCGCGATGTGGTTGCATTGAATCCATTGTTGATATGGTCATAACTGGCATTGTATGACAAAGTGATAACCTTTCCAGGAGAATGTTTCCAGGTTTCATACCCTTTTACATGCAGTGCAAAATTTTCCCCTTTGAGATCCTCAAACGCGCTATCAACTATCTCCCCTGTTACACTATTCGAATATTGATCCCGTTTCTTACTATTTATTCCATCAACAGATACATAACCCACATTATCAGCCTTATTGTCGTGATTAAATGAAACAATTCCATACCATCTGCGACTTTCAGCAAGTGCAAACTGGTTCTGCTTAATGAGCCATTGTGCCCCATCGGGTAAAAATGTTTGCTGCAATCCACCAGCTTCATTTCGTAAATGATCATTGCTATGGGACAACATCGTTTTCATTTTCCCGTATTTACCTGTTTTCCAGGAAGCAATAGCAGCGCCAGCAAATTCCGTATTATTTCGAATATATTGATTTGATAATTCCGGTGGAAAAACCTGCCCTGTCTGCAAAAGTTCTTCATTGTTAAATCCTTGACCAACCTGACCCGGATCATCGTTGTTATAAAAATAACCGAGGTCAGCATCCGCCTGGTCACCAGTATTATTGTAATTTAAAAAAGATAACCATTTGATTTTGTCTTGTAAAAATATCAGGCTATTGTCGGCACTGACTCTTGATCTTGTTCCCATCCCTGTATTTAAAGTTCCTGTCAGTTTATTTTTGACATCTTCATTAACAGTGATATTAATACCTATTTTATCTGATTGAAAAACTTCCTTTAGCAAAGGGTCATCGTTATAATTATTAAGCAACTGAACTTTATTAATCCACGCTGCATTTAAATTCCTGGAAATTAGTTTATAGTTTTTTTCCGCAAGGTCCTCTCCTTCAATCAAAATCTTTTCTACTTCTTTTCCATTATAGGAAATTTTACCGTCGGCACTTACCTGAAACCCTGGCATATTGGCGAAAAGGTCCTGCAGCTTCCTGGTTTGAGGATTCATGTAGGCTTTCGCATTGAACTCTATTGTGTCTCCTTTATTTTTTATTGGAACAGGCGGTGCTTTGATAACAATTTCTCTTAGTTGTTTGGCAGATGGTTGAAGTGTAATACTAAATTTCTCAGTATTACATATCTTTTCACTGCTCAATTCCATTAATGTACTTTGATAACCACTCATCTCGACGTTAATGGAAATCGGGGAATGAATACTGTCAGTATTTAACTTTAGCTGAAAACTGCCGTCATTTTTGGTGATCGAAAATGAAAGAGTTTTAAATCCTTCTTTCTGCTTCAAAATTACAATTGCTCCATTTAAAGACTCCCCCGAATTTGATAATATATGTCCGTTTATAATGCACGGAAGTCTTTCAGTTTGCTGAGAAAACACGGCTGAGCAAAACAGACTTAAAAAAAATGGACAGATGTAATTTCTTAGTCTGTCCATTTTTCCCACATGTAAACTTTAGAACTTGATTTAGTCTGACAGCCCACACAGGAGGAGTTGCTTTCTGTAGCTGCAAGGGCACCGTCCATCTTTCTAATCAGTGCTGTCCAGTACTTTTTGTACCCAACAAAATCAGGAAGGTTCCGGGGATAATCGCGTTCTACAAGTAATGAATGGTCTTTATCATAGGCTAACTGAGTCAGTATAAAGTACAGGTCTTTGTTGTTGTCATATGCCTCGACAATCAAACCAGGCAACCCACCTAATTTCCATGGCCCATTCGCAACTGGAATGGCAGGGCAATACCAGGCGGAATATTCTCTTCCCCGGAAAATTGCCGTCGCTTTATAACATTCAAGGCTATCTATCACTTTCCTTTCATCTGTTAGCATCCATTGCAGCGGATGAAGAGTATCACGAAAATATTTAGTTGTGCCTTCCAATGAAGGCTCGGCAAAAATCAAAACATCCTTACCAATATTTTTTGCAGTAAGTAGGAATGTGTCGGTTGCAAATGAGACCTCAAGCCCATTACCAGCAACATCATTTGGGTTATCGGGAATCATATAAAAAAGGGAGGCCTCTGATTTGATTTTCAGATTAGCCGTGTAAGTCATCAAACTGGTTCCTCTGTCGAAGTTTTTATTGAATATGCATTTGTAAACAATGCTGAAATTATTTTCCTGAGCGGAAATAGAATGCTGTATAAACAGCGCAACTAAGTACAATACTATTTTCATATTTTAACTTTAAATAACCAAATAATAAAACATAACACCTGCGCGGATCTAATGCTGAATTAAAATTGCCCTAATCTTCTTCAATGCCTCAGTTACGCAATTTGACGACTCGTCAATTGCCTGTTTGCAGGTGGGTTGCGATGAAGAACAGGTAACTGTGTATTCAATGAAATAGACAGTCGCTTTCGCTGTTTGGGTAACTGTGCAAACAATGTCATCTTTTACAGATGGCGTTTCTTTCACTTCTTTATTCTCAATTTTCTGTTTTGTGGAAATTCCTATAACTTCTTCTCCGGCATAGGATAATACTGTAATTGCCATTAATCCCATCACTAACATCAACTTTTTCATACTCTTCATTTTAATGGTTAAATAAAATTTTAAATCTCACACAGGTGTTATGCCTCTATCAATAGCTTGCGGCTTTGATTGAATGAAGATAGTTTGTTGCATAGGGGTAAAACAAGTGTAAAACACCACGAAAAAAGAGAAAAACACCGGAGCGGCCATTTCCAGGATATTTAAACGGAATGAGACAGGTTATGTAAATTCGCAACCCATGGGACAGAATAAATTACAGCGATTTGCAGAGATTGCCACTTTCCCGAATGTGCTGCAATATCCGCAGGGTATGAAAGGTAACTGGCACAGCTTCTTCAAAAATGAGAATGCACTAACGCTTGAATTAGCCTGCGGTAAAGGAGAATATGCATTAGGGCTCGGCTCTCTTTATCCCGGCCGGAATTTTATTGGTGTGGATCTTAAAGGAAACAGGATTTGGGTAGGTGCAAAAAAAGCAATCGACAATAAACTTGACAATGTTGCCTTCCTTAGAACCCATATTGACAAACTGGCCGACTATTTTTTACCAGGTGAAGTAAATGAAATCTGGATCACATTTCCTGACCCTCAGCTTAGATTGTCCCGCGCTAAAAAACGCCTTACGCATCCAAAATTTCTCAGAATTTATCAGAAAGTACTAACCCCCGGTGGACTTGTCCATTTGAAAACCGATTCACCTGATCTTTACAGGTTCACAAAAAAAGTAATTCAATTACATCATCTGGAAATAGTTGAAGACAATGCCGATGTAAAAAATACTGGTGACATAAAAGAAGAACTTAAAATCACCACTCACTATGAAGCGCTTGACATCGCAGGAGCGAGCACGATACATTACATATGTTTCAGACTAAATGAGCAGCTGAACAATGACCGCGATGCGACGTTAATGGAAGAATTGAAAGCAGAAGCAGCATCTTTAATCAGCGGCTAATTTTACATGAAGAAAAAACTGGAAGAAGGCATAGATTTCTACTATAATCCGAAAGGATATATTGTACTCACCGAAAAGTTTCACCTGGAAAAAGGAAGCTGCTGCGGAAATGGTTGTTTACATTGTCCTTATGATTACATTAATGTTCCTGAACCGCAAAGAACTTTATTAAGGGTAAAAAAACGTAATGAAAAAGACAACCAGGAGAGCTGAAATTAATACGTCATTGACAAAGCAACCTACTCAGCACTCTTTTTTTGAAAATGTATTTGAAGTAGTGATGCAGATTCCAAAAGGGCGTGTAACGTCTTATGGTGCCATTGCAAAATACCTTGGCAGTGGTTTATCGGCACGAATGGTAGGTTGGGCAATGAATGCAAGTCATAGTTCGGTTTCAAAAATTCCAGCGCATCGAGTGGTGAACAGAAATGGAATGTTAACGGGCAGGCATCATTTTGAAACACCATCAAGAATGGAAGAGTTACTAAAAAAAGATGGTATATCTATTAAAGATGACACCATTGTTGATTTTGAAAAACGTTTTTGGGACCCTGCAATAGAATTAAATTTGTAACCATCAATTGCCTCCATTTAAAGGTAACAATGCCATTCTTTTAACCCAGTCATTTAAATACAATTCTCTATACCTGTTTATTGTTACTGCACCATCAAAATCTTTTTCTCTGTACTAATCAATTCTGAGATCTGTCCAGTAATTTCTGTCTTTAAATTTCTTGTAATACGAACCGCCCCATGACGGCAATACAGGATTGTATTACTTAAATTTCATCCTGATTACCGCCAATATACATTCCTCCGAAGCTTGTATTATTTTTCTATCCACTATAAATCCTCGTGGTTCGAAAAAAGGTAATTCCTGGCTTTAGGATCCTGTTTAGTATTCCATGATCCGAATGAATATATCCTGATATTTTTTGATCAGCGGATTATCATGAATATCCTGAGCTACGTCTGTAAGCGACCCCCATACTAAAATATAAAGAGTTTGTGGAAATAAATCCAGCGTCTTTTTAACAATCCACGCTGCGCCTGAACTAAGTTCACCTGGTACTTCATCTGATTGAATATCGAGGGCTCCTTGTTTTATTAATTCTCTTAGCGAATCAGGATGTGGAAATTTTCTGCTATCCGTAAGCAGAAAATTATAATCATGCTCATATGCTTTCAATACTTCCATAATATTATTTACGCTGCCTTTGCCGGGCGGTGAACTTATCAATCCATGGATAAAAAATCTATCTCCATATACCAGGAGGTGTATGAGCAACTGGTAATCATCAGGATCATCGCCACCGATATCTGTTGAAATAATAATATCAGGGGATAATTGCGCACTAACCTGTTGCTGTCCATTAGTAACATTTCAGTTTGACATAAAAATAGGGATGAGCATACCAGCAAAAAATTTTCTCTCCCATTTTCAATGCTTTGTTAATTAAGCTTCTCTTCAGCTTACAAATGTTAATGTTAATACCAACGCTCTGTTAAAAAGACTTTCCAAGCTTTTTTTGTGATCATATAAGGAAATTCTCATAGAACTTTAAATAATAAGTTTAGGAGAAAAACACAACAGATAATTAAACTATGAAAAGATTTCTCATCTCTGGAATTCTCGCAGCAGTTTTCTTTACATTAAACGCATGCAAAAAAACTGATGCTGTTAGATCTGTAGATGAAGATGAAGAGTGTAATGGTGTGGCGGCTTCCAGATTAGGAGCCAATGTTGAAAATCAATATATAATTCTTTTTGAAGAGCCGGAATTAATTAACGGCAGGCGACTTGATCTTAAAGAAAGTATTGATAATTTATTTGTACAATATCGCATCAGCACAAATAATGTTCTTCAAATTAATGATGGCCGTTTAAAAAGCTGTGTTGTTAAAATGGATCCTGCACAATTCAGTAACCTTAAAAAAAGTAAACAGGTATTGGCGATTGAACCTGATAAGATTTATACATTGGCAACATGCTTTAAAATAGTTGAGCCCAGGTTAATTACATGGAATATTAAAAGAGTTGGTTATGGAGATGGTACGGGCAAAACTGCATGGATTATAGATACCGGAATAGACTTTACTCATCCGGATTTGAATGTAGATATCGAAAGGAGCAAGTCGTTTGTAAAGGAAGAAAATTCAGCAAGCGATTATAATGGCCATGGTACTCATGTTGCTGGAATTATAGGTGCGTTAAATAATAATTTCGGAGTGTTAGGTGTGGCATCAGGCGCAAAATTAGTTTCGTTGAAAGTAATGGATGATCAGGGTTCAGGCAATCTATCATATATAATTAATGCGCTGGCACATTTAGAAACTGTTGGTAAAGTAGGAGATGTTGTGAATTTGAGTTTTGGCGCAGACGGCACATCGGATATACTGGACCGCTATGTTACATCTATTGCTTCAAAAGGTGTTTATTTTTCGATAGCCGCAGGAAACGAAGAAACCAATGCCAGCAAAAGTTCGCCGGCGAGAGTAAATGCGCCAAATGTATTTACAGTATCGGCAGTCGATAGTCTTGACAGATTTGCCGACTTTTCAAATTATGGAAATGATGTGGTTGACTTTGCGGGTCCTGGCGTTCAGATCATCTCAACTTATTCAAACGGTAGGTATGCAAAATTGAGTGGAACATCTATGGCGGCTCCACATATTGCAGGGTTGTTATTACTTAATGGCCGTAATATTAAAACGACGGGCCTCGCATTAAATGATCCTGATGGAGAGGCTGATAAGATTGGCGGAAATTAACACAAATTAAGCATAGTACGGACTGATCATCCAATATACAATCACGCCTGTTACAGAAACATAAAACCAAATCGGCCATGTGATTTTTGCAAGTTTTCGGTGGGCAGGCCATTCTGCAATTAAAGCACGGTAAGAAGTGAACAAAATGAACGGAAGAATAACTGCAGCCAGAATGATGTGGGTAATCAGAATAAAATAATAAACATACATTAATATGCCAGATCCCTCATACTTCGTACTGCCTGATAACAAATGATGACAGATGTAAGAAATAAGGAAAAATACCGACAGAACGATAGCAGTGATCATTACCTTCTTATGCATCCGGTAATTTCCTTTCATTGCAGCCATCAATCCCACCAACAATAAGAACGCGACTATTGAATTTATAAACGCGTTAATTTTCGCAAAAATATGAATGTCAAAACCCAGATCAACGGAGAGCGTGATTTGTCCTAACAAAACAACAGCGGCGAAAACAACAAATGAAACTGTATAAATTAAACCTTTTGCAAGGGAGTCATTTTTCTTAATTGAAGCTGGAAGCATGCGGGGAAAACTTAAAATTTTATTGTAACAGATTAGCATCTAATAACAGCCTATTTCCTGAAAAGGTTACGCTTTTTCTTTTTATCCCTTTCCATATTCAACATTACCACATCTTTTATTACACGGTCAAGATTGACACTGTCCAATCCACTATACCAGCCTCTAACCACATGATCCTTGTCCAGTAAAAATAATTTATCAGTATGAATGAAGCCGGTATCGACACCCTCTTCCTGTGCAATATTTGCTTTGAATTCATTTAGTGCAATGTCATAAATTTCCTCTTTGGTACCGGTTAAAAACCACCATGTGTCATGATCAACTTTGTAGCGGTCTCCATATGCTTTTAGTTTCGCAGCAGTGTCCCGTTCAGGGTCAACTGTGAAGGAAACGAAACGCACAATAGTATCCGTCTTCTTAAATGCATCCTGTAACCGTTTCATATTACGGGTAAGTGTAGGGCATATAGATGGGCAGGATGTAAAAAAGAAATCCGCGACTATAATTTTTCCCGGCAGGTCGCTTAGACTTACCTGTTTTCCAAACTGGTTAGTGAGCTTGAATGGTTTCACTTTATGCCATACAGTATCTGGAACCTGCCTGCCTTTCACCGTTACAGTCCTAACAGTGTCAAAGAAATATCTTTTAGGAACAACTGATACATCTTTACTAAGGCTGTCGACCAGTAAATAACTTGCCAAAGGCAGGATAACGGCAACTAATACGGCGACTAATTTTCTTTTCTTCATACTCCACATTTTTCAAAAGAAAAGCATCACACGGATAGTCCGGGTGATGCTGATAATTATGTAAACACTAAGAAACTATCTATTCCACACCACCAGGCTTTTTCGCATCGGGTGCGGCCTGATGTTGTTCTACTTTAGGTTTAGAGTGCCCTTCAGTATTCCGAAGGTTTAACCATGAATCCCCTTCCCAAAGAAATGCAATAATAAACCACACAAACAGCAACAAAGGCACTACGATGGTCATGATAAGATTTTTGATCTCATCACCGAGATGCATAAATATAGAGACAATGTAAAATGCTTTGGCGAGTGATAGAATCACGATCACACCTTTAATAGCAAGTATTAAAAAGTGGTTAGGACTTCCATTCTTGTGCATGAAGTACATCCAAAATCCTAAAGCCAGTTCAATAATTGTCAATACTGAAAGAAGAATTGTAGTTCGTATAATTCTTTTAACCGTTTCGTCTCCACCAGGTGCATGGTGGAAAGTTACTTCCGAAGGGTCTGAATGATGAGTCATAATCTATAATTATTTTTCTTAATGATCAGATCAGATAAAAACAAAGAAATACAAATACCCAAACGAGATCTACAAAGTGCCAGTATAGACCTGCTTTTTCAATCATTGCATAGTGACCTTTGCGATCAAATACACCATTGATAGTCATCAACAGCATTATGATGTTAATGATGACTCCAGAAAATACATGGAATCCGTGAAACCCGGTAATTCCAAAAAAGTATCCACCAAAAGCAACCGGTCCAGTTTTGTAAACCTGTTCTCCATCATGCAATACACCAGGAACAGCTGGTCCCCAAGGATTCATTGTTACGGTTGTACCAATCTCTTTAATCTGTCCATCAATCAATACTGCATGTGAACCTGTGATAAGATGTGTCCATTCCCATGCCTGGCAGGCAAGGAAAGCAAATCCACCGATAATTGTCCAGATCATCCATTTAATTACGCCCTTCTTATCCATATGATGACCGGCGTGAACTGCCAACACCATCGTTACAGACGAAATGATGAGGATAAAGGTCATTAAACTCACGAAAGCCAGCGGGAGATTGGCATGTCCTGCGAAAGGGAATGCATTGAAAACGTGGTTGGGATCGGGCCAGTAATTCTGACTGAAACGAATGGTGCCGTACGATATAAGGAATGCGCCGAAAGTAAAAGCGTCGCTCATCAGAAAGTACCACATCATTAATTTCCCATACTCCAGATTGAATGGGCTTCTGCCACCACTCCACCATTTGGTTTCCAATTGTGCCTGGGCTGT
>JANPJC010000044.1:0-82393 GCA_031425315.1 Chitinophagales bacterium
ATGATGTTAATGATGACTCCAGAAAATACATGGAATCCGTGAAACCCGGTAATTCCAAAAAAGTATCCACCAAAAGCAACCGGTCCAGTTTTGTAAACCTGTTCTCCATCATGCAATACACCAGGAACAGCTGGTCCCCATGGATTCATTGTTACAGTTGTACCAATCTCTTTAATCTGTCCATCAATCAATACTGCATGTGAACCTGTGATAAGATGTGTCCATTCCCATGCCTGGCAGGCAAGGAAAGCAAATCCACCGATAATTGTCCAGATCATCCATTTGATTACACCTTTCTTATCCATATGGTGGCCGGCGTGAACAGCCAATACCATTGTTACAGACGAAATGATCAGGATGAAGGTCATCAAACTCACGAAAGCCAGCGGAAGGTTGGCATGTCCTGCAAACGGGAATGCATTGAAAACGTGGTTGGGATCGGGCCAGTAATTCTGACTGAAACGAATGGTGCCGTACGATATAAGGAATGCGCCGAAAGTAAAAGCGTCACTCATCAGAAAGTACCACATCATTAATTTCCCATACTCCAGATTGAATGGGCTTCTGCCACCACTCCACCATTTGGTTTCCAATTGTGCCTGGGCTGTTGCCATGTTGGTTAAATATGTTTTAAGGTTTCTAAGACAAAGGGTTATTTCATCCAGTTGAAAAACAATATCAGGTATATCCAGAGTATATCAACAAAATGCCAGTAAGTGGCCGCCACCTCAATAGGAACTGAATTATAACTTCTATTCCTCACATTCCAGGCCTTAATGATGATCACTGCCAGAGTCACCACTCCTCCCAACACATGCAGTCCATGTAAACCTGCGATAGCAAGTAAAAACGAATAAGACGCATTTGATCCCGCTCCCACCAACCTGATATCCAGTTTGCTAAACTGCATAAATCCGATAATCTGCATTATCAGAAAGGCCGCACCTAAAATTGCCGTCACAATCAACATTTGGCGATACCTCCGTATATTCCTATTCCTGAACGCCACAACCGCCAAATGAACAGTCAGGCTACTTAACAGGATGGTTACGGTAGAAATCCAGAAAATAGATGGAATCTCTATCATTAACCAGTTGGCCTGGCTACGCTTAACTATATATGCACTTGTAAGGCCAGCAAACATCATTATAATACTTCCGATTGCAACCCATAAAAGGAACTTATGCGGATGTATCTTTTTTCTCTGCACACTCATCACTTCTGCCATTGTCTGTTTCTGATTTAATTACATCTACCCGGCTTTATCGGCCAATAAAGCCAACAACACTACCGGGAGGTAAATATAAGAACTGAACATCACCCTTCTTGCCGCTTTAACATCCATCTCCCGAAATAATCTGATACACTGAAAAAGCATCGCCAGATTTGCAACTAACACTATAACGAGGCTGACCATTCCACTCATTCCTGTTACAAAAGGCAAAACACCAATAGGAATGAGCAACACAGAATATAAAATAGCCTGTACTGCTGCGTATCTTGTTGGCCCACCCGTTGATGGAAGAAGGCGAAAACCAGCTTTACTATAATCACTATACGACACCCAGGCAATTGCCCAAAAATGGGGAAACTGCCAGAAAAACTGCAGGAAGAACAAAATCCATCCTCCAGCTGTAAACGCTTCGGCACCTGCCACCCACCCTATCAGGCAGGGAAGAGCACCAGGTATGGCGCCTACCAGCACTGCGATTGAGTGAACTTTTTTTAGTGGGGTATATACAAACCCGTATAAAAAAAGACTGAAAGCAGAAATGCCTGCGGCAAGCCAGTTAAATGCATACCCAATAATGAAAATACCAATTACACCAGCCACTACCGCAAAAGTTGTGGCTTCGTCCTGGCTCATTCTCCCCGCCGCAACAGGCCTCGAGGAGGTTCGTTTCATTAATGCGTCTGTATCTTTTTCAGCCGCCTGGTTAATCGCATTGGCAGATCCCGTTATGAGTAATCCACCAGCAAAAAGTAAAAGAACTGCTATGAAATCAAATTCAACACCGGGCACCAACAAATAACTTACCACACAGGAAAATACAACAGTGAAACTAAGGGTGAATTTTGTTAACTGAAAATAGTCCTTCAATTTACCCCTGATCATCGATTCGCTCTGCACTACATCAGCCTGCTTCGTATTTGTCAAGAACCATATTCTTTATAATTATCCTGCCAGAGACGGGACAATAATTGATTAATGTTTCGATTCGTTGGCTCCAACTGGCTCAACCTGAGAGATAAAATCTCTACCGTCTTTACCATAATCATATGCCCAGCGATGTACCTCAGGAATTTCACCAGGCCAGTTGCCATGACCAGGATTAACGGGTGTGGTCCATTCCAGCGTGTTAGATCCCCATGGATTGGTGGTTGTCACTTTCCTACCTTTCCATATTGAATAGAAAAAGTTAAACAGGAATAACAATTGCACCGCAAATACCACCATGGCCACAGTACTTATAAAACGATTCATGTCTGCAAACATGTTGAATGATTGCCAGTTTGTATAGTCAGTATAGCGCCTTGGCATACCGGCTAGTCCGCTGTAATGCATCGGCCAGAATATCAGATAAGCGCCAGCCAAAGTCACCCAAAAGTGAATGTAAGCCATAGTGTTATTCAAGTAGCGGCCATACATTTTCGGAAACCAATGGTATACGCCCGCGAACATTCCGAACATTGAAGCCACGCCCATTACTATATGAAAGTGAGCCACAACGAAATAAGTATCATGAAGATGAATATCCAATGTTGAGTTACCCAGCCAGATACCGGTTAAACCACCTGAAATAAACAGGCTCACAAAACCAATAGCAAAAAGCATGGCGGGCGTAAACCTCAGGTTACCTCTCCAAAGCGTTGTAAGCCAGTTGAAAACTTTAATTGCTGATGGAACGGCAATCAACAATGTCAGCAATACAAAGAACGCTCCTAAGAAAGGATTTAGACCGGTAACAAACATATGATGTGCCCAAACGAGGAAGGCCAGTATACAGATCGCAAATAGTGATCCAACCATCGCGAGGTATCCAAAAATCGGCTTCCGCGCATTCACGCTCATTACTTCAGATACCATGCCTAAAGCCGGCATCAGGATAATATACACCTCCGGATGTCCGAGGAACCAGAATAAATGCTGGAAAAGGATCGGGCTTCCACCTTCGTTAGGAAGAATTTCGCCTTTTACAACTATTTCAGACAGGTAAAAACTTGTACCCAGGTTACGGTCAAATAAAAGAAGAATTGCTCCGGAAAGCAAAACGGGGAAAGACAATACACCAAGTACAGCGGTGAAGAAAATAGCCCACATTGTAAGTGGCATTCTCGTCATGCTCATACCTTTTGTACGCATGTTTAAAATGGTAGAGATATAATTGAGACCTCCTAAAAGTGAAGACACAATAAACATTGCCATGGATACAAGCCAGAAATCCATCCCTAATTTTGAGCCATCTGTTGCCTGTCCGAGTGCACTCAATGGAGGATAAATTGTCCAACCACCGCTCGCAGGGCCAGTTTGAATGAACAGAGAAGCAAACATGATTATACTGGCTAAAAAGAAGAACCAGTAAGAAAGCATATTCAGCATAGGAGATGCCATATCTCTAGCTCCAATCTGCAATGGAATTAAGAGGTTCGCAAAAGTTCCGCTTAAGCCGGCTGTCAGTACAAAGAATACTAGTATAGTTCCGTGCATGGTCACCAATGCATAGTAGAAATCGTTACTGATTCTGCCGCCTGCAGCCCATTTACCAAAAATATCTTCAAGAATCGGGAAGGTCATTTCAGGGTATCCAAGCTGAAGCCTGAAGATTACTGAAAACAAACCTCCTATCACAGCCCAAACCATTCCTGTAATCAAGAACTGTTTGGCGATCATCTTATGATCCTGACTAAACACATACTTTGAGATGAAAGACTCCTCGTGGTGGTGATGGTGCACTTCATGCGCTTCATGCACAGCGCTGCTTATCACCCCTTCCTGGCTATGTATTGTGGATTCACTGCTCATGATAAATT
Source organism: Chitinophagales bacterium (assembly GCA_031425315.1). Lineage (GTDB taxonomy): Bacteria > Bacteroidota > Bacteroidia > Chitinophagales > Chitinophagaceae > Pollutibacter. The sequence continues at coordinate 4,033 of JANPJC010000044.1, forward strand.
ATCTATTTTAACGTATGTTATAATAATATTCTTAATGATTATCTGTTCTGTGCAATAGGCTTTGAAACTACTGGCGTGGATGAAACTTTCACAGTATCGGCCGGAGCTGTTGTTACAGGAGAGGCTTTCTGTTTATCGTCCATCACCTGCGCATACTGCGGTTTTAATTTTCCTATCCACACATCATATTCCTCCTGCGTTTCAACTATAATAATTCCACGCATCGAGTAATGTCCTGCACCACACATCTGATCGCAGGCAATTTCATAAACGAAATCTTTATTTCCTGTTATCTCTTTCATTTTTGCGGTGGTGATTTTTGGAGTAAACCACATTGTTGTCGGAATACCGGGAACAGCATCCATTTTCATTCTGAAATGAGGTAAACCAACATCATGAATTACATCTTGCGCATTAATAACCAGCTGAACTGGCTTATTAACTACCAGATGCAGCTCAGTATTCTCGATATCATCATGACTTGCGCCATCTTCCCAATCCACTCCAAGTTGATTACCCGCCGACGCATCAGTTAATCTATAATTTTTTCTTCCTAATACACCATCTTTTCCGGGGTATCTCAGCATCCAGTTAAACTGTTTGCCGGTAATTTCAACAATCTGAGAATCTTTCGGTGCATCGCCGGTTATTTTAAACCAATAGAATAATCCGAATCCTACAAGCACTGTTAAAAATATCGCAGGAACGACTGTCCATATCAATTCCAGTTTATTATTATGAGCGAAGAAGTAGGGCTTTCTTTTCTCACTGTATTGGTATCTGAAAGCAAACCAGAATAGTAAAACCTGGGTCAATAAAAATACCAGTCCGGTTACAACCAATGTCATCCAAAGCATTTTGTCTATCTGCTCGCCATGATCCGATGCAGAAGGCTGCACGAGCAATGTCTTTTCATAAAACAACTCATTGCACCACCATGCGCCGGCGAGACCCAACACAAGGAATACAATAAAGAGAAACGCATTGATGCGGTTGTTTTGCTGAAATGTTTTTTCCTCTCCCTTCAATATAGATACATACTCACTTGATTTGGCAATCTGAAAAGTTACCAGGAATGCAAGTGCAAGAATCGCAAGAATGAAAAAGCCAGTCATGTGCTTTAAAATATTTTAAGTGAATTGTTAGTCTGTCTGAACCTGCTAATCAGGTATGATGAACTATACTTTCTTTAAGCAAGGGATGATTAATGGAAACCAATGGTTTTTTTGCCAATGCTTTACCTACAAAGTGCATAATCAATCCTGCATACAAAGCCATGATTCCAAATTCAAACCAACTTAAGCTATAATGTTCTCCCAATGCTCCTGGCATAACCATCTGGTAAAAATCAATCCAGTGACCCACTATAATCAATAACGCTACCAGAGCAATTGTGGTGTAATTTCTTTTCGATCCTCTTTTCATTAATAACAAGAAAGGCAGTACAAAGTTGGCAATGAGGTTGAGGAAGAAAATAACTTTATAAGGACCCTGTGAACGGGGTTTGAAATAAACTGTTTCTTCCGGGATATTTGCATACCAAATCAGCATAAACTGTGAATACCAGAGATATGTCCAGAATATAGAAAAAGCAAACATGAATTTTCCGAGATCATGCAAATGTTCGTCGTTTACATATTCCAGGTAATCATTGTTTTTGAGATAGATCACAAACAACGCCACCAGTGACATTCCGGCAACAAAGGTACTTGCAAATGTGTACCATGAATACATTGTTGAATACCAATGGGCATCTATACTCATTAACCATAACCATGGAATTGTAGAGCCAACTGTTAAGCCAAATGCTACCAGGAATACTGATGCCCAGATTGTATTGGTCCACTGAAATGCTCTGGCATCTTCTCCGGTTACAGGTGGATTTTCATCAACCTGACTGGAAAGCTGACGCATCTTCCGGCCTGCCAGGGTCCATACACCCATTGCTATAATAGTCCATACAAAGAAAAACACCGGATTTAAAAAACCACTTTTACCTTTTAATATCGGATCATGCTCAACATGTTCTTTATCAAGCCAATGATAAATATGGTGGCCTCCTTCAGTCATTACCACACCAACCAACACAAGCAATGCCAGTCCTGAGAAAACCGGCACGAGCGTGGAGATTGCTTCCGGCACCCGGCGAAAAGCCATTTGCCATCCACCTAATGCCAGAACTGTAACACAAATGAAAAACATGCTCGCATTCACAATCAACAAAAAGAAAAGGCTGTTTTGCAGTAAAACTGCCCAAAAGCGCGTTTGTGAGTGAACGTCTTTATTCAGGCCCAGGAATATGAAACCCAGCACTAAAGTAAGTACGCCTACAGAAAGCAAACCTGTGGTCCACTTCTTATAGCTTGCTGGTATTTCAAATTGTTGCTTGATCATCCCGATATTATTTTCTTATTCTTAAAAAATTATTTTGCTGCTACAACCTTTGTTGAATCCTGACCGGCAGCTGGTGCTGTTGCAGGAGCTGTTTTATTTTGCTTAGCTTTAATGTATGCAATCACCATCCACCTTTGTTTAGGATTTAGCTGCGAAGCATAGCTACCCATTAGATTTTTTCCGTAAGTAACAGAATAATACATCTGCCCTTCCGGCATTTGGTCATATCGCGCTTCGCCAACTAAAGTTGCAGGTTTTGAAGGATAAGGCCCATCTCCGTCTTTCCAAAGTGGTCCATTTCCATCAAGTTTTGAACCATGACAAATTCCACAATTCACCAGGTATAATCTTTCTGCCTCTTTAAATTCTCCTTCACTTAATGCTGGCAAAGGATTTTTAACCTGCCTCGATGCAAAATAATTTGCAGTATCTCCAACTTTATCCACCGCAATATGAAAGGGAAACAAATCGCCTCTTTTCACAGTTCCCGCAACTGGTTCGCGGTTAGTTTGACCATCAGCATAAATGGGACTGGATGAATATGTTTCGTATGCTCTGCTATACCCCATGTCGGGCATGTATACTTTTCCTGGCTTCCGTTTTACATCACTGCATCCGATTATCACCAGAACAAGTGCCGTCAGCGAAAATGATATGAAGGTTAATTTTTTCATCTGATTTATTCTATACAATTAGGCAACAATTGGTTCACGATATAACTGCTGGTCTCTGTCGTAACGTCCAAGCCACCATCCATCTTCAACAACCTGTACATTAATTTCCTGCGCACCTGCAGCTGCCAGAAAATTTTTCACTTCCGCTTCATTGGTTTTCGCAGTGCATTCAATCACCATTACAAAAAGGTCATCTGTGGCCCTGGGATGAAAATGATGTTTGCGAATGAAAGGTGCGAGCTGGCAGATATAACAGAATGTTAGTACCATTCCTACTGCAGCACATAACACAGTAAGTTCAAAAGTAATTGGAATCCAGGCAGGTAATGCAAAATGCGGTTTACCACCAATGTTCACCGGCCAGTCTTTTGTAAATACCCAGCTCATAAAAGTTACAGCTGTTGTGGTACCTATCAGGCCGTAAATAAATCCAGCAGTATGCAGGCTTGTATCACGAAGACCCATTGCTTTATCAAGACCGTGTACAGGAAATGGAGTATATACATCCTGAAGTTTATACCCAGCCTTCCTTACTTTGGAAACGGCCGGGAATAATACCTTTTCGTCATCAAAACTACCGACTACAAACTTTTTTACAGACATCGGAGATTATTTTCTAATTACTTTAATAGTTGTTTATGCTGTTATCAGTGAAGTACAATTTTTACATCCCCTTCGTGATGATGGTCATCGTGATGGGTAGCTGAATTGAATTCGGCAGCTGTGATTTTTTCCATCGGTGTCATTTCGGTCTTATAGCTTTCACCTGAAGTTTTCAGTACCGCCTTAATTTCCGCTATGGCAATTACCGGGAAGTATTTGGCAAAGAGGAAGAAGCAGGTAAAGAATAATCCAAATGTTCCAATATAAAAACCAATTTCCCAAATAGACGGGCGATAGTAAATAGACCAGGAAGATGGAAGATAATCGCGATAAACGGATGTAACGATAATTACGAAACGTTCAAACCACATTCCGATATTCACCACTATGCTCATAATGAAAGTGAATGCGATATTTCTTCTCAATTTTCTGAACCAGAACAGCTGCGGTGAAATCACATTACAAGTCATCATCAACCAGTAGCTCCAGCCATAAGGTCCTGCAATACGATATTTAAAAAAATGCTCCTGTTCGTAACTCACCTGGCTATACCAGGCCATGAATAATTCTGTGAGGTATGCGCAACCAACTATGGATCCCGTTAACACGATCACCTTGTTCATTGCCTCAATATGTCCCAATGTAATATAGTCCTGCAGATTCATGACTTTCCTCATCACCAACATCAGGGTAAGTACCATTGCGAATCCAGAGAAAATTGCACCTGCAACGAAATAAGGAGGGAAAATTGTTGTATGCCAGCCCGGAACGATTGATGTGGCAAAGTCAAATGATACTATCGTGTGTACTGATAATACCAGGGGCGTGGACAATCCTGCAAGAACAAGTGAAAGGCTCTCATGCCTTTGCCAGTGTTTAGTGCTTCCTGTCCAGCCAAAAGCAGCAACACCATATAAACGCTTGCGTAATTTTGTTTTAGCGCGATCCCTTACTGTAGCTAGGTCAGGTAATAAACCAGAATACCAGAACAAAAGTGATACGGTAAAGTAGGTAGAAATTGCAAATACGTCCCACATCAACGGTGAGTTGAAGTTGGGCCATAATGGACCGCGTGTATTAGGATAAGGCATAGTGAAAAATGCCATCCACACACGACCCATGTGGAAGATCGGAAACTGGCCCGCACACATTACAGCAAAAATTGTCATTGCTTCTGCGGCGCGGTTAACACCTGTTCTCCATCCCTGCCTGAATAACAAAAGAATCGCCGAAATCAATGTACCGGCATGACCTATACCCACCCACCATACGAAATTGGTAATATCCCAACCCCATCCGATGGTTTTGTTTACGTTCCACTGCCCGATACCATAAACCACTTCGCGATATACAGAGTATACACCAAAAAGAAGCATACATACAGATAGCCAGAAACCGATATACCACAAGCGGCTAGGTTTGGCCTCTATCGTGTGTACGATATCTTCTGTAACGTCATGATAAGTTTTATGACCGTCTACCAATGGTTCCCTAAGCTGGGATTCGTACTTGATCAAACTCATTTGTTGTTTAATTTAACAGACCTGGCTGTTGCGTTAACTATTGATCTCTTTAATAAATCTTTTCCTTTGATTAATGCGCTGGCGCCTCAGCTCCGGCTTCCTTTTTTTCTCCGGTCACTGCTGCATGTTTATCCGGTGCACCAACATGCCTGTCGGTATTCCTGATTTTAGCCAAATAACTTACTGAGGGTAGAACATGTAACTGATCGAGTACGTAATAAGTCCTGTTCGACTGATCGACATCCCTGATCTTAGAAACTGCACTGTTCTTATCATTCACGTTACCAAATACAATGGCGTTTGTCGGACAAGCCTGCTGGCAAGCTGTTTTTACATCCCATTTATTATCTGCCCCGGTTTCCAGCGGACGGCTTTCCTTTTTCGCTTTTAACTTACCTTCCTGTAAACGCTGTACGCAGAAAGAACACTTTTCAATAACACCTCGTGATCTTACAGTAACATCCGGATTCAACACCATACGGGTGAGATCATCATTCATCATCATCACTGAATCATCCAGTATACCCACCTGATTATTATCAAAACTGTCCGCTCCGAGATAATCGGCCCAGTTAAAACGACGCACTTTATAAGGACAGTTGTTGGCGCAATATCTTGTACCGATACAACGGTTGTAAGTCATTTGATTAAGCCCCTCGCTGCTGTGATTGGTCGCATTAACGGGGCATACATTTTCACATGGAGCGTTATCACAATGCTGACAAAGCATTGGCATAAACACAACATTTAATTCATCAAGATTGTCTGCACCTGAATCGTCACGGTAAGTAGCATAGTACCTGTCAATCCTGAGCCAATGCATTTCATGTGCACGCATCACTTCTGATTTACCTACCACAGCAACATTATTCTCTGCAGTACAGGCAATTGTACATGAGCCGCAACCAATACATGAACCTAAATCTATACTCATCCCCCATTTTACACCAGGGTAAGGGTAGTTGGGATACAAGGTTCCCTCTTCTCTGTAATCTCCAGACTTTTCAGCATAGTCTTCAGTCAATTTCTTGCGGAAATCGGCTGCAGCTGTCGGCTTGGCTTTGAAATCCTTTAGTGAATACTCTTTTACCACTTCCACACGACCTTCGTATTGGTTATGCGACTGGGTATAAGCGATTTTATATGTCTCTTTTGTAATTTCGTATGCTACATCTGCGGCTGAGTAATCAAAACTGTTTCCGTTAAAAGAAATAAGTGGGAAAACATTCTTACCCACATTGGCAGCTGCACGTCCTGCTTTTTCACTTCTTCCATATCCCATTGCAACAGCGATAACGTTCGGATGTACACCGGGAACAACCAGGATAGGCAAAGAAATGGGTTCTTTCCCGGCGGCGGTAATCTTTATAACAGGTTTGGAAACTTCCACTTCATAATTGTCATCCACTTTGATGCCGAGCTCTTTTGCCATAGCAAAAGATATGATGGCGTAGTTGTCCCAGGTTGCTTTTGTAATAGGGTCAGGCATTTCCTGCAACCATGGGTTATTGGCATTTTTGCCGGATCCCATAGCAACTTTAGAATAAATCACCAGTTCAGCTTTTCCACCTTTTTTAACGGCGGCTAATCTTGCTGCAGCTTCTGAAGCACCTGCATTATTGCCGATGATTGTACCTAAACCCGGAGCTGCTTCTAAAACGCCATCTTGCAAAGCTTTATCCCACGCTTCCTGGCTGCCTAATTTGGTGATCCAGTAATCTTTTACATACTCACCATACTCTGTGTTATTTCCACTCCATTTCAACAATGAAGTTTGAAATGCGCGGGTTTTAAATAATGGGGCGATTGTAGGCTGAATAAAACTAAAAGAACCAGTTTTAATTTCAGCATCTCCCCAGCTTTCCAGGTAATGATGATCAGGCAGAACGAATTTTGTTAATACAGTAGTTTCATCTTCGCGGTCATTAAATGAAACGCTCACTTTTACTTTTTTCAACGCATCAGCAAACTTCTTACTGTCGAAATAATCGTACGCCGGATTGACACCATGAATTAAAACAGCCCCCACTTTTCCGTCGTTCATATCCTGAACGAGCTGCACCATATCCTTATCACTTCCCTGTTTGGTATTTGTTGTAACCGACCAGTTAATGGTTTTACCATTTGCTCCAATCAGTTCATTTATTGCATTTACGATAATCTGAACATCTGCATTATTGCTTCCACTTACCACTAATGCCTGACCGCCAGCTGCTTTGAGCATATTGGCTGAAATATCAATTCCTTTTTTAAGGCGTTCGTCTGTCAACGCTGGTGCCGATACTGCTCCACCCAGTTTAGCATAAAGGTTGAGCACAACTGCTGCTGTTTCAGATGGACGATGAATAAAACGATCATCGGCATTGGCGCCCGTTAAACTAAGCGCACTTTCAAACTGAATATGCTTACTCATTTCAGGATTGGCCTGGTTGATTTTTCGGCCTTCTGCATATTGAGAAGCGAATTCAATTGGGCTTATCCAGGTGCCAAGAAAATCTGCATCAATACTAACTATTACTTTAGCATTATTAAACTGGTAAGAAGGGATCGCCCTTTTACCATAAAAAGTTTCATTGGCCTGTAACATACCGCTGCACGACAAAGCATCGTACTGTACATGGCGGCCTCCCGGATATTTTGCCAGGAAGTCAGTAATAATTTGTTTGGTGGTTGGAGAGGTTACCGTACTGGTTAACAGCACCACTGGTAAGCCCGCCACTCCTGTCAAAGCCTCAGCCACCAGTTTATCAAAAGCATCGAAGGTGGTGACTTCTTTGCCATTGCCCATAGGATAACGTAAACGGGCCGTATCATATAAATCAAGTACAGATGCCTGCACGCGGGCACCAGTTCCACCACGGGTGATGGTTGACAATTCGTTTCCTTCAATTTTTATAGGGCGGCCATCTCTTACCTTAGCCACTACTGATACTGCTTCGCCATCCTGTACAAAAGTTGTCGCGTAGTAATTTGGTATGCCGGGAACAATAGCATCTGGCCTGTTAAGGTAAGGAATGCTCTTTTTTACAGGCATTTCGCAACTGGCCGCAACAGCCGCTGCAGCCGTGCTGAAGCCGAGGTATTTCAAAAAGTCCCTGCGTGGGGCTTTTGCATCGAGAATGCCTTTGCCGTCTGCCTCTACTGCCGGCAGATCTTCTTCAAATTCATTGTCGAGACTTTCCTGGTAGGTTTTACTGTTGCGCAGTTCACCAAAATTTTGCCAGTACTTTTTTTGCTCCATATATCAGTTGTAAGGTTGTTAGTTGTTCTAAAAAGTCAGCGGGATTACTTCCCCGTCAGCAATGGTGTGATCAATAGTGACATTTCTGGCATTCTGTTCCGCCAATCATTTCAACAGTTACACTGTCGATTTTTTTATTCTTCAAATCCTCGTGAAACTTCTCGTAAATGCTGTAGAATTTATTATCTGTAAACTGGACTTTTGATTCACGGTGACAGTTGATACACCAGCCCATGCTCAGGTCCGAAAACTGTTTCACCTCACCCATTTTCTGAATTTCGCCATGGCAGGTTTGACATTGCTGTTTGCCGGCATTAACGTGTTGCGCATGGTTAAAGTACACATGATCAGGCAGATTATGAATGCGGATCCATTCAATTGGTTTGCCTTTGGAAGTATATTTATTAGCCGTTGGATCCCATCCGGCGTATTCGTAAAGTTTCTTTATTTCGGCAGTACCATCTACTTCGGTACCGTCTTCACGGTAAAGTTTAGGTCCTTTGGCATATTCATTAATTCCCATATGACAGTTCATACAAACGTTCACAGAAGGAATATTGGCATGTTTGCCCTCCATTGCACCACCATGACAGTAAAGGCAATTTACCTGGTTAACGCCTGCGTGTACTGTGTGAGAATAGTATATGGGTTGAACAGGCTGATAATTCTGCGATCGGCCAAGGCCCTGGGCCCCCTGGAACACCAGCCATCCACCTACCATGAACAATACGATGGCACCGATGGCGATATAAGCTTTGTTGCGATAGAAAGGAACAGGTTCTGCCAGTACTATCCCGTCTTTTTCATCTGTGAGCCTGCGGAGATTGCTGTTTACCTGCAGAAGGATCAATGATACAACGGCGAGGATAAGAGTAAGGATACCGAATATGAGTGAACTGTCCGATTCTCCATTTTTTACAGGATTCGGATCTTCAGGATTTGGATCCGGTTTTTTGATCGCCCCACCACCATTAATATAAGCAAGTATATCATCGATATTCTTATCAGTTAACTCAGGAAATGCAGTCATCTGAATCTTCTGGTACTCATTGTACACCTCCACCGCTCTTGGGTAACCGCTTTTAATAACAGCCGCACTATTCCTGATCCATGAATATAATTGGCCTTTATCAGGCCACCTGTCTTCCACTCCGGCCAGCGCGGGGCCGATGAGTTTTTTATCAATAGCATGGCATGATGCACACTTTTGATTGAAGAGTGTTTTCCCTTCCTGCGCCTTTACGGTGTATGAAAAAGAAATTAATATGAACAGAAGAAGACCAGAGAAAACATTTTTTACAATGGATCGATGATAAATCATAATCGCAATGAGTTGTGGTAGAAATGGATGAAATCCTAACGAAGTGCAAAAATAAGGTAGGATTTCAACAATATATCAACATCTCTGATTTTTTTTTAAGCCTTGTCCAGCCTGCATTTCATCGATTTGTTGAATACGCATCTACAAATATGTCATGAAATCGTAAGCTCCACCTAAACAGTGTAATTATTACTGTATCTGCTAGTGAATTGACAAATTTTTTCTTCACTTTGCAGAATGTTCAACCGATTAAAAGATAAATGGAAGGTAAATACCACACAGTTATTCCTTATCCTGTGCACCTTTGCAGTAACTGGAACACTAACTGCATATATTTCCAGAAGCATCACTTCCTGGGTCGGATTTACTGAACAGACTTACTGGCTCTGGAAATTTCTGCTGAGGATGTCTATTTTAATTTTTGGCTACCAATTTATTATCCTGATCGTCGCATTTTTATTCGGGCAATTCCGCTTTTTTTGGAATTATGAGAAAAAAATCCTGCGTTATTTTGGGATAGGAAAGAAATCACCGCCGATTGAGCCGGTTAATGATGTCAAAAATATTTGAAGCAGATTTATATTCAAAAGAAATACAGCGCTGATACATCATTAATTTAAATTCAATGCCCGAATTGTCTTCAAACGCATCAAAGCACTTTACCAAAATTGCCATTTTCGCATCCGGCGCCGGGTCAAATGCGCAAAAAATCATAAAATATTTTGAAAATCACGAATCAATAATTGTTGCGATTGTAGTTTGCAATAAACCAGGCGCAGGTGTAGTTTCGATTGCCCAGGAAACGCATATCCCTGTTCTACTGATTGAAAAAGAGAAGTTCTTCAGGGGAAATGGGTATGTTGATGAACTACACAATGCCGGAGTAGAATATATCATCCTCGCAGGATTTCTTTGGAAAGTACCTCAGATGCTGATAAAAGCCTATCCCAATAAAATCCTTAATATTCATCCGGCCCTTTTACCTGCGTATGGTGGCAAGGGATTATATGGACGATTTGTTCATGAATCTGTAATTGCTGCAAAAGAAAAACAAAGTGGAATCAGCATTCATGTTGTTGATGAATTTTACGATCATGGAGATGTCATCTTCCAGGCAACGGTTGATGTTGAAGACAGCGATACCCCTGACTCCCTCGCAGAAAAAATTCACTGGCTCGAACATCGGCACTATCCGCAGCAAATTGAAAAATTTCTTAAAATGTCAACAGGAGGTTAAAAAGCTTCGATCTCCCCTCTTTTGTGTTTACTCACTTTTCAAAACTGAATGAATCCCTTATTTTCACCCGGAATGAAGCATTTTTTAACCCTGATTGTTACCGTATGTCTTACTCTGGCTTCCGGGGAAGGCTACTGCCAGGTAATGATAAAAGGGAGTGTATTTGATTCTACAAGGTTAATCCCCGTTCCTGCTGTAAAGGTTAAAAGTACTTCAGGTGCCGTCACCTACACTGATTCAACCGGCCAATATAAGATACTGGTCAATCTTACAGATTCTATTAATTTCACCTACAAGGAAAAATCTACTAATTGGTTTGTTGTAAAGGATATCCGCAACTACGATAACCTTGATATTGCATTGCAGGTGAGGTTGCAGGATCGATATCAAACTTTAAAAGAAGTTATTGTAATCCGCAAAACGCACAGGCAGGATTCAGTAGAAAACCGGCAAAAATACGCCAAGGTGTTTGGCTATTCGAAGCCTGGACTCCAAATTAATGAATCCAATGCCCTTTATGGAGGTACACCAGGTTTCGATCCCAATGAACTCATCAATTTGTTCCGCTTCAAGAGAAACAAAAGTCTGAAAAAATTACAGAACAGGTTACTGGAAGAGGAAGCCCGCAAATTTGTCGACTATCGTTTCAATAAAACAACAGTAAAAAATCTCACGAAACTGGAAGGAGAAGATTTACGACGGTTTATGTATTATTATCGACCCGGTTATGATTTCACCGCAATGTGTACGGATTACCAGTTTTATGAATATATACTGGAAGCATCCAAACTTTTCCGCCAGGGCATCCTTCCACCTGAGGAAAATATCAACAATTGATTATCGGATATCAGGTTATGGCAGCTTTTAGCTAATTTAACGGCAATCAATAATAAATACTGTGAGGAAACTTATTGCGATAATTTTTATCTGTACGATTTTTATCGTCAGTCAACTAAGCTTAAATGCTCAGATGGCGTCTGCCGTTATTCAATCTGCTAAAATTGAAACAGCGGCAGCAGGTTTTTCCACACAACGGTTAAAAAATACTGATGCTTTAATTCAAAGCTGGGTAAACAAAGGATATATGAATGGTGCGGTGGCACTCATCATTAGAGACGGCAAAGTAGCTTATTACAAAGCATTTGGGTATGATAATATCGAAAAGAAAAAAACTTTAGCAATAAACTCAATTTTTAGAATCGCATCTCAAACCAAAGCAATTACAAGTGTTGCAGTGATGATGCTTTTTGAAGAAGGCAAGTTTTTACTCGACGATAATATATCAACTTATATCCCTGAGTTTGCAAATGCACAGGTACTGGAAAAATTCAATCCCGCAGATTCTTCTTTTACCACCCGCCCCGCAAAAAGACAAATCACCATTCGGGATCTTCTCACGCACACCTCAGGAATCGGCTATGCGCAAATAGGATCTAAAGAGCAGACTGCGATATACTCAAAACATGGTGTGGTTGGTGGAATCGGAGTCGATAATATTGTTTTGGGTGATAAGATGAAAATTCTGGGCAAACTTCCTTTATTTCATGAGCCTGGAGCGCAATGGACTTACGGATTAAATACAGACTTACTGGGCTACCTGGTAGAGGTGGTTTCTGGAATGAGTCTCGACCAATTCTTCAAGAAAAGAATTTTTCAGCCGCTAGGCATGAATGATACTTATTTCTATCTGCCAGCAGAAAAATACTCTCGCTTAGTCACTTTATATTCTGAAGATGATAATGGAAAACTTCGCCAAACAGAAAATCCCTATAATTTAAATGGAAATATGAATCCGGATTTCCCCGCAACAAAAGGCACCTATTATTCAGGTGGTGGCGGTTTGTCGTCTACGATACTTGATTATGGTATTTTTTTGCAGATGCTTTTGAATGGCGGAAATTATAATGGAGTGAGAATTTTAAGCAGCAACTCAGTTAGAATGATGACCACCAATCAGCTTGGGGATATGAAGCTATGGGGAGGAGATGATAGTAAATTTGGTTTAGGGTTTGGCATAACCACAGAAAGTGGTGCGGGAAAATTGCCACAACAAGCCGGATCATATGAATGGGGCGGTATGTTCGCCACAACTTATTGGGTTGATCCTAAAGAAAAACTTGTTGGGCTCTTTTACAGAAATGTTTTCCCTACTTCTCAATCAGATCTCAGCGATAAATTTAAAGTACAGGTATACCAGGCGATCGATAAATAACCAATAGAATAATTTGAAATGATCAAACCTCTTGCAATATTTTTTCTTTTAATATTTTCATTGTCAGTTACAAAAGCCCAACGCTTCAGGAAAATTCATTCCTCAGCAGTTGTAGTGGATACGCACAACGATTTTTTAAGTGTTGCCATCGTTAAAAATGTAAGCTTTGATCAGTCTCTGAAAGGCGTTACACATTCCGACCTGAAGCGTATGAAAGAGGGCGGCGTTGATGCTCAGGTGTTTTCTATTTTTTGCGATGAACAGTTTAGGAATGGTACCGCATTTAATTATGCGAACAGGGAAATTGATAGTCTCTATGCAGTTATCAGCCGTAATCCCGGGCAAATGAAACTGGTGACCAATCCCCAGGAATTAAAAAATGCATTGAAGGAAAAAAAGTTTGTCGCGATGATGGGCGTTGAAGGCGGTCATATGATCGAAGATGATATTGCCAACCTCGACAGTTTTTACAGGAGAGGAGTACGATATATGACCCTCACATGGAACAACAGTACAGCATGGGCAAGTTCTGCAATGGACGAAACTTTACATGCCGATAGTTTGCTTCATAAAGGGCTCAATGAATTTGGCAAACAGGTTGTAAAAAGAATGAATAAACTGGGGATTATTGTTGATATTTCTCACGTTGGTGAACAGACTTTTAATGATGCGTTAGCGATTACTACCAAACCTGTGATTGCATCACACAGTTGCGCCTGGACACTGAATCATGTTTTCAGAAATCTCAAAGATGATCAGATAAGGGCAATAGCAAAAAACAATGGAGTAATACAGCTTAATTTTTTCTCCGGGTTTGTGGACAGTAACTTTTTTAAGCGCAGTGATGCATTTATGAGCAGGCATAAAACTGAAAGAGATTCACTAAAACTGATTCACCAATCAGATTTTGTTGCCGACATGTTATTGTTTGAAAAGTATGCAGATGAGGTAAATAGTCTACGTCCGCCACTCAGTATGTTACTGGATCATCTTGATTATATAGTAAAAATGATTGGTGTGGATCATGTTGGATTGGGTTCTGACTTCGATGGCATTAATTCAGCTCCGCAGGAACTTGACGATGTTACGGGTATGCCGGTAATTACAAGGGAATTGGTTAAAAGAGGATATAATAAGAAAGAAATCAAAAAGATTCTGGGAGGAAACTTTATCAGAGTGTTTAAAGCCAACAGCGCAAATTTATAATATTGAAGAAAGCAAAAACGGGGCTAAAAATTGCCCCGTTTTTGTCAGATGCTACTATTTGCAGCTTTATCTTTTGGCTTGAACATATCACCCAAAGGACCGAGATTTTCATTTAAAATCTTTTTTCCTTTTTCCACCAATGCATTTTTTTCTTCAGGGGTCATTTTGTTGTAACGATAATAACCGTAAGCTGCCGCTGCAGCCAATAATAAGCCTAATCCTTTTTTCTGTATCATAACTAAAATTTTAAAAGGTGAATTTTTTCCTATTGATGATTGAAAATATTATGCCATGGTTGCGTACAGTCCTGTTAGGTCTCCGCAGACCTAACAGGACTGTAGTTTTCGCCGTACTGATCTTTACCGCAGGTTGTAAAAACGCCGACCAGGCGGCGGCAGATTATATAATTTTCAACGGACGAATTGTGGATGGCACCGGAAACAGCTGGTTTTACGGAGACGTCGCCGTAAAAGGAGGGAAAATCATTGCTGTTGGAAATCTTTCAGCAATGCCTGCCGTTAAAAGAATTGATGCGCAGAAAAAAATTGTCGCTCCGGGATTTATTGATGTGCATGGACACATTGAGAGCAGCATTTTCACCAGGCCTACTGCCGATAATTACATTTATGACGGCGTAACTACTATCATTACGGGGAACTGCGGTTCATCTGCGGAAAGCATTTCCCGGTTTTTTGACCAGATCGACAGTATGCATAGCTCCGTAAATATTGCGGCGCTAACGGGCCATAATACGATAAGGAAATTAGCAATGGGCCTTGACAACCGGCCAGCCAGTCGGGCAGACCAGCAAAAAATGGAAGCTTTGGCTGAGCAAGCTATGAAAGATGGCGCGGTAGGAATGTCTACCGGCTTGATTTACCTGCCTGGGATGTACAGCAATACAGAAGAGGTGGCTGGCATTGCCAGATCCATTTCAAAATTCAATGGAGTTTATGCTTCTCATATCCGCAATGAAGAAAACAGTGTGAAAGCAGCTATCAATGAGGCCATCACTATCGGGGCAATGGCCAATATTCCGGTTCAGATATCCCATTTCAAACTAAGCGGACGTGCCAACTGGGGCCGTTCCAAAGAAACCATCCCTATGATAGACTCCGCCCGAAATGCGGGGATTGAAGTTACAATTGATCAGTATCCTTATACCGCCAGCAGTACAAATTTGGGTGTACGATTACCCGACTGGGCACTTTCCGGTGGAACAGATTCCCTCAATAAAAGAATTGACGACACTCTTTTACATAAAAAAATTATTGAAGGAATGCTGGAAACCCAGCGTAAATATGGATATACCGATTACAGTTATGCAGTTATAGCAATGCATACCGCAGACACCACACTGAATGGTAAAAGCATTTCGGCTGTCAATCTTGTGAAAAATAGAAAGCCAACTGAAACAGATGAGGCTGAAACGATATTGGAGTTGATGAAGGCGGGTGGCGCACAAATGATTTATCATAGCATGAATGAAGAAGACGTGCAAAAAATTATTCAGTATCCTTTTTGCATGATTGGTGCGGATGCAGGTGTGAGTGATGGAACAGGAATGCCGCATCCGCGGGGTTATGGCACCAATGCCCGCGTACTGGCAAGATATGTAAGAGAGCAAAGATTGATAAGTCTTGAGGAGGCCATCAGAAGGATGACCTCGCTTGCTGCGCAAAAATTTCAATTGAAAGATCGCGGACTTTTGAAAGAAGGATATGCTGCCGATATTGTAATTTTTGATGAAAAGGAAATCAGCGACCGCTCTACTTTTGAATCTCCTCATCAATTTTCAAAAGGGTTTCTTTTGGTTATGGTAAACGGATTACCGGTATTAGAAAACAAAAGGCACACCGGCCTGAAGAGCGGTATGCCTTTGTATGGACCATCGTATATAAAAAAGCCAGAATAAAATTTAGGCTTCAATCTATCTTGTTTCCAATTCTGTTTTCGATTTACCGAGATAAGTTGGTAAGTCCATTCCAGCTGCATCAAAAACATCTTTCAGCGGTGGAACTGATTTATACAAGCCACTCAAAAATCCCGCGGTTGCATTTTTGTTATCCCCATTCTGCCCGCTGTCCCAAACTGTAACTTTATCAATTTTAATATTTTTAATTGCTTCAGTTTGTATTCTCACCAGTTCAGGCAATTTATCTGCTATCAGCAACAGAACAGCATCCTTTGGATTGTTGCCCGATGCTTTTACAATTCTGTCAAGACCTTCAGCCTGCTTGGTTAAAATCTCAAACATACCCCTTGCTTCCGCTTCCAATTTTGCATAGATAGCATCAGCTTCACCTTTAGCTTTTTCTCTCATCTGTTCAGCCTGGGCCTGTGCTTCAATAATGAGTTTCTGTTTCTGAATATCAGCCGCTACAACTATACTTGCATTTTGAGATGCACGATCTCTGTCAGCACGAGCTTCCTCCGCCTTCTTTTCAGCGAGATATGATTCTTCGAGTGCCCTTGCTGTTTGAATTTTTTCTGCAGCAATTGCTTTTTTCAATGCCTCTGCTTCTTTTTCACGGCGCTCTGCATCAGAATTGGCAATCTTAATTTTAGTAAGGTTCTCACCTTGCACAGCAAATGCGTTGGCTTCTGCAATTTTTACACGGGTATCCCTTGCCGCCTCGGCCTTACCAATATTTTCATCACGGTTAGCTGCTGCAATCTGAATCTCTTTTTCTTTTACAGCAAAAGCTACCATTGTATCTCTATCGCGTAGTGTTTCCGCAACTTTGATATCCCTGTCTTTCTCTGCACTGGTTTTACCAATATCACCCAACTGTTCCTGTTCTGCCACCCTTATTTTAGCTTCATTAATAGCTTTCGCTGCTGCTTCCTTGCCTAACGCATCAATATAACCGCTTTCATCCTTGATATCAGTTACGTTAACGTTGATCATTTTCAAACCGATCTTATTCAGCTCTGCTTCAACGTTACCTGCAATGTTTGCCAAAAATTTATCCCTGTTATTGTTGATCTCTTCAATATCCATCATCGCCACTACCAACCTCATCTGTCCAAGAATAATATCTTTTGCAAGATCATGAATCTGTGGCCGCTGTAAGCCTAACAATCTTTCTGCAGCGTTTTGCATTACCGCAGGTTCAGTAGAGATACCAACAGTAAAACGAGAAGGTACATCCACCCGGATATTTTGTTTACTCAACGCACTTGTGAGATTCACTTCTATCGAAATAGGTGTGAGATCTAAAAAAGAATAATCCTGAATGATTGGCCATATAAATGCAGCACCACCGTGAATACATTTTGCTGTGAGCGAGCCCTGTTCAGCATTGCGGCCTACTTTACCATATACAACGAGGATGCGGTCCGAAGGGCATCTTTTGTATCTCCTGAACATTGACATTACCATGATGAAGAGAAACAATACACCTACTGCTACAATAATGAGTACATAATCCATAACTGAAATGATTTAGGTTGAAGAATTTAATTGCGTATATAAGATGTAACGAGAAGTATAGAATCATTGATAGTACCGGTGACCCGTACCGGCTTGCCGGTTGGAATATTTTCATCGTCATCCGTCATAGCCTGTAATTCACGCAGCGAACCCTGTACTCGTATACTCACTTTACCCAATCCTCCTCTTGAAGCAGGAATAAAAAGATATGTCTCGCCTACCTGGTTGATTGCATTTTTGATCTCCATTGTACCGCTGTGTTTTAACCGGCTTACATTCCTGAAAAGAACAGCAATTATTACAACCATCAGTACACCTGTAATTAATCCTAATAAAATCACCAACCATTTTGCAAGTCCGCCGGAATAAGATGCAATTCCCACCCATCCAAACATGGTGAAAAAAGCCACCATATTCTTGATGGTGAAAAACTGATATCCGGCACCGTCATTATCTGTTGCATATTCATCTGCATCACCAAAACTATCACTGTCCCCACCTATTAATGTAAGGAGTGTTTGAATCACAAAAAAAGCAGAGAATATCAGGGCGATACCCCAAAGAATCTTTTCAAAAGCAACAAGGGAAGTCCACCAGGTTGAAATTTCAAGTAGCATAAACAGTTAGTTTTAGTGAAACGGCCAGGAAGGATATAGATCAGTTCGGGCATTGTTTGGTTGCATTTTTTTGATCGTTCCTGTGAAATAAATCCCGTTTTTTATAATTCACCATGATGGTGGCATAATTTTTTTAATAGCCGTTTTAATTAACTCTTAAACAACAGTTATGAAAACAATTGGAATTATATTAATCGTAGTCGGCATATTGATGGCCGTTTTCAGAGGATTTTCTGTTACAACTGAAAAAGAAGTGGCAGACATTGGTCCGTTAGAAATCAATAAGAAAGAGAATAAATGGATTGGATGGCCTACATATGCTGGTGGTATACTGGCCTTGATAGGTGTCGTTCTCGTTGTATCTGATAAAAAGAGAACTGCCTGATCTTAGTTTGATTATGTTGATGGTTAAATATTCACTCAGAGAATGTGTGAATAGGTCAATGGGTGAATAAATACAAATCTATGGGAGGTTGCCTGTGCAACCTAACTACACAATGCCTCGGCTAAAGCATTTTGATTTTGCCTTCTCAATTAATGTTGAAGAAAAAAGTAATTCAACAATAAAATAATGATCTGGAAATTAATAAATGGAAAATTCAATTCTTTTCCAGCGGCATTGAGTCCTTACCTATGACAATTAAAATGTATTAATCGCCCCGGATTGTAGAAAATACGGGGCGATCATTTTTTTAAAGCAGATCTTTCAGCGCCTCCCAAACGTTTTCCGCAACAATTTTCTGGCCTTCTTCATTTGGGTGAATTCCATCTTCCAGATTCAAAGACGGTTCACCACCAACGCCTTCAAGCAGAAAAGGTATAAAGGTCATTTTGTTTTGCTGAGCTAACGCCGGATAAAGATTTTTGAATGCAGAAGTATAATCTTGGCCCATATTTGGGGGAATCTGCATTCCCGCAAGAATCAATTTAGTATTGGGATTTTTGGCCTTTACCTTATCAATAATTGACTGAAGATTTTTTCTTGTCTCAGTAATATCAATCCCCCGTAATCCATCGTTCCCTCCGAGTTCAAGAACAAAAACATCTACATCCTGTTTTAAAATCCAGTCAATTCTTGCATCACCACCTGAAGAGGTTTCTCCACTTACACCGGCATTAACTACCTGGTACGGAAGGTTTAATGAATCGATACGTTTAGCAATCAGTGCAGAGAAAGCCTGCGATGGCTCCAGTCCATATCCTGCGGTGAGACTATTACCAAAAAACAAAATTGTCTTCTTTCCTGTTGATGCAGAAGATGAGTCTTTTGTCTCTTTGGCAACCTCTACTTTTTGTGCAGGCTTATTATCTGAACACGCTTCTGCTAAAAAGATGAATGATATGAAAAATATAAATGGAATTATTTTATGCATAGTAAAATTGTTATCAGGGGATTTAAAGTTCGTGAATTTATAGCCAGGTCTATTTATGATCAACCGCTTGCTGGTACCGGCAACCATTTGATAAATAAATTGATTATACAGCAGTTGCCGCAATTTATCACGCTAAAAAATGTGACGCTTGCTAACCGATCATAAAGCGTTACAAATTAAGAATATTTATTGCAGTATTTTTATCAATCGTAACTATCAATATGGTTTTCAAATCAAGAATATAAATGGATACAATTTTAAAGGTGCATAATGTTAGCAAGACTTATCAAAGCGCTGGCCGAACACTAACTGTTTTGGAGAATATTAACTTTTCTGTAGCGAAAGGATCAACATTATCGCTGATTGGTCCATCCGGTAGTGGGAAAACAACACTGTTGGGTTTATGTGCCGGCCTGGACAGTGCCAGTACGGGAACTGTTGAACTTGCAAGTATTCCACTTGAAAAACTCAGTGAAGACAAAAGGGCTTTGGTAAGGAATAAACATGTTGGATTCATCTTTCAGAATTTTCAATTATTGCCCACATTAACCGCGCTTGAAAATGTGATGGTGCCGATGGAACTCAGAGGGTCGAAAAATGTAAAATCGCTTGCTTTAGAGTTACTTGATAAAGTGGGTCTTGCAGCAAGAGGGCATCACTATCCTGTTCAACTAAGTGGTGGAGAGCAGCAGAGGGTATCGTTAGCGAGGGCTTTCTCTAATCAGCCTGATATTTTGTTTGCCGATGAACCAACGGGAAACCTGGATGCGGAAACGAGTGAAAAAATTGAAAACCTTTTGTTTGAATTAAATCGTGAAGCCGGAACGACTTTAATACTTGTAACACACAATCCTGAACTGGCTGCTAAAACCGGGCGCATTATCCGAATGAAGGGCGGAGTGTTAATCAGTGATACTAATCCGGAAACGCCAAACCTGCAAAATCATGAATGAAAATCCCCGTATACCATTTTCCTGGCTGGTTACTATGGCATGGCGCGACAGCAGGCGTAACCGCTCGAGGTTATTGCTGTTTGTCTCGTCGATAATCCTGGGCATCGCTGCACTGGTTTCAATTTATTCTTTGAGCGATGTATTGAAAAAAGAGATTGATAGCCAGGCGGCTGAATTGCTGGGTGCGGATCTGGAACTCACCACCAATAAGCCTTTTGCGCCGGAAATGATAAAAATAGCTGATTCATTGGGTAACAAAAGATCGGAGCAGCGCAGCTTCACTTCAATGGTACTCTTTCCCTCCAATGGGGGAACAAGATTAGTACAGGTCAATGCACTGGGTGGCGATTTTCCGTATTATGGAGAGTTGGAAACTGAACCGGTTACAGCAGGAAGAGATTTTAGAAAATCAAAGGCAGCCGTAGTTGACCAAACTTTAATGCTGCAATTTAATGTTAAACCAGGCGATAGTGTAAAAGTGGGTAACACCAGTTTTGTTATTGCGGGAAGTTTATCAGGTGCTCCCGGCCAAACCGGTATTGCAAGTTCAGTTGCCCCGGTAGTGTATATACCTATCACCTACCTTGAAGAAACAGGATTACAACAGAAAGGAAGCCGCATCACATATAAACAGTATTTGCAGGTAAACAATCCGCGCAAGTTAGAAACAGTGATGGAAGATCTGCGGCCACGGCTCAACAAAGAGAATATCAATTTTGATACGATAGAATCACAGAAAAAAGATACGGCAAGGTCGTTCAGTGATGTTACACGTTTTCTTTCTCTGGTTGGATTTATTGCATTACTGATGGGTTGTATAGGTGTTGCGAGCGCAATTCATATTTACGTTAAAGAGAAGATCAGTACTATTGCTGTTTTACGATGCCTCGGTGCGAAATCGTCGCATGCATTTTTGATATACCTCCTTCAAATTACCGTTATCGGATTGATCGGTTCTATAATAGGTGCAGTGTTAGGCACAATTATCCAGCAGTTTCTTCCTGCACTATTAAAAGATTTTATTCCTGTAGATATCCATCCTGGGATTTCCTGGCCCTCAATAGGACAGGGTATATTACTTGGTTTAATTATTTCAGTTTTATTTGCATTGTTGCCTTTGATATCTATCCGGAATATTTCACCACTGAATGCACTCAGGATTTCATTACAATCCGAAAGCTGGAAAGATCCGATGAAGTGGCTGGTATACCTGCTGATTATCGGTTTTGTATTGGGTTTCACCAGGTTACTTTTTGACCGGTGGATACAATCTTTCTTTTTTACAGCAGGATTACTCATTTCTTTTTTACTGTTGGGACTGATGGCCCGGTTACTAACATGGTCGGTCAGACGATTTTTCCCTTCAGGATGGGCTTATGTTTGGCGGCAAGGTCTTGCCAACTTGTACAGACCCAACAATCAAACTGCTATCCTGATTGTAACAATCGGATTAGGTACTGCATTGATCTGTACTTTGTTTTTTATCCAGGAAATATTAATCAACAGGGTTACCCGTGCTGCAGGAGCCAATCAGCCAAATATGGTTTTATTTGATATCCAAACGGCACAACGGGAGGGCATTATGGATTTGACCAAAGCCAATAGCCTTGTTATGAATGGTACTGTTCCTATTGTAAATATGCGCCTGGAATCGGTCAATAAAATAACTGCAGCGACACTCGAAAAAGATTCTACAATTAAAATGTGGAAGGGAATATTTTCACGCGAGTTCAGAGTGACCTTCCGTGACAGTTTAACGGATTCTGAAAAAATAACGACCGGAAAATGGAATGGTGTCAGCTCACTATTATCAATAGCCGAAGTTTCGGTGGAAGAAAGATTTGCTACCCAAAACAGTATTAAACCGGGCGATACTTTGCTTTGGAATGTGCAGGGGACTATGCTTCCTACGATAGTTGGCAGTTTAAGAGAGGTAGACTGGAACAGGGTTCAAACGAATTTCCTTGTCGTATTTCCCAAAGGCGTACTAGAAGAGGCCCCACAGTTTCATGTCCTAATGACTCAGGTTCCTGATAAAGAAACTTCGGCCAGATTTCAGCAGGCGGTAGTAAGGCAGTATCCCAATGTATCCATCATTGATCTTGGTTTGATCCTAAATGTACTTGATGATATCCTTTCAAAAATTGGATTCATCATCAGGTTCATGGCTGCATTCTGTATGGTCACCGGGATTGTGGTGCTGATTTCTTCTGTACTCATCAGTAAATACCAACGCATACAGGAAAGTGTTTTATTAAGAACATTAGGTGCAAGCCGAAGGCAGATATACATTATAACAGCGATTGAATATTTCTTTCTCGGGGCGCTTGCTGCGTTCACTGGTATTGTTTTATCCCTGGGCGGCAGCTGGGCAATGGCGCATTACATTTTTGAAACAGGGTTTTCACCCAATTGGTTACCTGTAATTATTGTGCTGTTTAGTGTTTGTGCATTAACAGTAGCCATCGGATTAATCAACAGCAGGTTTATCGTCTCACGGCCACCACTTGAAATCTTGAGACAGGAAGTTTAAATACTACAAGTCAATAATTTCTTTATCTTTTTATTTGTAATCGATTTCAAATTGTTTGCCATGAAAAACATATTGCTTTCTTTATTTGTCAGCGTTCTGTTCTATTTAAATGCATATGTGCAGGAGGTTGGTAAGGTATACGACAACCTCACATTACCGAGCAAAATCCTAAATGGAGAAAGGAAGTATGCTGTGTACTTTCCGCCGGGCTACGAAACCTCCGGGAGGACATATCCTGTTTTATATCTTTTGCATGGCGGAGGCGATGATCAAACTGGCTGGGTACAGTTTGGAGAGGTACTACATATTACAGACAAAGCTATCCGGGAAGGTGTTGCTACACCGATGATTATCATTATGCCAGATGCGAATACCGGCAGAAGAGGCTATTCCAATGATGCAAAAGGTGTTTGGCGCTACGAAGATTTTTTCTTTACAGAATTGATGCCCTTTGTAGAAAAGAAGTATCGTATAAAAGGAGAAAAAAGGTTCCGCGCTATTTCAGGATTGTCAATGGGCGGTGATGGTTCGTTTACGTATGCTTTGCATCACCCGGAATTATTTTCATCTGCCTGCCCACTAAGTGCAGCCACCGGCCCGCTTAATGAGGAAGATGCAAAAACGCGGTTAAAAAGAATGGATTCTACACTCTCCGTATCACAGATCAGTGAATATTATAAAAGACAAAGTGTACCCTATCTCGTACAATCGATGCCCGATAGCATAAAAAAATCGGTACGCTGGTACATCGATTGCGGAGATGATGATTTTCTTTACGAAGGCAATTCTCTTGTACATATTGCCATGCGCAAAAGAGAGATACCACATGAATTCAGAATTCGTGATGGTGCGCACAACTGGACTTACTGGAGACAGGCGTTACCGGATGTCCTGCATTTTGTTTCGCAGGCCTTCCATCAGTATTAGAGAAGTGAGCAGTAAGCAGTGAGGAGTGAGCAGGGAGCAGCCAATACAAGACGGTAGACAGTAGACGGTAGACAGTAGAGAACAGCCAATAATAGGCAGGAGGCAATAGGCAATAGGGAACAGCCGATACAGGTTGTAGGTATTAAGTTAATACGGCGGTAGCGGGTTGCTGGTTATACAGGTAAATTAATGTTGTGCGCATTTCTTACAACCAAGCAATAAAGTATGTCGATTTTAAAAAAGCCTGGACCATACTTGGCATTAGGTTTTGTTATTGTAAGTATTTTCATGTGCTGGGGATACATTAAGGAATCTGTACTAAATGTTTATCATTTGACAGTTTTGCCAACTTCAAAAGTTTCTGGACATATTGAGTCAAAAGAAATGATAGATGATTTAAGTGGGGGTCGTAGTTTTGAGTACTCAATTGCTTATAAAGTTGATGGCCGAGTCTACCGTTTGATCGAAAGTTTTTCACCCGATTCGTTGGTTTATGCAGCTGACAGTTCAGTTTGGGTAAGATATTCTAACTCAAATCCAGCGAAAGCAACCACTAAGGAAAATAGCTCGCATTTCCTTGAAATTGGATTTGTAATAGTTATTATTAGTTTTTTCGGTTTAATAGCAAAACAAGCTTTTTTAAAAATTAGACTTGGAGAGGATTTTTCCGATTAAACATATTTCAAAATTCGTAGTGAGAGTTATAAACTTTGAATAAGTATACTAAATTTTATTTTCTGACATATATTATCGAAGTGGCTTAAAATGCGCACAACATCAGCCCTACTCAATTTCGGGCGTGTTGAAGTGAGCAGTTAGATGTGTCTTACGGGCTGTTAACTCCGTTAAACTCAAATGCTCCGCTCAACTCTGTGGCCAAGAGCAAGTCTTCAGTCCGGAGTCTTAAGTCGTTAATCTTGGATAACCTGCAATTGTAAAGACTTTACTTTCTCAACAGATCTCCGTGAGTCTCCTACCTTTCATCTCCGGCTGTTTCTCCGTGTAACTATACAGGTTGTGAGTAATAAGTTTTATGTTGTAGGTAAATCCATGTTAACAGCCAAAATAGTATCTGGTTATTCATTAACGAAACAGGCAGCAGGAGGCTGTTGATTATCTTATTGACCCATTCACATATTCACTTTTAGCGAGCAACATTATCAGTTTTCATCTTCAATATTAATACCGATCTTCTTCATCAACAATGTGGCATTGGTACTGGTACAAATCCCCTCTTTTAATTTGTAATCAAAAATGATCTCATTGTTTTCAACAGTGGAATCAAAATGATAATTATCAATTTTACCCGGCATCTCTTCTGCAAGTGCCGTTAGCGAAATATCATGAGAAGCAATAATGCCCACTGCTTCATATTTTATAAGTTGCCGAATCAAAGCCACTGATCCGGTGTGCCTGTCGAGCGCATTCGTTCCCCGCAACATTTCATCAAGCAACAAAAATATCCGCTCCCGACCTTTAACTGCTTCAAGAATAGTTTTTAGTTTTTTAAGTTCGGCATAGAAAGTGGAGGTTTCTTCTTCCAGGTTATCTGAAATTCGCATAGAGCTCATCACTCTGACAATCGGCACTGTAAATACCCTGGCATTAACAGGTCCGCCCGTCATTGCGAGCAACATATTTGTACCGAGGGTACGCAAAAAAGTACTCTTCCCGGCCATATTTGATCCGGTCAAAATAATAAACTGTCCTGTTCCCTTCAATGTAAAATCATTAGCTACGGATTTTGATGCCGGGATTAAAGGATGGCCGACAACCGTGGTTTCCAATTCAAACCAGTTATCACTTATTGCGGGAAATATCCATTCGGGATGATTAAAAGAAAGGTTCGCCAACGATGATATCACTTCCATTTCGCCGGCAACATCATACCAATGATTAATTTGACCGGTTTGTGTTTTTTTCCATTTCTCCAATGCAAATATTTGTTGCAGATCCCATAACAAAAAGATGCTTAGCGGAATGTATACTACAGGGTTCAATCGATAATCAAAACGGTTCAAGATTTTTCTGAGCGTTTTAATTTTCGATGAAGCACTTACCCCTTCATCCATCTTTTTTTGTAAAGATTTCAGGTAGGGATCTTCAAATTTTCCATCTTCAACGGTTTGCAACAGGTATCCAAAACTCTCCAGCTCACTAACTATATGAGAAAGTTGCCCATACTCATTGCTGATCATTTTACCGATCCAGAAAGCAAAAGCAAGAATCAGCAGCATCGTGATATTAAATAAACCGTCCGGGATATAATCATTCCAATACAATACAACCGCAAACCAAGCAATGGCAGGTACCAGGAAACGTATTATCCACCATATCGGCTGATCAAAAGATTTTCCGTTCGTATTGAGCCATTTATTAATTGTGTTTAAAGAATTGATGGTAACCGGATTGCGCATACTGTATGCCTGAAATTGCTGGCGCCATTCCGGCATGTCACGGAGCTCTTTCACTGCTCTTTGTTTCTGAAGGACCTTTTCTTTTGATGGTGTGATTAAAAAACTGTCTGCCATTAAATCTCTTCCCGGTTCGGTGAATGCCCGATTTACAAAAGGGTATAAACAAGAGGGGCCAAAGACATCCAGGTCATTTCCTGATGATCCGAGGCGGGGTATGTAGCCGGCGCCATCAAATACGGCGGGGTATCTACTGTTTAATGCTGCCAATTCTTCTTCATTAATCTGCTTGAGCAATTTGTGATGAAGAATTTTTTCGTCAAGGCCCACCGTGTAGGACACAAGGACACCGAATACAATCAAAACCGGAACAACAGCCATGACCATTATCGATATTCCTGACGACCAAAGCGTGACAATCAGGTAAATCAGCAACAACATCAGTATTACACGTGCCCATGAAACCAGCATTCGCCGATTTTTAAGGGTTGATGCAGTCATTGCAATTAATCCAATTTGTTGTTCGTAAAAATGTTTCGGGCCTTCAGTTTTATCCATGCATCAATTATAATTTCATTTGCAAAGTGCAAATAACAGGTATCAAATGATAATATGAAACGAAAATAGGACAAGAGGGCTAATCAAACTTTTTAACTCGCCGGTTTATGATTTAGCTTCGTTTTTATGCGGTTTGATTTTACCATTTACAGTTCTCTTTTACTCCCTCCATTTATACACGGTATATTATTTACAGTTTTGCTGCTGGTAAGAGGAACACGTCAAAACCTGAAAAGTGATATATTGCTGGCTGCGTTGTTATTGATAAACGCATTGACGATCGCCAATTATATGCTGGGATTTGCGGGGTGGTACGACTCACACGACGGGTATACCACCTTTATGTTTTACTTCCCTTTCCACAACGATGTATGGATCGGACCGCTACTATATTTCTACTTTCTGAGTCTTACCAATACTCAGTTTAATTTCTCCAAAAATGATCGCCGTCATTTCATACTACCAGGCCTCTGGACAGTTATGATCATAGGCAAAGGTGTCGCTGATTATGTATTTTATTATCCCTTTCCTAACATTCCGGATTTTCAGTTTGGTACAAAAGGGAAATGGGCACAGCTTGATAATTTTATAGTAATGAGATTTATTGGGTACTTCTCCTTCTTCTACTACCTCTACATTACACTTAAAGCTTTCAAAAAATATCAGCTTTATGTGAGAGAAAACTTTTCATCAACACAGGAAATATCCTTTACCTGGTTGCGCAATTTATTGTATGCCATCAGTGCGGCCGTTATTGTGATGGTGTTATTTGAACTGATTAACGCCGTTCATAATGGCCTGAGCTATACGCAGGATTGGTTTGCATACCTGGCCATAGGGATTGTATTGTATTATTTGAGCATAGCGGGATATTTTACACGCCCTGTTACATTACAACAGCTGAATTTCATTCCGGAAACATCAGAAACTCCCACGATAGCCAGTGTAGAACCGGAGATCCAGGTTTGGAAGGCGAAACTTATCAAACATATAGAATCTGCGAAACCTTACCTCGAGCCTGAACTCACATTAAATGAACTTGCCAAACAGATGAGTACCAACAGTTCGCTACTGTCGAAAGTAATCAATGACGGTACAGGTAGAAACTTTAACGACTTCATCAATCACTACAGAGTACAGGCAGTGATCAGTAAACTTAATGCCGGTGAACAGAAGAGCCAAACCTTGTTGGGTATTGCCATGGACAGCGGTTTCAATTCCAAAGCCACCTTTAATCGTTCTTTCAAAAAAGAAATGGGCAAAACGCCTAAAGAGTATATCGAGAGCTTGACAACCAGCTGATTAGCTGATTTGATACTCTTACCTTTTAATCTGACACCCATTTAGCTGGTGTCAAATCACAAAATGCAACCGGCAGTGGATTTTCATTATTCATTTTTGGAAAACAGTACAAAAACAAAAATGATACGATATGAAAAAGTTACTTTTTGGCTCAGCATTTAATTCAGGAAAATTATTTGATTTAACCTGGTTATTCTTTCGTTTTCAGTTAGGTGCTTCTATTGCCTTAGGGGCGGGTTTGCCCAAAATTGATGGCTCAGGCGGTTCACCCGATTGGTTTATTACACAGGTACAGGGATTGGGATTCACCTATCCAACGCCGGGATTTTGGGCGGCAGCGGCATCGTGGGGAGAATTTTTGGGTGGGATACTGATAGCTCTTGGCTTGTTTACCAGGCTCGCCTCTTTACAACTGGCTTTTCAATTTTTAATTATCGCTTTTGTATGGTATGATCATCCAAACCCAATTACCGGCATGTATTATCAAAACCTGTTATTCTGGAGTTTCCTGCTGGTGACTATTGGCGGTGGAGGAAGATATTCAATCGATCAGATGATCTTAAAAGGCAAACAAATATTCTCGTTTAATAAAAAAGTGGTAACTGCTGTAGTCACCTTGTGTTTGATGACAGGTTCTACATTTGCTCAAACAACCGAAACAGACCAGCTCAAAAAAGTCATTAATGCTGTACAGGGTAAATGGAACGGTACGCTTGAATACCTCGACTACCGTTCTCATCAAAAAGTAAAAATGAGCTCAACAATAGAAATTAAAGAATCCGGCCAAGATACTTACAAACTTATATTTGATTTCCCATATGAAAAAGGTCATAGCTGGACTGAAAAAGTTGAAGTAAACTATAATGAAGGAAAGATTAACGATTTAAAAATAATTTCATTCGGCGAACTACCAGGCGAAAAAGTTCAGTTTGCACTGGAAGAAAATGGAGAAGATGATGAAAGGAAAGCGTTGATCCGAAAGAATTATATATTAAGCAGTAAATCAATCACCATCACTAAACTTGTCAAATACAACGATACTGAGGACTGGCTTCAGCGCAATGAGTTCGTATTCAACAGATAAAGATAAAATAAAGGATAATTACAACTTATATCTGTTGAAATTATCCTTCTTCTTTTGCCTACATTGAGTTTATCATTCAGCGATAATGTGCAATTGGGTGCGTTTAGCATTTCATATGGAATATTTGATTTTGGTGTTTGGCTCTCGGGGATTAATACCAATAATTAAACAGACTCAATCCTTTACCTTCGATTCCAGTTATAGCAAAGATTGCAAAACCTGTCCCGTATGAAAAAATTGTTGGCCTTATTCGTATTAGTAATGTCCATCGCCGAAATGAACGGTCAACATGAATTGAATGTAATGACGTTCAATATCCGTTATAATAACCCGGGTGACAGTATCAATGCGTGGCCCAATCGTAAAACATTTGTCAGCAGCCAGATTCTTTTTCATAAAGCACACATAATCGGCATTCAGGAAGCCTTACATGATCAGGTGATCGAAATGGCGAGCCAGCTGACCAATTACAAACACATCGGCGTAGGCCGTGCCGATGGAAAACAGGCAGGTGAATATTCAGCCATTTTTTATGATACATCAAGATTAGTTTTATTGCAACAGGCAACATTCTGGCTGGCGGAGCAAACGAATATTCCCGGCAAAAAGGGATGGGATGCTGCAATAGAAAGAATTGTAACCTGGGCAAAATTTCAGGATAAGGCTTCGCGCCGGGTATTTTTTCACTTTAATACACACTTCGATCACATAGGGAAAGTGGCGCGCAAAGAAAGTGCAAATCTTGTTTTACAAAAAGTAAAGGAGATAGCAGGCGCAACCCCTGCGATAATTACCGGAGATTTCAATGCCACACCTGATGATGAACCCATCATGGTGATTACTGCTGAAAGCAATCCCGATAAACTGAGTGACACGAAGACGCTGTCGGAATCTCCTCATTATGGACCTGATGGCACTTTCAATGGCTTTAAATCCAAAGAAAACAGTAACAATCCAATTGATTACATATTCATTAATAAAGGATTTAAGGTATTGCAACATGCAACGCTATCACAAACCTGGCAGGGGAGATTTTCTTCGGATCACTTTCCGGTATTCGCTGTACTCAACCAGGAATAGAGTGTAAAACAATCAGAAATCAAATTTTTCACCGACCTGATCGAAAAGTACCAGGTCTCCATCTAATTCCCCCTCACACTTAACTTTTGTGCCTGGAGGAATATGGGTGATAATAATTTTTTTCGCACTCGACTTATTAAGAAATTTTCTTCCCTCATCTGCCGTTACCAGCCATAGCGGTACTATTAAAATATCAGCACTTAAAAAAGCGGTAAGGCGATATGCAGGTGAGTCAAAATCTGCATCACCAAGATGAGTAATACGTACTCCGTTGATTAATAGGGAAAACATAATGTTTTCAACCTGTCCATGACGGGCAAGCCAGCTATGAGCAAGGTTGTAAGCTTCAAGGCGTGCCCGTGTTGATTCATCATTATAAATGATCCCGTTTTTATTCCAGCCATTAATAAATCGTTCAGTATACAGCGAATCGCCAACCTGGCGGCTTCCTGATATAACAATCGACTGATGGGCAGATAGAAACCTGTTGGTTAATAACGCACTGTAATGATCGCGATGGTAATGGCTGAATGTCAACCCCTTCAATTTATTAAAAGGGGGATTTTTATTGAACGCCTGTGTAAAAAAGCTATCCGGCAGATGTTGAAATTCAGGTTTGTAAAATTGATGTAAGCCATCAAACCACCATGCCGCATTTTCGCTTTCCACAAACACTCCCATATTCCCGGTATATCTCAGCTGTACCGACGTTGCAGTATCCGGCCCACTATTATCAAACCGCATAAATGCAGAAATGAAAGCAAATATGAATACTGTTGCCCAGTGCATGTGTTGGTTTTGTAGCACTAATCTATCTACAAAACCATGATAACAAAATCATAAAACAGGTTCAGGATACATAAAAACTGACAAATGGAAACTCTTAATGGTTAATCCATATCTGCTGAAAGCATTGTTTATACTGCTGATAGGTGCTAACACTTATGCCATATAAATGATAAAACAGCAATCGTTCATACTTCGTATAAAGTCATTTGTTCCCCCTAGTTTCCCGACGTATGAAAAGCCTGATTTTTTTATTACATATTTTAACCGTTCCGTTCACGGAAACAGTGGCACAATCCGTATTTAACATGGATTATGCCCTGGACAAATGGACACAGACTTCAAGTACAGGTTCTAGTGGTACAATAAACTATGTAGATGCGCCAAGGTCGGTTACATTAAATGGCAGCGATGGCGAAATGATGACGAATGCTGACATTGATCTTACCATCCAGATAGTTAGCCCGGGAATTTATTCTTTCAACTGGCAATACTTTACAAACGATATAGCAGGCAGTCCCCGATATGATATTGCCGGCATATTATTAAATGGTTCGTTTTTACAGTTATCACAAAATAACGGTCCAGCATACCAGACTGGCACTTATATTTCTGCATACCTGACTCCCGGAACCACCATTGGCTTTCGGGTGAGGGCGATGGATAATCTTTTTGGCAATGCAATATTTAATATCTCCAATTTCAGTGCGCCGATGTATCTGCTACCTGTTGACCTTTCATATTTTACCGGTAAGAGACTAAATCAAGACGTAGAACTCAGCTGGGGCACTTCAACGGAAACGGGTAATGGAGTATTTGAAATTGAAAAATCCAATGACGGTCAAAATTTTAGTTTTCTCCTTAAGAAACCCTGGAAAGGTAACACCAATATTGAACAGCACTACAATGCCATCGACCCCACGCCATTCGCGGGCGTAAATTATTACCGCATTAAACAGCTGGATGCAAATGGTACCACCAAATATTCAAAAGTTGTGAAGGTGAATATGGATAATAGCGATGTATTTAAAGTTTCTCCCAATCCCGCCAAAAACAAGATCAGGCTGCAATGGGGTACAGGTAAAATGGAAAACCAGGTGTACTCAATATTTGATAATAGCGGAAAACTTCTGAGCAGCAAGAAAATCACATTCAGCGGCAGTCAATATTCTGAGGATATAGATATATCCAATATTCCACCGGGAGTATATTTTATCAGGCTTGATGCTACAGCGAAAGTTTTACGATTTATCAAACAATAGAATGTAACTACCTGGCTTGCTTGTAGACAATATTGCCTTCAAACATTGTCCATAAAACATTAGTTTGTGCCAGTTCTTCGGGCTTCACTTTTGTAATATCTCTGTCAACCTGAATAATATCCGCAAACTTTCCTGGTTCAATACTGCCAATACTTTTGTCGAGCAACATTGCCATGGCCGCATTTAGTGTGTAAGCGTATAACATCGACATCCTCGGCATTCTTTGTGTACTATCCAATACTATGTTCAGTGGTCCTTTACGGGTTTCGGCAATTGCCATAGCTTTAAACGGATTGGCAGAACTTACGGGCCAGTCGCTTGCGCCGCAAATTAATGTTCCGGCTCTGGACATCGACCGGGCCGGATATTGCTGTTTGTATAGCGATGGATCTAGGTAAGGCTTTACAATATCAATAGTAGTGATATCGCCGAATGCCCATAACAGTTGCATAGCCGCCAATACATTCAGCGATTGAAACCGGGCAATATCTTTTTGCATTACCAATTGCAAATGAGTTATGGTATGTGGCAACTGATCATTGCCATTAGCTTTACGCATAGCTTCAAAACCATTGAGCGTTTCTGTAACTGCTAAGTCGCCGATAGCATGAACATGCATCTGCAACCCCTGTTTATCGGCCAGTGTTGCAAACTCGGCAAACCTGGCCGGCTCGTATAATAGCCTCCCGTTTTGAGAGTGATTGGTATAAGGAATTGAAATGGCAGCGGTTTGTGCCGGATACTCCAATACGCCATCAGCAAAAATTTTAAACCCTATGATATTCAGATTTGGGCTTTGCGAATATTTTGCCTGCAACGACTTTAATTTACTGATTTGTGGCTGCGGTTCGAGATTAGCATCAGCTACCAGCGTGGCAGCTACATGTGCAGTAAGTTTTTGTTTGCTGATCAGATATTGGTAAGCCATCAAAGCATTTTCCTTTCCCGTGTTGATGTTGGCTGCAGAGGGATCAAGCCAGGCTGTTAGTCCTAGACTGTTACAATGCTTTATGGCTTCCAGTGCGGCAAGAGAATCTGGTTCTGGTTCGGGTGGAAGTACTTCATCCAAAATGTTTAATCCACTATCTGCGATGAATCCACTCAATTCGCCATCTTTATCAAATCCAAAATACTGCTGCTTCGACACGGGAAGGTCTTTTACCCTGCTTTTACTGATACCTGCCAGTGTAAGCATTTTTTGATTAACCCACGCAGTATGGCCGTCAGATCCACTGAGATAGATAGCTTGATTTTCAAACTCCTTACTATTAAAATTTTTATTGAGCTGATCAAGATGAACCCATGTGCTGATATTGACATCGTAAACCAGCAAGATGTCTCCGGTCATTCCTTTTTTCTCTTTCAACTGTTGCCTCACATATTTTATAAGGTCGTTGGCCGGAACATATTCTTCTGATAAATTAGCCTTCAGTAAAGACTGTCCACCGCTGATCACATGGCTGTGAGCGTCTACCATACCCGGCATTAAAAAGCCGCCTTTCATATCCATTAATTCAGCCTTTGCACCCATGGTATTTTTCACATCATTAAATTTCCCAACCGCAATGATCGTGTTGCCCCTGATGCCAACTGCATCGGCAAAAGGTGTGGCCGGATTGGCAGTAAAGATTTTTGCGTTATAAATGATGGTTTCCTTTTGCGCTTTTGCAAAAAAGTTCAGCATCATAAAACATGTGAGAATAAATGTTTTCATCAAAGTCATTTAGACTTGAAAGATAATTCAAAATCCACATGCAGGCTTTCAGGTTTGACTGCTCTGTATTTCAATTTATCTTTAAAATTTTCTAATTACAAATTAAGTACCGGCTGCTCTCTACAATCTACCTACTGTTGCATTGGCTGTTCTCTGCTACTGCTTACTGCATACTGCTTACTGCTCACTGCTCACTGCTCACTCTCATTGGCTGTTCTCTACCGTCTACTGTCTACCGTCTACCTACTACTATTGGCTTAAGTATTTTTTAACACATAAATTATCTTTCGTACGAATTATTTCCTACCTTAGGGTTATGGATGGAAAAAACAATAAAAAACAAGCTTTGCCTGAGCCAACGAAATCAGAGCTGGAAATTTTAAAGGTGCTGTGGGAATTGGGGCCGTCAACGGTTAGAACAGTAAATGATAAGCTTAATGAAAAAACGCGCGCTGTACAATATACTTCTACGCTTAAGCTCATGCAGATAATGCATGAAAAGGGAGTACTCAATCGCGACGACTCGAGCATGAAGCATATTTACAGCCCGGTGGAAGCAGAAGAAAAAACAAAGAGCCATCTCCTCTCAAGATTTGTAGACTCCATGTATAATGGGTCCGCGAGTAGTCTTGTAATGCAGCTTTTAGGTAATAAAAAAACTTCAGCCGCAGAGTTGAAAGCCATCAAGGAATTATTGGACAAAATGGGTAAATAAATTTAACTGCAAAAATTAGTACCATGCATTTTCCCTTTTTTCAAACAGAAATTAATACCAGTCTGATGGAGGCGTTACTATATTCTCTGTTGCATTCAATTTGGCTGGGAGCAATTGCTGCAATAATTGCAGCAATTATATTAATTACTACACGGCATTCTTCACCACTGTTGCGGTATCATTTACTTTGTGTATTGTTAATGATGTTTTGCATCGGCACCGGATACATCGTTCATTTTGAGATAATGCACTCCAATCTTCAACAGGAAGCTCTACCGTTTTCAGCGGAAATTACAGAAGATAGCGGGGTGAATAATAAAGTATCAGTTAACGATGACTCAGCATTCTCTGTCAATGAAAACATTATTCAAATTTTTAGAAAATATTCTTTTTTGTTTGTAGGGTTGTGGCTTCTTGTTGTTATTTACAAGTTAATTTGGTTCACCGCAGATTTCAAAATGCTTGGTAAAATCAGGAATGGAAGCACGGGTTCTCCAGGTACAGATTGGGAAAAAAGGCTTGCATTTTTATCATCCTGCGTAGGTATTAATTCAACAGTGTTGCTAAAACTTTCTTCGGAAACAACTGTGCCGATGGTGATCGGAGTCTTCAAACCTATAATTATCTTTCCGCTGGTACTATTCAATTCGTTAAGCAATGCAGAAGCGGAAGCAATACTGTTACACGAGCTTGCACATATCCGGCGTCAGGATTTTTTGGTCAATATATTACAGCGCCTCACTGAGATCATCTTCTTTTTCAATCCCCCTGTATGTTGGATTTCTGAATTAATCAGGAGAGAAAGAGAAAACTGCTGCGACGATATTGCCATATCTGTCACTCAGGATAAAAGGCAGTACATATATGCGCTCGTAGCCTTCCAGGAACATCATCTTAATAATCAGCAAGGGCAATTATATACTGCCTTTCCGGGCGACGGCCACCAGGTTTTTAACAGAGTGAACCGCATTTTAACCAATCATAATAAATCACTGAATAAAATGGAAAAGGTATTTTTGGCATCAGCAATTTTCTTTACCGTCATAGTTACTTTAGCTTTTTCATCACATGAAAAAACAGATAAAGCTTTTACATCAAAAGATGATACAATTCAAAATCAGATAAAATCTTCAGTTAGTACTACACCTGCAGAGAAAAATGACGTTTTGCAGCAAGCTGTAAGGTTATTGACGATTGCAGAGAAGGATACATTACCGCTACATGCGCAGGTGAAAAGAAAATCGATAATGGTTTATAGTACAAATATTAATGGGAAGGAATATGAATTGCATAAAAATGAAAATGAAATTGTGCAATTGAAAATTGATGGGAAGGTCATTCCTTTGAATCAACTCAATAGTTACCGTGCAGCACTGGATACTATTGATAACAGGCTTGACCGCGATGAAAGAGAAATGGAGAATAATTTAGTTGAACTTCAACTCAACGAAGAATTATTATCTCGAAATAATGAGGCAAAGTTCGAAAATCAATTGAATGAAGCACAACTCAGAAAGATGCAGACGGAAGCCAGTTTGGCGCTGCAGCAAAATCTCCTGGGGTTGAAAGAAGTACAGATTGAAAATATGCTTAGGAATAACAAACAGTTTACAGATACCCTATTATTAAAAGAACTTAGCCTGCTTCACAGCAGCGAATTAAAAGAATTGGCATTATCGAATAACCTGCACCTTTACTATGAAAAATTTCGCTCAGAACAGCTTGAAACACATGCAGAGGCTCTCCAGGAGCATAAACTCGCTTTGATAGAACATCAAAACGCGCTGGCGAAACAGCATGAATCAATGCAACAACATAACAGGGCAATGGGAATGATCGATGAGCTGGTAAATGAAGGCATTATTGAAAATTCCCGCAATTTGAAATTGAAACTTACCAATAACGAACTCATTATAAACGGCAAAAAGCAATCAGCTGAATTGCATCTGAGAATGCTGAAAAAAGTTCAGGATAAAACCGGTGGAAAAGTTAACC
Source organism: Chitinophagales bacterium (assembly GCA_031425315.1). Classification (GTDB taxonomy): domain Bacteria; phylum Bacteroidota; class Bacteroidia; order Chitinophagales; family Chitinophagaceae; genus Pollutibacter. The sequence goes on from JANPJC010000044.1 coordinate 41,193, forward strand.
TGGAATATAATATTACGAACTGATCTTTTGATCAGTATCTACCTCAGCCCGTTAATTCAATTTAACGGGTTATTTTTTTTAAAAGATTTCCGACATTGCGTTCTGCAATTACGAGAAGTAAGATGAAACCTGAAGGTGAATTACCTCCTGATGTACGTGCGCCTTTGCTTTGCTGGGATCTTTTCCTGGAAGGCTACTATCGGAAAATAGATTTAGCCGATGATAATAATCTCCTGATCAAGTATGCAAACAAACAAAAATGGAAATATCGGTTTGATTTTCGTGAGCAGGTATTCACCTTCGACAAAACGGTTATTGCAACTGATCCTGAATTACATTTTGTATACGCGAGCAGTAATGTGTTTGCGATAAATGGCTATCATCCAACAGAGGTTTTACGAAAAAGCCATCGATTTTTCAGGGCGCCGGAACATCTGTTGCTACTGGAGAAATTATCTGGAAAGCTTTAGAGGCATTGAAACCGTTCGAAGCCAATCTTATCAATTACTGTAAAACCGAAGCTTATGATTGTCATATCAAAGGATTCCCTTTATTCAACAAACCAGGCGTGTTGGTTAATTTTATAGCCTTTGAAAACGTGGCCTAAAGAAAAATAATTTTTGATTAATCCTTTAATTTCCAATTAATTATTTCCTAAATAATCAAACATATGAACATGGATATAATATTAGCAGGAATTTTGCTTTATAGATATGACGATCACAACACAATGATATGAAACAATACTCTTTGTTCTTGATTATGGCACTATCATTCAGTTCGACCTTTGCACAGCTGAAAACCAAGGAAAAATGCGCCGAATTTGTTATTGATATACTTGATGGAACGGTGAATGCTCTCAAACCAAATGTCAATCCTGAGGAAATAAAAGTAAAGCTGAACTGTTTTACATCGGTGGAAGAAGAAAATGCCTCATCGAAATGCGGAGGATTAATTGCCTATAAAGACAGAGATATTTATTTTTATACGGGTAGGGATTATGTGGAAATCAAAGAAAAATTTCAAGGCAAACTCACGCTTCCTTTAATGGGTGCAAAAAGAAATACTCTATTTAAATGGCTCGGAAATCCCAAAATAAAAGATGTAAACTGGGAAGCTTACCAGGTACAATATGGTACGCTTGTTATACATTTCAATGCTGCCCAAAAAGTGAATAAAATTCAGTTTAGTACGAAACATTCCGATTTTCTATCTCTTTGTGAATAATTAGCTTCAATCAATTTTAAGTTTTACTACTGCTACAGCTAGTGTATCTGTTTACTGCGCCGTGGGAATAATTTATATGAGGCTATTTTCCTACCTTTTAAGCATATTTAATATGCATGAGAAATTCTATCCTTATCAGCTTATCATTGGTTATTATTGCCAGTTGCAACAACTCTTTAGATAATTCCTCAAACCAGGTCGACTTGAAATATCCATCAAAAAAAAAAAGACAGCAGTATTTTAGATAATTATTTTGGAAAAGAAGTCGCTGACCCATACCGATGGCTTGAAAATGATACCAGTAAAGAAACAGCAGCATGGGTGAAGGCTGAAAATGACGTGACCAACAGTTATCTTAAAAATATCCCTTTCAGAGACGCCATTAAAAAAAGATATACTGAACTATACAATTACGAAAAGTTTTCAGCTCCATTTAAATATGGTGATTTTACCTATTATTTTAGAAATACCGGGTTGCAAAATCAGTCGGTGATGTATCGTGAAAAAGACGGCAGTAATAGTCCTGAACTTTTTCTCGATCCCAATACATTCAGTTCTGGCGGAACCACATCATTGGCAGGAATAGATTTTTCAAAAGATGGAAGTACTGCGGCTTATTTGATTTCGGAAGGAGGAAGCGACTGGAGGAAAGTGATTATCCTTGATGCAGTGAAAAATACCAAAATCGGCGATACACTTACTGATGTAAAATTCTCAGGTATCAGCTGGAAAAATACTGAAGGATTTTATTACAGCAGCTACGATAAACCCAAAGACGGCAGCGCGCTCAGTGGAAAAACGCAGGAGCATAAACTGTACTATCATAAAGCAGGGACATTACAAAAAGACGATAAACTGATTTTCGGTGGTAGTGAAACCCCCCGCCGGTATATTTCAGGACAAGTCACAGAAAATCAGCGGTGGTTGATTATTTCAGCTGCCAATGAAACCTACGGTAATGAACTTTATCTGCAGGACCTTTCTCAACAAAATGCCCCTATCATTTCCATTGTTTCAGGAATGAAAAACTCGCATAGTGTAGTAGATGCCGATAATGAATTTTTGTATATCGAAACCGACCTTGACGCACCTAATAATAAACTGGTGAAAGTGCCCGTCGAGAAATTGTCACCTGAAAACTGGACAACTGTTATAGACACGAAGAAAGAAGTATTGAGCACCGGCACCGGCGGCGGTTATTTTTTCGGCCATTATCTAAAAGATGCAGTAAGCGTGGTTTATCAATATGATAAAACCGGTAAGCTTGTTAGGGAAGTACAGCTCCCCGGATTAGGCACGGCTACGGGCTTTAATGCAAAATATGACGAGAAGGAATTGTATTACACTTTTACTTCCTATACACAACCCGCCACCATTTACAAGATGGACATTGCCTCAGGTCAAACAAGCATATATAAACAGCCTGCAATCAAATTTAATCCGGCTGAGTACGAAAGCCGGCAGATTTTCTATCCTTCAAAAGATGGAACAAAAATTCCGCTGATCATCACATATAAAAAAGGAATTCAGTTAAATGGCAAAAACCCTTGTTTGCTTTATGGTTATGGTGGGTTTAATGTAAGCCTTACGCCATCCTTCGGTACATCAACTATTATACTATTGGAAAACGGTGGAATTTATGCCGTGGCCAATTTAAGAGGTGGAGGTGAGTATGGCAAAGACTGGCACACACAGGGGATTAAAACAAAAAAGCAAAATGTTTTTGATGACTTCATCTATGCAGCAAAATTTTTAATCGACAGTCAATATACTTCCAAAGATTATCTCGCTATACGTGGAGGTTCAAATGGAGGGCTCCTGGTTGGGGCATGTATTACACAGCAGCCTGATTTGTGCAAAGTGGCTTTTCCGGCGGTTGGTGTTTTGGATATGCTGCGCTATCATAAATTTACAGCCGGGGCCGGCTGGGCTTATGATTACGGAACTTCTGAAGAAAGCAAGGAAATGTTTGACTACATTTTAGCGTATTCACCATTGCATAACATAAAACCAGTGGCATATCCTGCCACATTAATAACAACCGCCGATCATGATGACAGGGTTGTACCGGCGCACAGTTTTAAGTTTGCCGCGACTTTGCAGGAATATCATACAGGTACAAATCCCGTTTTAATAAGGATTGAAACCAAGGCTGGTCATGGTGCCGGGCGGAGTACAGAACAAGTGATAGAGGAGCAAACTGATCTCTGGAGCTTCATGTTTTACAATATGGGAATCCATCCTTACAAATAAATTAATTGTGTATATCTTTAATTCGTCCTGATATTTCCCCCACTTCAAAAAACAATCACAATGAAAAAAGTATTTCTGGTTTTATCACTTGCATTCTCTGTAATCACTTTGAATGCCCAGGTAGGAGAGTCAGCTAAAGCACAGTTGCTTAAAGACTGGGAAAGAGCTAAAGTGTATACCGATGAATATATGAACGCAGTTCCTGCGGATAAATATGATTTTAAGGCGCAGGACAGCATCAGAAGTTTTGCCCAGCAGTTGTTGCACCTTGCTGGGGGAAATTATGCGTTGGGGGGCGCTGGTATCGGAAAAGAAAGTCCCTTGCCACGCAGAAATCTCGAACAGGCGAAGTCAGCTAATTCAAAAGATTCAGTAATGTATTTTGTGAGGAGTAGTTATGATTTCATCATTAGTGGTATCAAAGCAATGGATGGCAGCAAATTCGAGGAAAAAGCAAAGCTGTTTAATTTTGAAGAAAGTCGTACAGTTTGGTTGGCCAAAGTTTTTGAACATCAAACGCACCACCGGGGCCAACTTACCATCTACATCAGGATGATGGGTATTAAACCACCGAATGAAAAACTATTTTGATCATCATTAAAAAAGCAGCGACCTAAAATTGCTGCTTTTTTATTGTCCCTACTCCTTCTCATTACTAAGCAGAAATACCCCAACTGTGATACCAGCGTGACTTTCATTGTATTCATACTGCTCGGTATACACAACTTTGTTTTCCAGGTAATTCATGAATTTACGTGACTGCAATCTGTCGGGCGTGGATAATAAAATGGTTTTACCATTCTTAAGGGCCTGGTTAAATAGCGATAAAACGTGATCGAATTGCATAGTATCATAGTTAATATCGCTGGCCAGCAAAACATCAAATTCAAAGGCATATTCATCATTGCTCCAGTCCAGCTTTTGCGCCTGCATATTCAGCAATTGATTCGTATCGATATTTTTTTGGATTGTATCAACGGCATCCTGTAAATAATCTGTACATATCACTTCCTTCGCATAAAATGAAGCAATCATTGAAGGCAAACCTAAGCCTGCTCCTACTTCCAAAACTGTTTTCCCCTGAACAAAATCGTAGTTCTTTTCAATGAATGATGATAATGCCAATGAAGAAGCCCAGATTTTTGTCCAGAAGGGAAAATCATCCGGATCGCCATTTTCCTGCCGGTTTTCATAATCCAGTTTAACCAGGACCGGATCAGGCGTCCACACCTTCAATGTTCTTGAGCCGGTTTGTATCTCATTTAAAATGTACTCATAGTTACCATTGGCATTCACGCATTCCTTCATCTTGCGAAGTTGATTTATTTTTTCGCATTTCAACTTTTGCTTTCAAGGCTTTACCTTCGGAAGAAGCTAATTCGATCTGATATGAAGAAATTTTTGTTGATTTTCGCCCTCATTTGTTTTCAGAAGAGCTTTTCGCAGGCAGTTAGCCCGACATCGTTGACAAACATGGAGCGACAGGCGCGAAATGTTACAATCATAAGAGACAATTGGGGAATTCCACACATATATGGAAAAACAGATGCAGATGCTGTTTTTGGTCTCATATACGCGCAATGTGAAGATGATTTCCCGCGCGTTGAACTTAACTATATCGAGAAGCTTGGCCGAATGGCTGAAATCAGGGGCGAATCGTTTCTATATGATGATTTGTACACACGGATGATTCTTGATTCAGCTGAAGCAGTGGCCGATTATAAACAAAGTCCATTATGGCTTCAAAAACTGCTCAATGCATGGGCGGATGGCATCAATTACTTTCTTGCAAAAAATCCAGATGTTAAACCAGCTTTAATCACAAAATTTAAACCGTGGTATCCATTGCTATGGACTGATGGAAGTATTGGAGCCATCAGCACAGGCGACATTGAGGTTAAAGACGTAAAGCAATTCTACACCGATGAAAAATTGAGTTCATACCTACCCGTTAAAAAAACAGACCGAGAACTGGCAGGCTCTAACGGATTTGCCATTGCGCCATCAAAATCTGCATCAGGAAAAGCAATGTTGTATATCAATCCCCATGTCACTTTCTATTTCAGGCCAGAAGTGCAAATGAGCAGTGACGAAGGACTTAGTGCTTATGGTGCAGTTACATGGGGACAGTTTTTTGTTTACCAGGGCTTCAATGCATACTGCGGGTGGATGCACACTTCTTCCGGTGCAGATGTTTCTGATATGTATGAAGAAAAAGTTTCTTTGAAAAACAACAAATACTATTATACCTATGATAACAAAGAAAGGCCGGTAACAGAAAAGAAAATTACAATACGCTATTTAAATGAGGGCGAATTAACAGCTAAAACATTTACAGCTTACAGTACACATCATGGTCCTGTTATGGCGAAAAGAAATGGGAAATGGATCAGTGTTAAGAGCTACAACCGATCGATGAATAGTTTGATGCAAAGTTGGCTGCGCATTAAAAGCAAAGGTTTTAATGATTATAAGAAAGTGATGGACATGCGGGGAAACACATCCAACAATACAGTGTTTGCCGATTCTGAAGGAAATATTGCATATTGGCATGGCAATTATATGCCGGTGCGAGACAAATCTTTGAATTGGAGCAAAGCAGTGGATGGTAGCCGTTCTTCAACAGAATGGAAAGGATTGCATACTGTAGACGAAACAGTTCATGTTTATAATCCCTCTACTGGCTGGATACAAAACTGCAACTCAACCCCTTTCACAGCATCAGGGATGGCAAGTCCGGATAAAAGCAAATACCCAACATATATGGCCCCTGATGGAGAAAATTTCAGAGGGGTGAATGCTATTAGAATATTTGAAAAGAAATCGAATTTCAATCTGGACGAATTAATTGAAGCAGGTTATGATACATATCTCCCTGGTTTTGAAATTTTGATTCCTGCACTTGTACGCAACTTTGAAAAACTTGTTCCTGTTGGTAATGTGCTGCACAATGAAATTGCAGAAGCAGTAGCCACTTTAAAGAATTGGGATTATAGGGCGGGAGAAAATTCAATTGCTACTACATTGGCAATTGAATGGGGAGAGAAATTAAATCCAGCTATTTTGAAAGTATATATCGATCAGGGTGAAAAAGACCAGGTGGAAGCCACTAAATTTTTTGCAGCTAATGCGGCACCTGAAGATTTCTTTTTACCGCTCAGGTATGTTGTAAAAAATCTCACAGAAAAATTTGGCACCTGGAAAGTTGAATGGGGAGAGATTAACAGGTATCAAAGATTAACAGGAAAAATTCCGGAAACCTACAACGATAATCAACCGAGTCTTCCTGTAGGTTTCGTAAGTTCAACATGGGGTTGCCTTCCGGCTTATAATAGTCGAAAAATCCGGGATACAAAAAAACGATACGGTATCGGCGGCAATAGTTTTATATGTGCCGTTGAATTTGGAGCCAGGGTTAAAGCAAAATCATTACTCGCGGGCGGTGTCAATCGTTTTCCATCATCCCCTCATTTTAATGACCAGGCAGAAATGTATACAAAAGGAAAATTCAAAGACGTCCTGTTCTATAAAGAAGATGTTCAGAAAAATGCAACAGTGACTTATCAACCAGGCTTCCAAAAACAAACTGTGCAGTAGGAGGAGTTGATTTACTCATCTTACTGTCGAGGTTTAAATAACAATAACTCATAAATTGAAAATAATTCCCCCGGCTATTTGACAAATCAATATCGAAGATTCCAATTTATCATTTCTAATATTTTCTATCCTTGTTTAAAACAGGTATTCCATTTTGGACTTTATACAGCATTAGACCCTGACAGGCAGTCGGTCTTTAAATTTACCATTCAGGTGATTCAATAAAGATTAGTATCCGCAATCTTTAAAAATTGGTGTACATTAACCTACAACATTCTGCCATGAAAAAGATATTAGCAATGAGTTTAGTGTTAATGCTCAGTTTTGGTGCGCTGGCGCAGGAAATAGGCGTTCAGTTATATACATTCCGTAATCAGATTCCAAAAGACGTATCAGGTACGTTGCAAAAAATCAGGGCGATGGGCATCAGCGAACTGGAAGGCGGAGGTAGTTATAATATGCCGAAAACCGAATACAAATCATTGATCGATAAACTCGGCTTTAAAGTGATTAGTGTTGGCGCCGACTTTAAACAGCTGCAGGAAAATTTACCGGCAGTAATTGAAGAAGCAAAATTTTACGGGGCAAAATATGTTGTATGCTTTTGGATACCGCATAATGGAAATGAATTTACACTGGAAGATGCAACCAAAGCGGTGGATGTTTTTAATACCGCAGGTAAAACATTAAAAGAAAATGGCCTGTCATTTTGTTATCATGCGCATGGTTTTGAATTCAGGCCCTATAATAATGAAACGCTTTTTGATTTTATGGCGAAAAACATGAATCCTGTAAATGCAAATTTTGAAATGGATGTTTTTTGGATCAAACATCCTGGTCAGGATCCGGTTAAACTGTTGAAAAAGTATAAAGGACGATTTCCTTTGATGCATTTAAAAGATCGTCGCATCGGAACCGAGGGCAATCAAAATGGCAGTGCAGATGTTGAATCAAATGTTGTTTTGGGTCAGGGAGATGTTGGCATCGCAGCTATTATGAAAATTACAAAGAGAATGGGCGTAAAACATTTTTTTATTGAAGATGAATCTTCGCGCAGTATGGAACAGGTTCCTCAGAGCCTTGAATACATTAAGTTAATTAAATAACTTACTTATATGCAGCTAAAATTTCATCGTTCGCTATACATGTTTTTGTTACTGATGATAATTTTACCTGCTGCAATAAGTAGTCAACCATTTGAAAAGAAAATTGATAGTGTTGTTGCTGCAGAACAAGAGTTCAATGGAGTAATTCTTCTTGCAAAAGAAGGCAAACCGGTATTTTATAAAGCTTTTGGGCTGAGAGACTATGCATCACATACGCCCCTGAAAAAAAACGATGTGTTTGAGCTGGCATCGATATCAAAACAGTTTACAGCATTCATTATTATTTCATTACAACAGCAGGGGTTAATTCAGTATGAAGACCTCGTGGAAAAATTCGTTGACATTCCCTATAAAGGAATTACTATCAGGCATCTGTTAACTCACACCAGCGGACTTCCGGATTATCAGCAAATAATGGATCAGCACTGGGATAAAAAGAAAGTGGCAGGTAATCCAGAAATACTGGAGTACCTGAATCGATACCATCCGCCCAAACTTTTTGAACCCGGCGAAAAATACAACTATAGTAATACTGGCTATGTGTTGCTGGCCAGTGTAGCCGAAAAAGCATCGGGCAAGGATTTTGTAGAATTATGCAGAAGCAGAATTTTTCAACCACTAAAAATGAAAGCAACTGATATCAGAAGTCCATCAATGAAAAAATCAGCTATGAATTTTACTGCAGGGCATATTTATGTTGATTCATTACATCGCTATGTGAGAGCTGATTCATTTCCATGGACTGATTATACCATCTGGCTGGGAAATCGAAAAGGTCCTGGCAGAGTGAGTTCTGTTGCCACTGATCTTTTGATATGGGACCAGGCATTAAATTCCAATTCCTTTATTTCACAGCAGGCGTTAGCAGAAGCATTTAAACCCATGAAATTAAACGATGGCAGCTTTTCCAATTATGGATTTGGCTGGGATATCAGAAACGATGCTGAGTATGGACGAATAGTATTGCACAATGGAAGCAACCCCGGATATAGTACAGAAATCATCAGGTATATCGACAGGAAAAAAACACTGATAATCCTCAGCAATAATGCCTACCCCAAGATCCAGTTTTTAATTGCCAACCTGGAAGAAGTCTTGATGAAAGAATAAGATTTATATGCACTTTTAAAACAAGTGCCAACATCGCATCCTGTCGAAATAAGGAGGCTTTATTTGGCAGGACAAGAGCAGGTTCCAGTGTTAAGAACTTCTCTTTGTTGATTTTTTAATTATGTGAGTTGTCATTTAGCCGAACCAGGCTGCAGGTTAAGTCAATATCGTTGGGTTAAAAACACATAAACTTCCAGCTGTTGATTGTGTTAAACCTTTCTATTAATAAAACATGAAAATAATCTGGAAATATTTAAAGCCTTTCAAGGGATGGCTAATGCTTGCAATGGCGCTCGCAGCTGTGGCGCAGGTACTGCAACTGATTGATCCGATTATATTCGGAAAAATTATTGATCAGTACGCCTTGAATCCAGGAAACATGGAAGAAGATGAATTGATTAGTGGGGCGCTGAAATTATTAGCGCTGGCCATTGGCGTGGCAATTTTGTCAAGAATTGCGCAGGCCTTTACTGAATATGTTACCAGGTTGGTGGTTCAAAAATTCGGGATGTCGGTATTCAATGAAGGATTACGGCATACATTAAGATTACCATATCACGAATTTGAAGAAACGAGCAGTGGTCAAATCTTATCTACTTTACAAAAAGTAAGGAATGACAATGAACGATTCATTACTTCATTCATCAACGTTTTGTTTTCATCAGCAGTTGGAATTGCATTTTTGATATGGTACGCCATTACTAAACACTGGGCATTGATCCCGGTGTTCTTAATTGGCGTGGTATTACTGGGCGGTCTTACAAGTGTACTGAGTCAAAAGATAAAGACAATTCAACGTTCTGTAGTAAAAGCGACCAACAAAATGAGTGGTGCCATAACTGAATCGCTGCGAAATATTGAATTAATAAGAAGTCTTGGAATCACCTATCCTGAAATTAAAAGGTTAAAAGGATTTACTGAAAGCATTTTCAGAATGGAAATGCAGAAGGTGAAAAAGATCAGAACGCTGAGCTTTATTCAGAGTTCAGTTTTACTGCTGCTTAAAGAATCAATTTTATTCATATTACTTTGGTTGATTTTCAGAAAATTACTTTCCCCTGGTGAGCTGATATCGATGCAATTCATTTCCACGCGTATTATTTTCCCATTACAGGATTTGGGTAATATCATTCTTGCATATCGCGAGGCTGAAGCTTCATTACAATTATTTAATGAGCTGATGCAGAAAGAAACAGAATACCGGCCGGAAGAGCCTGTCGAAATTGGAGATATAGAAGATTTCAAATTTGATCAAGTCAGCTTCAAATATAAAAATGCTAAAGAAAATGCGGTAGAAAAGCTTTCTTTTGATGTGAAGCGGGGGGAAACTATTGCATTTGTTGGGCCATCAGGCTCTGGTAAATCAACGCTGGTAAAGTTATTAGTTGGTTTATATACTCCAACAGATGGAATGATTTATTATGATGATATCCCTGCAAAAGATATTCGCTACAACATGATGCGCAGGCAATTAGGATTTGTTACACAGGAAACGCAACTTTTTTCCGGAACCATCAAAGAAAATATGCTTTTTGTGAAGCCCGATGCTACTGATGAAGAGATATTTACTGCACTGGAAAAATCATCAGCATTAAAATTAGTTCAAGGCAGTGGCGAAGGATTAAATACAGTTTTAGGGGAAGGAGGAAAAAAAGTATCAGGTGGAGAAAAGCAACGGTTGGCTATAGCCAGAGCGTTGTTGCGAAATCCCCGGATTTTAATTTTTGATGAAGCCACTTCAGCTTTGGATTCCATCACCGAAGAAGAAATCACACAAACCGTAAAAGAAATATCAGCGGCCCATCAACAGATCACCATTATGATTGCCCACAGGCTGTCAACAATTCTACATGCCACAAGGATTTATGTGCTTGAAAAAGGTCGGGTAGTTGAAAAAGGTTCGCATGCTGAACTTGTTGAAAAAAGAGGACTGTATTACGCCATGTGGCGCCAGCAAATTGGCGAACGCGAAACGATAATAGATGAAGAAATTCCAGATGAAGAAACCCTGACCGAACTTTAACTAAGTTACACTAATCTTCCAACATTAAGATTTAAAAACATAATCACAACCAGCCTTATTTTTAAAAAACATTTGCTTTTTCCACTTCATATAAATGAGCCGTAGCCTCTTTTGCCACCTTATCCAGGTTTTCGTACCAGTCAAGATGTTTAGACCATTCGGGACATCCCCCTGCCGTTTGTACACACTGTGTGTCTTCCCAAACTTTCCCGCATCCCGGGCACCTTCCACCGGTTGTAAATGTATCCCATGTTGTACCGCATGAACATGACCAATGCGCATCACCGTCTGGCTCCCAGTTACATTTTGGACATCTTATGCGGATAGAAGTCATAATCGGCTAAAGATAATATTTATAAGAGCAGTACTCAATATGCTAATAAAGATTGCACAGTTTCATGCAATCTCGCATTAGCCATAAAATTATTTTCAAGTTTGATATTGAACGGAACGGGTGTATCAAGGCTTGCACATCTTTTTACAGGAGCATCCAGCTTTTCAAAACAATGTTCCGCTATCCACGCAGCAACTTCTCCACCAACTCCTCCGGTCAATACGTCTTCATGCAGTACAATTACCTTACCTGTTCTCTGCACCGATTCTTTAACTGCATCCCAATCCAACGGTAATAGTGTTCTGAGATCCAATATATCAAATGAAATATCGGGATGTTCTTCTGCGTACTGTATTGCCCAGTGAACCCCGGCACCATAAGTTATTATACTTATTGTTTCCCCTGTTATTACCTGTCTCGCTTTGCCAATAGGCGTTTCGTAATATCCAACAGGTACATTGCCGCTGATACTTCTGTACAAAGCCTTGTGTTCGAAAAACAAAACCGGGTTAGGATCATTAAATGCGGCAATCAGCAACCCTTTAGCATCTTCCGGAGTGGAAGGATAAATAACTTTCAATCCGGGTGTATGCACAAACCATGCTTCGTTACTCTGACTGTGGAAAGGCCCTGCTCCTACTCCACCACCTGTTGGCATTCGAATTACAACATCTGCGTTCTGCCCCCACCGGTAGTGAATTTTTGCCAGGTTATTTATAATCTGATTAAAACCAACAGTTACAAAATCAGCAAACTGCATTTCCATCATTGACTTATATCCTTCAAGACTTAAACCTAAGGCGGCTCCAACAATTGCGCTTTCGCAAAGTGGTGTATTGCGTACCCTTCTTTTACCAAAGCGTTCAACAAATCCCTCAGTAACCTTAAAAGCACCCCCATATCCGGCAATATCCTGCCCCATCAAAATCAGATTATCATGCTTCAGCATACTTTGAAACATACCCTCTTTCACGGCATCGAATAATCTGATTGGAATATTTTCATCGCGCTCAGCTTGTATTGTTACTGGTGCGTCATTATCAATTGAATGCGCAACAGCATACACGTCATTAATTTCTTCGACAGTATCGGGCACAACCAGCTCATCATTAAACCCTGCTTTCAAATCCTGCTCAATCTGGAGTTTAAATTCGTTTCGGATTTCATTTACCTGATCGCGGCTGAGGATTTCTTCATCAATTAAAAAATGTTCAAACATGATTACCGGATCCTTGGCTGACCATTCTTCAAAAAGTTCAGGTGGAACATATTTTACACCACTTGCTTCCTCATGCCCCCGCATTCTGAAAGTCATGCATTCTATTAAATAAGGTTTTTGATTTTCTATGCAATAGTCACGAACACCTTTTACAGTATTGTATACCGTTAGCAAGTTATTTCCGTCGATAGTCACGCCTTCCATACCGTATCCTATAGCGCGGTCGGCCAATTTCCCGCATCGGTATTGTTCATTTACAGGAGTACTTAAACCATAGCCATTATTCTCAATAATAAATATCACAGGAAGATCCCATACCGCCGCAACATTTAATGCTTCATGAAAATCACCTTCCGAAGTACCTCCATCACCAGAAAATGCAAGGGATACTTTTCTCGACCCCCTTAACTGATGGGCGAGTGATGTTCCATTTGCTATTGCCATCTGTGGACCAAGGTGAGATATCATCCCACAGATATGATGATCTGCAGTGCCGAAATGAAAACTTCTTTCCCTTCCTTTGCTGAAACCCGACCGGCTACCCTGCCATTGTAAAAAAAGTTTCTCTAACGAAATTCCTCGTGCGGTAAATACGCCGAGGTTGCGGTGCAAAGGCATGATCCATTCATCAGGTTGCAACGCGAGTGTTGCTCCTACGGCAATTGCTTCCTGCCCTATCCCACTAAACCATTTGGAGATTTTACCCTGTCGTAACAACACCAGCATTTTTTCTTCAATCATGCGGGGCCACAACAATTGCCTGAAAAAATGAATCAACTCATCATCAGATAAATTTCTTCTGTCAAAAGTCATCATAATGTGAAGGTCGGAGAGAATTTTGAATTTGTCGTTACCAATTGAATAGCGATATGCCGGGAAACTGTTATTGAAAAATGACCGTAAATTGAATAGGGTTTTTAAATCGCGAAATTTTTCCTTTAATTCTTGTTCATTTTCTTATCAAAACTTTCAAAAATCGACACAATAACAGATATCACGAGTGAAAACAATAATGCCCACCAAAAACTGTCAACCTTCAATCCATCAACAAAATAATCACCGACTAAAATAATACAGGCATTTATCACCAATAAAAACAATCCCAGCGTTACTAATGTAATGGGTATCGTAAGAATAACTAAAACAGGCTTCAAAAACAAATTAAGTAAAGCAAGTACGGCAGCAAATATTAACGCTGAGATATAATCATTAATGTGTATTCCCGGCAATATGTAGGAAGCAATGATTACGGCAAGCCAAGTGAAAAATAATCTGATGATAAATCCCATACCGCTAATTTTTGTTAAGGTAAGATTTTTGGATGATGATGAAACGATAAATATCCACTAAACCCATTTATACAATTGCATATAAACCACGATTATACCTCTCCGTTTATATCACGACCATTTCATAAAACTCTTCTTCTCTGAAATATTTCCGGGCCAGCGCTTTGAGTTCATCAGGAGTAATTGTGCGTACTGTTTCTAAAAACTGGTAAAAGAATTTTTCATCAAGTCCATTCAGAATAATATTTTTCCAGCGGCCAATGATTTGAAAAGGGCCATCCAGGTCGCCGAGCAATGTACCCATCAGATAATTTTTCACAAGGTGTAATTCGTCTTCGGGTATTTCGCCATCCCGCAGCGCTCTCATTTCGTTATATATCTCTGTAATTGCTGCCTCACACACGTCTCTTCCGGCTTCCGTACTGATCACAAGTGCGGTATCATGAATATGATTCTGAATAAAGCTGTAAATGCCATAAGTATATCCTTTGTCTTCACGAATATTACTCATCAGCCTTGAACCAAAAAATCCGCCGTAAAGAGTATTTAAAATTTGTACTTTTTGAAACTCGGGGTGTTGACGGTTTGGAAAAGAGCGTGCAATCCTTATTGCTCCCTGTACACCAGTTTCATCATTGATTATTCTGATCTTTTTTTCTGAAGATGCAGAACGAGGTGTTATAATTTCAACCGGGGTTTCATTGCTGAATGGTAGGTCTCCGAAAGCTTTATTAAGCAATGAACCAAGGTCGCCAGGCAATATGCCCGCGGCGAAAATCAGGCAACGTCCATTAATATAATATTGCTTATAAAACTCCAGCAAACTATTTCTGTCAAGAGCAGTGTAAGCTTCCACCGAACTATTTCTACCATAAGGGTGATCTTTGCCATACAAATATTCATCTATCAACCTGTCGGCTACCACATCACATTTCTTTAAATTCACTTCCAGCCTTTGCTTCATATTCCGCGCATAGGTTTCCAACTCTACAGAAGGAAACTGCGAATCGGTGATTAATTCCCGAATGACGGGAAGAAGACTCTGCAGGTGTTTGGTCAGGCAATGAAGTGTAATAACTGCGGTTTCATTGTAACAGTGCATATTGAGGTATGCACCAAAAAAATCTATATGTTCATTAATTTCGAAAGCTGTTTTTTGTGAAGTGCCGTTTTTCATTAACGCATTGGTAGCGGAGGCCACCATATCCTTATTTTCATAACTGTTACCAGCATAAAAAACAAGCTCAAGTTGAATCACATCAACTGACCCTGCTTCAACACAATATACCGGTACTCCATTATCCAAAGAATATTTATCGAGTTCCCTTAACCTGAGATCGAAATTCACAGCATCTTTTATCTCAGGCGGTACTTTCCTATTGATCTTTAAATTCTTCACCATCATTAATTTCTTTTACTCAAATAATATTCTTTTCCATTTCCAATTTTTGCTGATCAGCTCTTACTGTAATAATATAAAGTACTGCAGTTTTCCGGAACCAAAATTCTGCGGCTTTCTTCCAGAATTTCGTTTGTAGTGACCGACTGGTATTTATTCAGTTCTGTATTCATTAAACCGGCATCACCCAATAACTCATAATTGGCTAAGCTATTAGCCCGACTGGTTAATGTCATGTCTTCAAAAGCCATCATGCTTTCAGTTTTGTTAATCACTTTCTCCAATTCCTTCTGACTGACTGATTCGTTTTGCAGCAATAAAATTTCTTCTTCAACGGCTGCTTCGGCTGCTTTCATATCTACACCTTTAATCAACTTCCCTTCAATCGCAATTAATCCTGCATCGATACTTCCAAAGTGGTGACATCCAATCTGGCTGAATAATTTTTTCTCCTTCACCAGTTTCTGATAGATACGGGAAGAGGCATTGCCACCCAGAATATCACTCATTAAATCTGTCGTATAGTAGCGTTGTTCTAAACGGCCTGCCATATGCCAGCACTTGTATAATGCATCCAGTGGCACGTCTGATTTAATTTCCATTACACGCGCATCTTTTTGTTGCGGCTCTTCAGGTAAATTACGGTTGTATTTTTCTCCGGCAGCTATATCGCCAAACCATTTTTCCGCGAGTTCTTTTACACGCTCTGTTTCTACATTCCCTGCAACTACTAATATTGCATTTGAGGGTGTATAATGTTTAAAGAAAAATTGTTTGACATCAGTCAGCGTGGCATTTTCAATATGACTCAACTCTTTGCCGATAGTCATCCACTTATATGGATGTACTTTGTAAGCAAGCTGACGTAACTGATGCCATACGTCGCCGTAAGGCTTATTGATATAATGTTCCCTGAACTCTTCAACCACTACTTTTCGTTGTACATCCAAACTTTTTTTGCTGAAGGCCAGACTTAACATTCTATCACTTTCAAGCCAGAATGCTGTTTCAATATTCTCTGCCGGCAGCTGACAATAATAATTGGTAAGATCGTTTGTCGTGTAAGCGTTGTTTTCCCCGCCGGCTCTTTGCAATGGCTCATCATATTCAGGAATGTTTATTGAGCCTCCGAACATCAGGTGTTCGAACAGATGAGCGAAGCCGGTTTTTTCAGGATCTTCATCGCGGGCACCAACATCATACATAACATTCACCACTGCCATGGGGGTACTCTTATCCTGGTGCACTAATACTCTTAATCCGTTGTCAAGTAAAAACCTATCGAAATGAATCATTATACTATCCTCTTTATTATGCTTTAAATAGGGATGCAATTTACGTCAATCCAATTTCGAATTGCACACAATAAACTTTGTGAATTTATTAGAGAATACTGCGGGGTTTAAGATAAAGGACCATTGGGGTTCCCTCTCTTATAATAATAAATTTTAACCTGTCGCCCAGGGTTTGCATCATGGCTTTGTACACCTGTATATTATTGCTGAAGTTACTATTAATCGACAAAATGATGTCGCCAGGCAGGAAACCTCCATCATCGCCGGGCGAATCGGGAACAACGTCTTCAATCAAAACCTTGCCATCAACATAATATACACCCAGCCCGGTATAGGCATAATCAAAAAGATCGGCGAAATGCCTGTTGGGAATGATATGGATTTCTCGTTTTCGATAGTTCAAGATCACGTTAAACCGGCGAAGGAGATCGTTACCAACGAGGCCCCCCAGAAATGGATAGGAAGTAACGTTGTATTGGTCATCAAAAATAAAAGTAGGTACCTTCTTAAATCGATAGGGTCCAATTCTAACCTCTTTTACGGTCGTCAGGCTCATCGTCATTTTTCCACCCAACCCTTCAGCCTGTGTTACTACCGGCCTCTTTTTGGGATTTAAAACAAGACTATCGCGGGCATAGTCCTCTGACACGAGGAAACTCAATCCGGCACCTGTATCAAAATAAAATCTGTTGGTAAAGTTTCGTCGGTCCTTAAAACGGAAATTTAAAACAGGTATCGATGATATGATTGGCCGGAGTATATGTCCGCCTTTTGGATACTTAAATTCGCCATGGGAATAAATCTCCATTAAAAGCGTGTCGTAATTGAGCTTGACAATGAATTTGTTAAGTAGGCTGTACCCAATTATTCCGTCTATTTTGATACCATAAACGCTGCTTAGAATCTCATAGTCATTAACATGAAAGTTCATGCTGTCTACAGTTAGACCGGGGAGTTTGAGTTTGGCGTTGTACAAAAATTTTACATTTCTTATTCCGCCAATACCCCTTATTGTACGATCGGAAGCTACAAGCGGTATTTTGAGTTCCACACAGGTGGTTGAGTCCAGCGAGATTCCACCACTTCCCGTATCCAGGATGAAATTGAGGCTGTCAGGATAGTTATTTACAGCAGCCTTTAAAAGGATAACCCCGCCGCTAAGGGTTATAAAAGGTAGTTTGGTTTTTAGTCTGGCAGGTGGTTCTGAAAATTGCTCCTGTGCAGTCAAAAAATCATAGTGTCCAAGCAAAAGCAGTAGTAAGATCGTTCTGGTCAATTTCATCTAAGCAAAAAATTAGACAATGCTTTAGGCCGTCAAGATGCTTGAGTATCAAAATAAGCATTATTTCCATTACCAAAACCACCGCTGTAAGAATAAACAGGCTGACGTCTTAAAACTTTTGCTGTTGTACATTTGTTACGAGAAGTAATCATTATGGCACTATTACAGGATTTTTACCGGAAAGCGTTGGATGGAGACTTTTTGACAAAGGAAGAAGGAATGGAGCTTTTCCGGCACGCTCCACTTGCTGACCTGATGTTTATTGCCGATGAACTTCGTAAGAAAAGAGTTCCTTCAGGTAAAGTAACCTGGCAGATAGACAGGAATGTCAACACTACTAATGTTTGTATCGCCAACTGCAAATTCTGTAACTTCTATAGAATTCCAGGTCATCCTGAAGCTTATATCACGGATATGCCCACTTACAGGAAGAAAATAGCTGAAACGTTGAAGTATGGCGGCGACCAGTTGTTGTTACAAGGGGGTCATCACCCTGATTTAGGATTGGAGTTTTACGTCAATACATTCAGACAGATCAAAGCTGAATTTCCCAATATCAAGCTTCATGCGCTAGGTCCTCCCGAAGTTGCGCATATCACCAAACTGGAGAAGTCGACACATTCGGAGGTGCTTTCTGCTCTGAAGGAAGCTGGCCTGGATTCATTACCCGGAGCTGGGGCTGAAATTTTGGTTGACCGGGTACGAAGGTTAATCAGCAAAGGAAAATGTGGTGCACAGGAATGGTTGGATATCATGGCAACCGCGCATCAATTGGATATCACTACTTCTGCCACTATGATGTTCGGTCATGTCGAAACCCTCGAAGAACGCTTTGAACACCTGGTAAAGATCAGGGAAGTGCAGAGCAGGAAACCGGAACATGCAAAAGGTTTTCTCGCATTTATTCCATGGACATTCCAGGATGTGGATACATTACTTACGAGAATCAGGGGCGTACATAATCTTACCACTTCAGATGAATATATCCGAATGATTGCCATCAGCAGGATCATGCTGCCAAATGTCAAAAATATCCAGGCGTCATGGCTTACCGTAGGAAAGCAGGTGGCGCAGTTATGTCTTCATGGAGGAGCCAATGATTTCGGTAGTATTATGATTGAAGAAAATGTAGTGAGTGCGGCAGGAGCTCCACATCGGTTCACTTACAAAACAATTCAGAACGCCATCCGGGAAGCCGGCTTCGAACCGCAGCTCCGTACACAGCAATACGAATACCGGGCCATTCCGGAAATGATTGTTGAGCAGGAAATTGATTATTAAGTGCGAAGTACGAAATACGAAGGGCGAAGTTAGCAGCCCTTCTGAAGTGTGAATGGGTGAATGGGTCAATAGGATAATCTGCAGCCCGGGATTGATAGTCGGAAGTCTTTAGTCTTAAGTCCTTAGTCACAAGGGTTGAATTTACGTAGAACTTAAAACGTATAACCTGTATCGGCTGTTCAACCTGCAACGGCTGTTCAACCCGCAACCCGCAACTGCTGCTCTACCAGCAACCTGCAACGGCTGTTTTTACCAGCAACCCACAGCGCCTCTGTTAAATTCCCTACAGATGCAACTTCCGCAGGTTTGGCACTATCTATGTTGCTGAATTAATAGAAATGATCAAAAAACAACCGTCATTAACTTTTTGCCTGCTCATGGACGCTATCGGTTTACTAAACTATGCCGTTCCGGTTATGGGTGAGTTCACTGATTTGGTTTGGGCGCCTATTTCTGCTTTTATTTTCTACATGAGCTTCGGAAGCTGGAAGGGATCTTTGTTCAACTTTGCTGAAGAGATTTTACCCGGAGTTGATTTTATACCAACATTTACCATTATGTGGTTCATGCAAAAGAAACAGAGAAATTCAGCCATCAGCACGCCGATTAAAATTTCCTGACCGGCTCAACTCATTGCGAAACGATAACCCACACCTTTAATCGTAATGATTTCAAGGGAAGGGTCTTCTTTGAGATAGTTTCTGATCCTCGCAACATAAACATCCAGATTGCGGGAGTTAAAAAATGAATCATTGCCCCAGAGAAGATTTAATATCTCTCTGCGGTCGATGATTTTGTTTTTATTGGCATAGAGAAGTTTCAGTAATTCTGCTTCTCTGAATGAAAGCTTACGTTCACCATCAGGCGAAGTTAATGTTTGACGGTTCAGGTGGAATTGATAATTACCCATTGAAATACTATCAGTATTAATATTTCCTGTATCCGCATTTTTAATTTTCAGTGCGTTTGAAATTCTTACAATCAGTTCTTCCATACTAAATGGTTTTCTGATATAGTCATTTCCTCCGATATTAAATCCTTTTACCACATCAGTGGTTTGCGTTTTTGCAGTGAGAAAAATTATTGGTATTGCTGTATCAATATGGCGGATTTCTTCGGCAACTTCAAATCCGTCTTTATTGGGAAGCATAACGTCAAGCACACATATATCAGGTTTACTATTTCTGAACAACGATAAAACCTTTGCACCATCTGCTTCCATAAATACTTCGAATCCTCTGCTTTCAAGACTTTCGCGTACAATTTTTCCGAGGAACTCCTCGTCTTCCACATACAAAACTTTAATCGGCATTGGTACCCAATTTAAATTCAATCTTTCTGACTACTCTACCATTATCATATTCAATCACCTTTTCTTCTTTAACCGGAAGTTTGACAATAAATGAGCTTCCTATTCCTGGTTCACTTTTCATTTCAATAAAGCCCAGATGTCTCCCCGCGATATGGGAAACATAACTCAATCCAAGTCCATAACCTTTTATATTGTGCTTGTCGTCGTTAGGCACCCGGAAAAATTTCTCAAATATTTTCCCTTTGTATTCAGCTGAAATTCCTATGCCATTGTCTTGTACGATTAATTCAATGTAGTGACCGCGGTGTTTCAGCATCATTGTAATCAAAGGATTTTCAGGACTGTACTTTAAAGCGTTGTCTAGCAGATTATATATGACACTTGTGATATGCAGTTTATCTGCATGTATAATAAAATCGTTTTCTTCCGCTTCAAGTTTTATCACTGCACGACACTTTTCAAATTGCAATTTCATACTCTCCATCACCTCTTCAGCAATTTTCTTTATGTCTATCCATTCTTTATTCAAAGCGATAGCCTTGTTTTCAAACATTGATAATTTCAGCACATTGTCAACAAGCAACGAGAGTCTTTGTAATTCATTCGAAGAAATATCAAGATATTCATTTGTTCTGCGGGGGTCGTTGAGGGCATTAAAATTCTTTAGTGCTTCTATTGCCACAGTAACTGTTGCAATTGGAGTTTTCAGTTCGTGTGTAATATTGCTGATGAAATCATTTTTCAATGCAGTTAATCTTTTTTGCTGCATCAGGTTTCGATATAATAAAACAAATGAAAGTATCGTAAACCCTACAAGAAAAATGGAAAATAATATAGGAGAGGAAAGACGTTTAATTAGAAAAGAAGATAAATTCCCTAGAACCATAGTATAGGTTATCGGCTTGGAAAATCCGATTGTTACTTCTTTGCTTTCAAATTGAGGAGGGAAATCCGGTTTTTCTGCCACCTTGCGAAGAATACTAAATGGTACCATTAGTTTCTGTTTTACCAGAATTGCCTGAAAAGCTGAATCTACTTCTCTAACCCTGATGGAATCCTGCGTTGAGTCAATGCCGTATAAAAATCTAACAATCTGGCTGCCGTCGCGCTGGGTGAAATTAAAAGCAGAAGTCGACTTCAAAGTATCCTCTTTATATAGAACCGAAGACTGATCAAGCGTTATAAAAACCTGTTTGTCGGTATTTTTCAATGAATCTTGCCTGATGTTTCCAATTGTATTCACCATGTTTATCACCTGTCGGCCAGGTAGCGCCTGCCCCCTCCTGATACCTGATCTTGAACTATCAGCAAAAGAACCAGAGATATGAAGAGAATCAAGATTGAATTTTGCGCTTTGTAAAGCAAAAACCGATTCCCTGAAAAGCAATTCTGCCTGTGATTCAACGGCCATTTTTTCCCGGCTAAAGTTTTGCCATAACCAGAATGCCTGGAATCCAGCGATTGCCACTATCGTAGCGACCATTAACAATGCCAATCTGGAAAACTTATTCATTTTCGGAAATAATCATAAAGTTAGACCTGGATCAGATAGTTTTTCGTTCTCATTAACCTTAATTAACATTATAGCCGTGTGCGTTAACCTTGCATACCCCGGTACCCGGGTAGCTTTGAGAAAAAATAATATGGAAAAGTTTATACTGATGATCACCCTGGCACTAATTGTCTCCTTCAGCCAGGCTCAGCAACAGGAAGGCAAGATTGTTTACGAAAGAACCATCCAAATTCAGATTCAATTGAATAACGAAGATGCCGCCATGCAGAATATGATTCCCAAAGAGAGGAAAGACAAGTTTGAATGTCTATTCGCCAATAATCAGTCTGTATGGAGAGCCGTTGAAGAGGATGGCGATGGTGGAGACATGTCATTCAGCAGTGGCGGCGCAGAAATCAGAATGGTTATGCCCGGCAATAATGATATCATATTTACAGATTTCACCAAACAGACGAAAGTGGAACAGCGTGAGCTCATGACAAAAACATTTGTTATTCAGGATAGCATAAAACGACTGAGCTGGAAGATAACAGAAGAATCAAAAACACTGCTGGGTTTCAACTGCAAAAAAGCAATTGGGCAGAAAACACAAAAGAGTTATCGTATCAACATGGAAAATGGAAAAATGAATCGTGAAGAAGTGACAGATACCCTTAATATCATTGCCTGGTTTACCAACGAGATCGGCGGATACAATGGCCCTGAACAATACCAGGGCCAATTGCCAGGAACTATCCTTGAAATCGAAATCAATAATGGCCGAACAAAATTTCTTGCTACTGAAGTAAGCAAGAAGGTAGATCTTAAAGAAATTAAAGAACCCAAAGGCAAAAAAATTACTGCAGCTGAATTTGCTTTAGAAAGAGAAAAGATGATGAAAGAAATGGAAGCTAATGGTGGGGGAAGTATCCAGATAAGAAGAAATTGATGATGTCCGTAGGTTTTGTTGTCCGTAGGTTAAACCTACGGACAGCAAACCTACGGACAGCAAAACCTACGGAAAACAGTAAGAAAAATCTCGCTTATTCCTGTTCTTTTACCCGTGGATCTGCCTCTCTATGTTTGTTTCTTTACCAAAAGAAATTGTATGGGAGATGGTGGGTTTAAAATCAGAAATCAGTCGGCAGTTCACTTTATAACTTTTTCAGTTGTTGAATGGGTTGATGTATTTACCAGAAGATGTTATTGTGATATTGTTGTAGATAGCCTGCGATATTGCCAGGAAAAAAAAGGTCTGTTAGTTCATTGCTGGTGCATTATGAGCAATCATGTTCATTTAATATTGAGTGCCAAAGAGAACAATCTCAGCGACGTATTAAGAGATTTCAAAAGACACACAAGCAGGAATATTATTACTGCAATTGAAGATCACAAAGGTGAAAGCAGAAAAAGCTGGATGTTGAATATTTTCCAACAGAGAGGTGAAGGCAATATAAGAAATGAAAAGAATCAATTCTGGCAACAGGAAAATCATCCAGTTGAAATTTTCAGTTTAGAGTTTATAGGACAAAAAGTATGTTATATTCATAACAACCCTGTAAAAGCCGGATTTGTCCGAAGCCCTGAAGGATATATGTACTCAAGCGCGATAGATTATGCAAAGCGGGAACAATGCGGGTTGTTGAAGATCGACTTTCTTTATTGATGTCCGTAGGTTTAACCTACGGACATCTTAACCTACGGACATCATCATCTACTAATCACTCTCATATTCCCTCCGCCGCCGGCATTCAAACCGGATTTGCTCAAACTGTAAGTAAAGTTGAGCATGAAAAATCTTTTTAATACAGTCACTTTGCGGTCTTCTATAAAGTTATTATTGCTGGTGCGGGTGATACCAATATTCTGATTGAGGATGTCAAATACACGTACGCCTATTTGTGCGCGATTGTACTTCATAAAAAATTTGCTGAGGCCCGCGTTCCAAAGCGGAACATTTACATTATAGCCGTCAGCCCTTTTTGCGTTAATGGCATAATTAAATTCCGTATTAAAAAAGAAATTCAATGGCAACTCCCATGAAATATCAGTACCTATTTCGTGAGTAAAATACTTTGTGGTCATTGCTGACTGCAAGCTGTATTTCGTATTGGTAAACATGGTAGACAGTGTAACACCTGCATTTAATTTTTCTGTCGGATTTAATTCAAAGCGCAGCTCTGGAATGAGCCGAAGATCGTTGATGAGGTTTTCTGATTGATTGATAAACTGTTTGACTCTCGACCAGTTTACCTGCATACCTATTGTGACCGAACTTCTTTTCATGAATTTTAGCGGGAATCCATAATTTAAATCTCCGTTAAGTGAGTAGACACCATCCGCATTTACAGGTCTTGTAAATTTTACACCCTGGGCATTTATGGAATCACTGTTAACAATCCGGTTACTGGTTTGTCTGACCGTGAAAAAACCGAACAGGTTCTTTTGAGTGACAGGATTTACTTTCATCAGATTTAATTGTATCATAGTTGTAAACTCCTGTTTGAGATCCGGATTACCCAATACTATACTGAGCGGATTACTAATGTCAGGTATAGGTTGCAGTTGTGAGATAGCAGGTTGACTCGTCAAACTCATATAATTCATGGTAATGCTGCTGAATCTGTTAAACTGATACTGTAGTCTCGCATTAGGTAAGAAATTATAAAACTGTTTTTCTATAGTTGAATCAATGGTACTTCCAATTGTCTTTCCCTCCAGTTCAGCTTTCTGCCAGGCCATTCCGGCTGACCAAATGAATTTTTTAAATTGTTTGCGAAACCTCAATCCTGCATTAGTATAACCATAGCTGTTTTTGAAGTCGTTCGACAATACCTGATTCAACTGATCAAACTTACCGGACCCTTCATTATAATCAAATGTTTGACGTCCGGAATTTGAAGTGGTTGCACTTTTGGCAACACTAAATTCCAACAGCGCCCTTTTTAATACAGGCTCTGTATACACTGCTCTGGCAGTATATCCATTTTGATCAGCGTCCGTTAATGAATATTGATTGATGCTGTCTGTTCTGAAAATGCCACCGCTTCCATTATAAAACCGATTCACTGATTCCTGCCTGCCATTCCCATCACTCTGGTTAATTAAATTTTGTAATGCAAAAGAAAAAGTGCGACCCTTTTTGCGGAATTTCTTCCTGAATAAAAGATCGTTTTTAAAATTGAAGCCCGAATGATCCTGTCGTTGATTATTAAATCCATCGTTCGTCAAATCACCGTCTTCTGTTTCTGTAGCATATAAACTTGATGAGAGATTTTGGGATTGTTGATAACCTAATGATGGTGAAAGTCGAATGGAATGAAATGAATCTATTGCGTAATCTAAAATCAGATTCAGCCGGTGAGAATTTGTTATCCTGTCATTTATTCCTTTCTGACGATAAAAATAAGATGAGTCAGGAAGAAAATACTGCCGATTCAATTCAGTTTCCGTTTTTGGATTAAACCGACTGTAAAAATAATTACTCCGCATGTCAAGGTTGGTACCTATAAGGTCATTATAATTTGCCCCGCCGGCCCAGGTGGTATTGATACTATTATTTCTTGCACCGCCCATCCCCATTCCTTCAATACCTGCGTCATCAGCAGAAATATTGATAGAAATATTTCCTCCCTGGCTCATTCGCGAAACATCTCCGCTGAAGTTCAGCATATCCATAAATGAAAATCCCTCAGCATTTGTATTGTTGCCCATACCAATCACCGATAGCTGCCTTGCCCCTTTAAAAGAATTTATATTAAAGCGACCTTCATATCTTCCTTTATCTCCCACTCCTGCCATAGCTTTTCCAAATAAACCTTTCTTCTTATCTTTTTTCAATTTGAGATTTATGGCTTTTTCGCTGTTTCCATCATCGAACCCTGTTAATTGCGACTGTTCACTCGCTCTATCGTATACCTGCACTTTATCCACTGCGTCAGCAGGTAAATTTCGAGTAGCCATTTTTGGATCATTTCCAAAAAACTCTTTGCCGTCAACAAACACCCTGTTTACTTTCTGACCTTGTGCTTTCACTGTCCCATCTTTTTCAACTTTTACACCAGGAAGTTTCTTCAGGAGATCTTCAACATTTGCATTGGGTTGAGTCTTAAATGAGCCCGCATTATATTCTATTGTATCAGCCCTTACCGTTACAGGTGGGGCTTCAGCCTGAACTACAATTTCGTCAAGAGATTTAAATATATCTGTAACCGGAAGTGCATTAAGTGTCGCTACTGATTTATCAGTAGTGATGCTAAAAAATGCATTGAGGTTGTGATAATTAAAATGAGTGGCGAGCAGACGAAATTCCCCTTTGGGTAATCCATTTATTTCAAACTTTCCATCTGCACCAGTCATGCTAAAACTTACCAGCGAAGAATCCTTTTTATCCAGGATGCTGATCGTGACACCGGAAACCGGCTTTTTTGCCGCGGTGTCTACGATCATTCCTGTTACTTTTCCATTCTGTTGAGCATTTGCTCTGATTCCCAAGCTTAAGATCAATACCAATACTAATACCTTTCCCATAGCTGCCGCTTATCGCACAAAAATATAGCTCATCATCAGCGGCCCCGGTTAACTAAAATAGCTTTAATGTTAATTAAGGTTAATGGAACGCCGTTTGAGGAGTGAGCAATAAGAAGTTAGCAGCCGATACAAGACAGTAGACGTTAGTCGGTAGAGAACAGCCGCTGTTAACGGTATTAATTCTCATATTGACTCATTCACAGATTCACTCCACCAGGAAAATTCATCCAAATTTCATCACGTCCGAAGGTAAAGGCTGTTTACTTCGCACTTCATACTTCCAATTTCGCACTTTAAAATACTATTCACTAACTGCTCCCACCCTAAGATTTACCTTCCATTCGTCCAGGATATTCACCAGCTCGAGTTCGACACCACAATTGCGATAAGCATTACTGACAGGAGATAGCCGGTATAAAGTAGAAGTAAATGAATCCAATTTATCAGGAACTGCAAATTTCCCTTTCAGTTTTGATTTTGATTTTCCTATCAAAATAAAATCAGCCTTGAGCAATTTTGCATGAAGTTCTTTGTAAAGTGCAACTGCCTCGGTGAAATCAGCAGATGAAAATATCATCGCCTCCCATTTCACTTTTTTTTCTACGTTTAATGAAGTGCTGATGAGGCAATCATTAACACCTGGCAATTCTACCAGTGACGCATATCGAACCTCCTCTTCATCCTCCATAACAATATCACCACGAATGCTTTTAAATGACTGCGGATACGCAGTGACTACTTTTCCAAGTGCTTTCTCAAATGCTTTTACATCTCCCATAAATTCCTGCGCATTCGCCACATGGCATAAAAAGAACTGCAAAATTGTTAAAGTGATGAAAGTTCTCATAGTTGGAAAATATAAAAACATAACTTCAGGAGTGACTAAAAAATTATAGTGAAGTCGCTATTTAGTGAAGAATTTCTTAAACTAAAAATATTTCTGCATTTTTTATAATAAGTGTATTCGTGTGACGTTACACATTAAATTCAATAATCCCATGTATCGATACAACACCAAAAGATTTAATTTTCCTTTTCTGGGCACTTTCCTGGAAAAACTATTTCAAAGACCTGATTTTTATACAGTTCGATATTACCGGAGGATGAAGAGGTCTAAACTGGATTTATATACCCGTTAGATTCATATCTTAATCACGCACAACCTCTGAAACATTAACGTGCAAAGCCGCATCTCTTAAGGATGCGGCTTCTTTTTGCCTTTAGATTACACTATCTTGGTAAAGAGATGAGTGGAATCAGAATATATAATCTTGCGGAAACAGCCGTCACTATTGAGTTTGATACGGCAATTTCGACTTCTGCAAATGAAAAGGTATTAAATACCTTAAACATGTTGAAGCAACAGCCTTTCATCGGCTTCCGGGAAGCGGTACCCGCGTTTTCATCACTCACTGTATATTTCGATCCATTAACTATCAGCCGTTATTACCCTTATTGCGAGGAGCCTGTTTGCCGGATAGTGACGAGCTGGCTAAAGCAACTGATCGCAAGATTTCCGGAAACCCAAAATCTTAATAGACCGGTTTCAGCTATACCCGTATGTTATGACACTTCTTTTGCTCCCGATATAAAAATGGTAGCCAAACACTGTGGTATTACGCCTTCACAGGTCGTTGATCTACATAGCACCAATATCTACCAGGTTTTTTTCAATGGATTTATTCCGGGTTTTCCATATTTAGGAATCAGTCCTGAAACTTTGGATGTTCCCCGTAAGCAAACGCCAGCACTCAAGGTTGCGGCAGGCTCTGTGGCAGTTGCAGGCCGACAGTCGGGCATCTATCCATTTGAAACACCGGGCGGATGGCAGATCATTGGACGTACACCCATAACAATTTTTGACAAATCGGCTAACCCTTCCTGTAAGTTTAAAGCCGGCGATCGGGTGCGCTTTGTTCCTATCAGCAAAAGTGAATTCGAAAAACTGTCCCACTCATGAGTATCAGGCTCATACAGGCTGGTATGCAATCGTCATTACAGGACGGTGGAAGAAATGGACATCAACTTGAAGGTGTGCCTGCAGGCGGCGCAATGGATACATACAGTTTTAGATTAGCTAATTTACTTTCAGGAAATCCAGCGGATTATGCAGTTATTGAATTCAGCGGATTTGGCGCAACACTGGTTCCGGAAGTTAATGTGATGATTGCTGTATGCGGAGGTGGATCAATCCTGATGATTAATCAAATTGAAGCCCCATTTTTCAGACCGATTTTTGTCAAGGCATTCTCAATTATTCAAATGGTCCCTTCCTCAAGAGGCTATAGATCTTATATGGCAATCCAGGGTGGATTTAAAGGTCAGTTTGATATGGGAAGTATTTCAACTTATCCAACCGCCAGCCTGGGAGGCATCAATGGAAAATATCTTAAGGCGGGAAATATTATTGAATGTCAGGTTTCAAATGATAAGCATATGGATTTTCCCGAGATACCGGACAATGATAAATTTAAATTGAGAAAATGGGGAATTGCTGAAAAGTGTTATCAGCATATCTTTTCTAATGAGATCAGAATAATCAAAGGTCCGGAATGGAATTTTTTTGAAGCGAAAATGATCGACCGCCTTTTAACAAGCGCTTTCTTTGTTTCAGATCAATCGAACAGAATGGGATACAGGCTGGAAGGACCTGGTATCATCCCGGAAAAAAGGGAAGAACTGGTTTCTACAGCTGTTACCGCCGGAATTATACAATGTACTCCTAACGGTGGATTGTTATTATTGATGGCCGATGCCCAAACCACCGGAGGTTATCCAAGAATTGCAAAAGTGGCAGCCGTTGATATCCCCCGATGCGCACAATTAAATCCCGGCAACCCATTCAATTTTCATCTCATTTCGCAGGAACTTGCGGAAGATTTATATTTAGAAAGAGAAAAGGAGATAAAGGTGCTAAGCGAAATCATTTTGATGTCGAATTTTTGAGTCGTTATTTAATTTATTGAACGACTCACTTCCGAATTTTAAATATTTCAGCAATCGTCATGATAAAAATTGACCTTAACTGTGACATGGGAGAGAGCTATGGTCATTTTGTAATTGGACAAGATGAGGCTATTATGCCATTTGTGAGTTCTGTTAATATTGCCTGTGGTTTCCATGGTGGTGATCCCCGAATTATTCATGATACTGTGAGGCTGGCTCAAAAACATAAAGTGGCTATTGGTGCACATCCTTCTTATCCTGATCTCGCTGGATTTGGTCGTCGAGAGATGCCACTTGGTGCCCAGGAAGTTTACGACATCGTTTTATACCAGATTGGTGCCGTTGCAGCATTTACAAAAGCTGGAGATTCAAAGCTGCATCACGTTAAACCACATGGTGCGCTATATAATAAAGCTGCAGTTGATGATGAAATTGCCAACGCTATCGTAAATGCAATTTTCTATTTTGATCCTTCACTCATACTTTATGGTCCTCCCTTATCACAGCTATACTATGCTGCGAAAAGTACAGGCTTATCTTACTGCAGCGAAGCGTTTGCCGATCGAACATATACAGAGCAGGGACAATTGACTCCAAGGCAGAATACCGACGCATTGATTACAAATGAAAATATCGCCATTGAGCAGGTTCTTCAAATAATACATCATAAAACAGTTAAATCTATAAATGGCACCGTTATTCCCTTAGCAGCCGAAACCATTTGTATCCATGGCGACGGAAAATATGCATTACAAATTGTTTCCCGATTGCGTTCTGCTTTAAATGAAAAAGGCATTTCAGTTGAAGCCCCTGAAGTTACCGATGAATCAAAAAAATAATCAAAAATCTTCCCCTTTTGTTGCGGCTGTTTTTTTAATGGCAACATCAGCTATCGGGCCCGGATTTCTTACCCAAACAGCGCTTTTTACCGGTCAGCTGATGGGGAGTTTTGGCTTTGTGATTCTTGTTTCAATCATACTTGATATTGGTGCGCAATTGAATATATGGAGAGTCCTGGCTATCTGTAAAATGCGGGCACAGGATATTGCTAACAGGGTGATACCAGGAGCAGGAACAGCATTGACGATTGCTGTGGTCCTTGGAGGCCTCGCATTCAACACCGGAAATCTTGCAGGCGCAGGCCTTGGCATAAATGTAATGACAGGTTGGAGTGCAAAAGAGGGAGCGGCTATCAGCCTCATAATCGTTGTTGCTGCATTTGTTTCAAAAAATACTTTGCAATGGATGGATTTACTTGCGAAAACGCTGGGTGTTGTAATGATTTTATTGACTGTTTATGTAGTGTTTATTGCGAAGCCGCCGATGATGGAAGCGCTACTGAAAACCTTCGTACCAGATCAAACAAATTTTGGTACGATCATGACGATAGTTGGTGGCACAGTGGGAGGTTACATCACATTTGCAGGCGGGCATCGACTGCTGGATGCAGGAATTGCCGGACCTGCTTTTTTACCACAAGTGAACAAATCAGCTGTATCAGGAATTCTATTAGCATCAGTAATGAGAGTGCTATTATTTCTTGCGGCCCTGGGCGTTTTATTCGCCGAGCACAAACTGAATCCATCAAATCCGGCGGCATCAGTGTTTCGACTGGCTGCTGGTGAAAACGGCTACAAAATTTTTGGTATGGTGATGTGGTGCGCGGCGGTGACTTCCGTAATGGGGTCAGCCTATACATCAATCAGTTTTATGAAAACACTTCATCCCTTACTGATGTCAAAAGAAAAAATGCTGTTGGTTATTTTTATTCTGATTTCAGCAACGATATTCATTATTGTAGGACAACCGGTGAAATTGCTGGTTGCAGCAGGATTACTCAACGGATTTATATTGCCCTTTGCATTGGTTTTAATGCTAACGGCTGTCTACAAAAAAACGTTGGTGGGATCTTACAAACACCCTCTTACACTCACCATCTTTGGTTTAATAGTAGTTGCGCTCACCCTTTTTATGAGTGCAATTACCGTATGGAGATACTTCACTAACTAAATAGATACTCCACATCTTCCCTGCTAAGGCTCTTCACAAATGATGAATCATCTGCAATCAGGTCGCGCGCCAGGGATCTCTTTTTATCCTGAAGCTGAAGAATTTTATCTTCAATAGTATCCTTACAAATCATTCTGTAGGCAAAAATACTTTTCGTTTGCCCGATACGGTGAGTACGGTCAATAGCCTGTTGCTCTACTGCAGGGTTCCACCACGGATCAACTATATAAACATAGTCCGCCGCCGTTAAGTTAAGACCCACACCACCAGCTTTAAGGGAAATCAGGAACACTCTAACGGTTGAATCATTCTGAAAACGCTGTATTGCTTTTTCACGATCAATCGCTGATGTACTTCCATCAAAATATTCAAATGGAACACCCAGCTCCGTAAGTTTTTGTTTGATCAGTGCCAGCATACCGAGAAACTGGGAGAATACGAGCGCTTTGTGATCGCTGATATTTTCGGTGATCTCTCTTCCCAATTCTTCCAGCTTGATCGAGATATTAGGATACTTCTCCGGTTCGTTCATAATCGCAGGCGAATCGCATATCTGGCGAAGTTTCATCAGGCCTTGTAAAATTGTAAGCTGTGATTTATCAATACCCTGTTCATTAATAACACCAAGAATTTTATTCCTGTAATCATTTCGATATGCATCATAAATTTTACGTTGCTCATCTTCCATTTCACAAAACAGGATCGTTTCTGTTTTTTCCGGAAGATCTTTAGCCACCTGTTCTTTGGTTCGGCGAAGGATAAATGGATATAACAGTTTACGGAGATGATCTTTTTGATCCTGTTCGCCGAACTTATCAATGGGGGTGGCAAATTCATTTCTGAAAAATTCAACACTGCCCAGCATGCCGGGGTTCAGAAAATTCATCTGCGCATAGATATCAAAAGTATTATTCTGCAACGGCGTACCACTCATACAGAGGCGGCTTTTTGCATTCAATAAAGATGCTGCCTTGGTAACCTTACTTTGCGGATTTTTAATAGCCTGTGATTCATCAAGCACCACGTAGTCAAAATTCACATCCACCAGCATTCTGATATCACTTCTCAGCGTACCATATGTTGTGATCACTACATCTGTCGTACTGAATATTGCCTTATCTCTTGATCTGTCTCCACCGTGATGAATATGATTGGTGAGATTGGGCGTAAACTTTCTAATTTCATTCTCCCAGTTAAACATCAAAGTGGTAGGACAAACGACCAGTGCTTTTAAACTGCCGTGCTTCTCTTTATAATATTGCATGAAAGATAAAGCCTGAACTGTTTTACCTAGCCCCATGTCGTCTGCAAGAATACCGCCCCAACCTACTTCGCTCAGGTAATTGAGCCAATGATATCCTGCCACCTGGTAGGGTCGCAAAATGTGATCCAGCGCAACGGGTGGGTCCACTTCACTTATACGGTTAAAACTTCTCAGCCTGTCGTATTTTTCCTCCAGCCTGATCATTACTTCTGTCTCATCTCTGTTATCATATAATTCATCGATGATACTGAGATGATATTTCGATAACCGTAACTTATCCTGTTTGCCTTCACCCACTCTAAAAAGCAGCGAATATTTCTTGAGCCATTCTTCAGGAAGAATACCTAATGTACCATCTGTAAGCTGTACAAATTGTTGCTTATTAGTCAGTGCCCGTTTGATTTCCGCAATACTCACCTGTTGGTCACCGAAAATTACATCCACACTTGCATCAAACCAATCGACTCCGCTGTTAATGCGAATTTTTGTACTCGGCTTGGCGGTATTGAATCGGAAATTTCTTAATACGTCGAATCCGGTAACAGGCACTTCGAGTTCTTTCATGGCATCGACGAATAGAAAGAACCAGTTATTCTTCAAAACATCTGTTCCTTTCAATACCAGTGATGCATTGCCTTCAGGCCTGATAAAGTTTGAATGCAGCCCTTCAAGCTTCCGGATAAAATTCATTTCCGCAGCTTTATCACGATGAATGATCATTACCTGATCATCGACAGGCAACACGATTGTGTCTTTTTCACTATATCTTACTTCAAAACCTTTGTATGAAAATCCCGGATTAAAAACAAGGTATTCGCCTTTTTCCTGCAGTGTAAGTTTTATCGTGGGTTCTCCGTCGCGCACCTCCCTGATAATCTCTTTGTCAAATTCAAATTTGTAATTACGTGCAAGTGGAATCAATCTTTTGTTGAGAAAATCTCTCCAGTCTTCTGAGTCAATTTCTTTTTTACTTCCGGAAAAAAACTCTCTGATCGCTTCATAATCTTCTTCCTTTTC
This sequence comes from Chitinophagales bacterium, assembly GCA_031425315.1. Taxonomy (GTDB): domain Bacteria; phylum Bacteroidota; class Bacteroidia; order Chitinophagales; family Chitinophagaceae; genus Pollutibacter. Next base: position 75,179 of record JANPJC010000044.1, read on the forward strand.
CCACAGGTACAAACAGTTATTATACAACAATACAATATCACTATCCCATTCATTATCGGCCAGGTCGATATCCAGTTCATTCACCGTCGCTTTGCAGCTGACATGGTATTTATCGCCGGTCTTTTCTACATAAAAAGAAGGAATCATTGTAGAGTTACTCAACTCTACCGGCAACAAATTGGAGGTTACAAATGATTTCGTCAGTGGCAACCGGAAGAATAACGATTTTCCCGCCTGTTCAGCAAATAGTTTACGCAGTTTAGGGTAAAAATATTCAGTGATCAGCGACTCAGTATCCGCCGGTAATCCATCTTCTTCGGTATGTATGATATTTTCCCAAATACCAGAAAATGGCGAATTACGACTTACATATTTATTAATTTCAGAAGGATGAAATTTTCTTAGACTCTGCAGGAGCGACGTATCATCTTCGCTCATATTTTCAGTTGGAATAAACTTACCTAAATCAAGCTTAACAATTTTGCCGGTAAACCGGGCTCCCTGTTCATCCATTTCTCCTGTTACCACATCTATGGCAAACCCTGGAAACTGTTTTGTATGTTGATTAAATACAATCCCGATTCTGTTTACTGATGGAATAATTTCCACTTCAGAAGGTGGTGCCTCCACTTCCTTTTCAGGTTCTGCAAATCGCGAACGAGTAATGGCAGCGGGCATTTCAATCCTTTTGACGGTTGGATCCAAAACACGTAGAAACGGTTTTCCTTCTTTATATGTAAACTCAAACTTTTTCTCCCAACCTGCGTCATTCATGCTGTAGCCATAGGCTTCAAGCAATTTATTTTTCTCCTTCTCCCAGTTCCTGATACTATCAAAATAGAAGGGACCATAAGCAGTCAGCAATTGAATAAACACAACAGCTTTGTGCACACATAGTGGATGATGTTCATCAATACATTTGCACGATGTATCAAAATTGCGTTCCTCATTTTTTTGAATCACAATGGGAAATACATCGTCTTCGAGTTCAAGCTTGGCTTCAACTCTTTCATCCTTCGCCAGTATAATACTTGCTTTTTGTGTCCGCAATATTGTTTCAGCCGCCTCGTATGATTCCTGTGAAGTGAGATACCTGATTGATTTTAAATCAAGATTCTTCATTTTCACAACAGTATGGCGCTGATGATAAACAATACTTCTATCACCCAGAATATTTTTGTCAAGTAATTCCTGCAATTGTAGTAAAGCGGCAGCTTCGTGCCGGCAGATATCACCAAGATTATAAGGGCAGCTGCAACGAACAGACATACTGCGTGGATCCTTATACTTTTGTATAGTGACTTTATAAAAGGTGTTATAGTTGTCGTCTTTCACACGGAATGAAACTGAGCCCATCAATTCATCGTGTTCCACGAATTCCACATAACCAATGGCATGAATTTTCTTTCCTCTCCGGATCACTTCATCGGTGCCATTATTATAAACAAATTTCAAAAGGTGTGATAAAGCCATAATTACATTTAGCTGAATGATCTAACTCACAAACCACCCCTTTTATGGTACTGAAAAATGTACCTGTTCGCAAAAGGAGAATCTGCAAAAGTAAATGAAATTAGGCGTGCCGGAAAAGCACGGTGTTAAATTTTTAATTAAAAAAGTGCGCCGCTGAAGTGCAAATAAAAATGCTACCTTCAGGGATTTGTTTTTTTTATCCGGAAATATTATCCGTTCTCAACTTCTTCAAAATGTTCATCGCCGGGAGAAGGGCTAACAGACGTCCAGCCGCCATCAATTATGAGGGTTTGTCCTGTAATATGATTAGAATCTGGTGAAAGAAAAAACAAAGCTGCATTTGCAATGTCCAGCGTAGTGGCGGGTTTTCCAAGGGGCGTTAAGGTGGACCAGGTTTTTTCATAGCCCGGATCTGTTGTAACAGTTCTTTCGGTAAGTGTTGCACCTGGGGCTATCGTGTTAATATTGATGTTATAAGGCGAAAGTTCAATGACAAGATTTTTTGCCATCATCTCCAGCCCGGCTTTTGTCATACTATAGGCTGCAAGATGACGATGAGCCTGATGAGCTGTAACAGACGACATCAATAAAATACTGCCGCCTGAACGTTGCTCACGCATGCGTATAGCCGCAGATTGTGCAAGGAAAAAACTACCACGCATGTTAAGTGCCAGCACTTTATCAAGTGATTCGGGTGGATAGGTGAAAAAATCCCCGAATAGCGTAATGCCTGCATTGGCAATTGCCAGATTAACTGAACCATATAAAGTACAGGCTTCCTGAACGAAGTTGTTGATAAATTCATAGTCGCCCGCATCACCTGCGAATGCACTGCAGATACCTCCGTCCGCAGTAATGTTTTCAACTGCCCGCTTTGCCAGCTGTGCATCGTAATCGTTAAGTAGAACGGATGCTCCGCGTAAAGCCAGTTGCCTTGCAATTTCGTAACCAATGCCCTGACCCGCACCTGTGATTACTGCCACTTTTGATGCAAAGGTTGTATTGGGATTAACAGCCATAAGGTCGAATTAATGTGAATCGCGTGTTACGGCGCTTCCTGAACTGCCGGTTAAAAAATTTAAATCGGCTCCAAGGTGCGCCTGTTCAACATGGTTTTGATACAGTTGCACATATCCTCTCGCTGAAACCGTGTGAGATGGTGTCCAGATTGCCCTTCTTTCTGCTAATGTAGCCTCATCCACATGTAAGGTGAGTGATCTGTTATCAATGTCCAGTTCAATCATATCACCATCCTGAACCAATGCCAGAGGTCCGCCCTTTGCGGCTTCAGGTGAAACATGCAGAATTACAGTACCAAATCCGGTGCCGCTCATTCTGCCGTCTGATATGCGTACAAGATCGGTAATGCCCTGATCGAGTAATTTTGTAGGCAGTGCCATGTTGCCCACTTCGGGCATACCCGGATATCCAACGGGGCCTACATTTTTCAAAACCAAAACGCTGTTGGCATCAACAGGAAGTTCAGGTGCATCTATCCGATGATGATAATCTTCAATATTTTCAAATACCACTGCCCTGCCTTTATGTTTCATCAGGTGAGGGCTTGCTGCACTTGGTTTCATTACTGCACCATCGGGGCAAAGATTGCCTTTGATTACTGCGAGACCCGTTTCATTTTTAAAAGGTTTGTCGGTGGTGGTAATTACATCTTCATTGTACACAACTGCTTCACTATAATTCTCCTCAACGGTTTTTCCGTTTGCAGTTATTAATTTGTTATGCAGGATTTCATTTAAAGACTTCATTACTGCGGGTAGTCCGCCTGCATAATAGAAATCTTCCATAAAATAGGACCCCGAAGGCTGCAGATTAGCCAATAATGGAATGCCCCTGGATAGTTTGTCAAAATCTTCAATATCCAAACTCACTCCAATTCTTTTTGCAATTGCCAAAAGATGAATGACAAAGTTTGTTGATCCCCCTATTGCCGCATTTACCATGATTGCATTTTCAAATGCTTCACGGGTAAGTATATCTGATAACAATAAATTTTCCTTTACCATTTCGACGATCCTTTTGCCGGAGTATTGTGCAAGTACTTTTCTTCGGCTATCCGCTGCCGGTATTGCAGCATTGGCTGGGAGCGTGAGCCCCAATGCTTCAACCATACAAGCCATTGTTGAAGCAGTGCCCATCACAGCACAGTGACCGCGGCTGCGGCACATACAAGCTTCAGCAACCGTAAGTTCTTCCTGTGACATCTGCCCGCTTCGTACAGCATCATTAAAACGCCAAACATCACTTGTACTGATACTCTTTCCCTCATAACGACCTGTAAGCATCGGTCCACCCGATACAACAATTGTAGGAATATTCACACTGCACGCTCCCATAACAAGAGACGGAGTGGTTTTATCGCAACCGCACATCAATACAACACCATCGATTGGATTTGCCCTGATTGATTCTTCCACATCCATACTCGCAAGGTTGCGGTACAACATTGCAGTTGGCTTAATCAGTGTTTCACCAAGCGACATTACCGGAAATTCAACTGGGAAGCCCCCCGCAGCGATTACACCTTTTTTTATTGACTCTGCGAGTTCTCTGAAATGTGCATTGCATGGTGTTAATTCACTCCATGTATTACAGATTCCAATTACTGGTTTACCTCTAAATTCTTCATCCGGAATTCCCTGATTCTTCATCCAGGCTCTGTAAATAAATCCGTCTTTACCAGTACGTCCAAACCATCCCTGGCTTCTTAGCGAAGAATTACTCATATGGCTTCATCAATTTATTAATTCTATAAAACGCATTCCTATACTACAATAGTCAGGAAGGATTCTAAAATTAATACATTGACATGAGAAGTGTAGATACTATATCTGAAAATTTGTTTGCTGATACAATTATGGATCGTTCTAACGGCTACGAACAATCAGTTTACCATCAGTATATTCTGGTAAAACGTTGGCCAGATCAGGAGTCAGACAATACCTTATATCTTTTTCCAATCCATAATTCATAAGCCTGTGGTAGTGTGAGGCATTATTGACTTTCATGAAATCAAAAAGATCGTTTTGCGCTAACTGAAACATATTTAACGCAAAATGAGATGAATCGCAATTGATTGTAAAATGATCTTTTATCTTACTGATCACCGCCCCTGCAAATAATGTATCCTCAATATTCACTCTGTCTTTCCATGCTGCACAACCAAGAATAACTGGTTTTTTTTGATCTATCAGATGATTACATACCGCAGTCAGGTTTGGAAAAGAGCCAGTGATAATCGAACACTTTCCCTGTGCCAGGGCCATATGCAATAATTTGGTGCCGTTGGTTGTGGTGAGCACCAATGTTTTGTCTTTTATAAATGATTCAGGATATTCAAACGGAGAATTCCCATATGATAATCCGTCAGCAACTTTTCCATCCCGTTCACCAGCAGTAATACCATTGATGGCTGCGCCTAACTCGATACAATGTGGTACCGAATCTACCGGAATAACGGCAGTCGCGCCGTTAAACAATGCGGTTGTTATGGTTGAGGTTGCCCGCAAAACATCAATGATCACTACAATAGTTTCATTCACATCATACAAATGCAGTAAGGCAGGAGATAAACAGGTATGAAGAGAGGGCTTTGCTGAACTCATTTAAATTGAAGTTAGGCGCAAAGATAATTGTGTACGCTTAAGCTATAAACGAATTCTTTGACGGAATGACCTTGGGCTTGTGAAAAGTCATTATGTGAAGTGAAATTTAATATCCTTGCAGTTTCTTTCCGCTTATCCGGGGAATTAGAATATGTATTTTTCCATTTCTTCATTACTACTTAAACATATAATCTTCATTGTAACAACGCTGGATATTAAAAAACCAGCACAACAATAACGCTGTACATCAGAAATCGACAATCCTTTTTAAACAGGAAAACGAAGCGAAAACGTGTAAGTCATCATTCAATTAACTCATAATTACCCGCCATTTATCTGATTCTGCATAATCACGAATCAAATCATTTTTCTTTTTAAGCATTGTTTCAATATAGTTTTTGAGAAAAAATTTACCTGCAATGGATCCCAGCAAATCTTTTGGACCTTCAAAGTCTACCAGATCAATCATTATCGTACCATTTTCAGTGGTTTTAAAATGGTGCTGATGCGTAAAACTTTTGAGATCGCCCTTCACCTGTTCTTCTTTGTACATTCCCGGCAATTGCAATTCAACAACCTTAGTCGTAATCACCCGAAGCTTACCGAGGTGCCGGGCTTTGAAAGTTACCGTTTCGCCTTTACCAATACACAAAGCATTGGTGTCAGAAAGAATCTGTTCTTTTCCGGCATTGATAATTTTTTTAAACACAGAAAGATTGCGACTGAGGTCAAATACGCGTTCGGCGGGTGCATTGATAAAAGTGGTCAGATGGATTTTTGACATAGCGAGGATTGAATTGGATAATCTCTGCTGCTATTGAACAAATGGGATTTTTACCACTTTTGCTTTAATGTTCTTATCCCTGATATCAATATAGATCTCATCGCCCAGAGCAGCATGTTCTACCTGTACATATCCCATGCCAATTGCTTTATTCAGGCTGGGAGATTGTGTGCCCGATGTTACCCTGCCAATAAGATTACCTTCAACATCCCTGATTAGATAGTCGTGGCGGGGTATGCCTTTATCGACCATTTCAAAACCAACCAGTTTTTTCTCCACTCCATTTTCCTTTTGTCTTGTGAGAAATTCACTGGCAGTAAATGGTTTTGATAGCTTTGTAATCCAACCCAGTCCTGCTTCCAGCGGGGTGGTAAAATCATCAATGTCATTTCCGTAAAGACAAAAGCCTTTTTCCAGTCGAAGGGTATCCCTTGCCCCCAACCCAACCGGTTTGAGCCCTTTAGGGCCACCCGCTGAAAAAATTGCATCCCAGATTTTTTCAGCGTCGCCATCCTTATCGTCAAAATAAATTTCTACTCCACCTGAACCTGTATATCCGGTAGCACTCACCAGAACATTATCAACTCCTGCAAAACGGCCTTTTACGAATGTGTAATATTTGAGATCCATAATATCCATCTCAGTTAAAGGCTGCAGCATTTTAATCGCGTTAGGTCCCTGGATAGCGAGCAAAGCAGTTTTATCAGAAATATTATGCATTTCAACATTGTTGCTATTGTGTTTCCTGATCCATTCCCAGTCTTTTTCAATATTAGATGCATTCACCACAAGCATGTACACTTTATTGAATTCAATACAATAAATAAGCAGGTCGTCTACTATACCGCCATTTTCGTTTGTCAGGCAGCTGTATTGGGCTTTACCTGTATTAATTTTAGACGCGTCGTTTGATGTAACACGCTGTATGAGGTCAAGAGCCTGATCACCTTTCAAAATAAATTCCCCCATATGACTAACGTCAAAAATACCTGCATTTTTTCTTACCGCATTGTGTTCGTCGTTAATTCCGGTATATGAAATCGGCATGTTATAGCCGGCAAATTCAGCCATTTTAGCGCCTAATGCTATGTGTTTTGCTGTGAATGGGGTTTGTTTCATTGCATTTTTTATGAGGTAGCAAAACTAAGTCAAATTAGGCAATAGGCAGTAGGCAGTAGGCAATAGGCAATAGGCAGTAGGCAATAGGAAAAGCCGACAATGGTTGTAAGTTGTAGGTTTTACAGTTGTAGGTTAACAGCCAATACAGTGAGTATTGATCTTAAGCATAATACAGCCTACAGAGCATGTAATTTGAAAATTTTATATAGTTTGTTA